>NZ_JAVDYC010000001.1:9402500-9637500 GCF_031458255.1 Catenuloplanes niger
ACCTTGCCCTGCCCGCGGCCGGACGCCTTCTCCTTCTCCATGTACGGCTCGAGGTAGGCCACGGAGCGCTTCATCACGCGGGCGCTCTTGACGACCTGCGGCAGGAACATCTTTCCGGAGCCGAACAGGTCACCGACGACCTTCATGCCGTCCATCAGCGGACCCTCGATCACGTCGAGTGGCCGGGGCAGTTCCTGCCGGGCCTCCTCGGTGTCCGCCTCGACGTAGTCGACGATGCCGTGGACCAGCGCGTACGACAGGCGCTCCGCGACCGTGCCCTCGCGCCAGGACAGGTCGATCTCGCGTTTGGTGCCGGACCCGGTGACGGTGGACGCGAACGTCACGAGCCGGTCGGTGGCGTCCGGCCGCCGGTCGAAGATCACGTCTTCGACGAGCTCGAGCAGGTCGGCCGGGATGTCGGCGTAGACGGCGAGCTGACCGGCGTTGACGATGCCCATGTCCAGGCCGGCGCGCACCGCGTGCAGCAGGAACGCGGAGTGCATGGCCTCGCGGACCACGTCGTTGCCGCGGAACGCGAACGACAGGTTGGAGATGCCGCCGGACGTACGCGCGCCCGGGCACCGCTCCTTGATCAGCGGCAGCGCGTCGATGAACGCCTTCGCGTACCCGTTGTGCTCGGAGATGCCGGTCGCGACCGCGAGCACGTTCGGGTCGAAGATGATGTCCTCCGGCGCGAACCCGGCCTCCGACACCAGCAGGTCGTAGGCGCGCCCGCAGATGGCGACCTTGCGCTCGGTGGTGTCCGCCTGCCCCTGCTCGTCGAAGGCCATCACCACGGCGCCGAGCCCGTAGGACTTGATCACCCGGGCCTGCGCGAGGAACGACTCCGGCCCCTCCTTCAGGGAGATCGAGTTGACGACACCCTTGCCCTGCACGCACTTCATGCCCGCTTCGAGCACGGAGAACTTCGAGCTGTCGATCATGACCGGGATCCGGGCGACCTCCGGCTCGGTCGCGATCAGGTTGAGGAACGTGGTCATGGCCCGCTCGCTGTCGAGCAGGTCCGCGTCCATGTTCACGTCCAGCAGGTTCGCGCCGCCGCGCACCTGCTCCAGGGCCACGTCGACCGCGGCCTGGTAGTCCTCGGCCTCGATCAGCCGGCGGAACTTCGCCGACCCGGTGACGTTGGTCCGCTCACCGATCATGACGAAGCCGGTGTCCGGCCCGATCTCGAACGGCTCCAGCCCGGAGAACCGGGTGGTCGGCGCCGGCGGGTTGATCGCGCGCGGCGGGAACGACCGCACGGCCGACGCGATCGCCGCGATGTGCGCCGGCGACGTGCCGCAGCAGCCACCGACGATGTTGACGAACCCGGACTCGGCGAACTCGGCGACCAGCGCGCTGGTCTCCGCGGGCGTCTGGTCGTAGCCGCCGAACGCGTTCGGCAGGCCCGCGTTCGGGTGCGACGACACGTACACGTTGGACAGCTTGGCCAGCTCCGCCACGTGCGGCCGCATCTCCGCCGCGCCCAGCGAGCAGTTCACACCGACCGCGAGGGGCTCGGCGCGCTCGACGGACCGCCAGAACGCCTCCACGGTCTGCCCGGACAGCGTGCGCCCGGACAGGTCGACGATCGTCACGGAGATCCACAGCGGGATCTGCGGCGCGACCTCACGCGCGGCCGAGATCGCGGCCTTCAGGTTGAGCGTGTCGAAGATCGTCTCGATCAGGAAGATGTCGACGCCGCCCTCGACCAGCGCCGACATCTGCTCCGCGTAGGTGGCCTTGACCTGGTCGAAGGTGACCGCGCGGTAGGCGGGGTCGTCGACGCGCGGCGACAGCGACAGCGTCACGTTGAGCGGACCGACGGAACCGGCGACCCACTTGCCGCCGGCCTCGTCCGCGGCCTGCCGGGCGAGCCGGGCACCCTGCACGTTCATCTCGCGGACCAGGTGTTCCAGGCCGTAGTCGGCCTGGCCGATGCTGGTCGCGGTGAACGTGTTCGTGGTGGTGATGTCCGCGCCCGCGGCGAGGTACTGCCGGTGGACGTCGAGGATGATGTCCGGGCGGGTGAGGATGAGCAGGTCCGGGTCGCCGACGACGTCCTTGGGGTGGTCGGCCGGGACCATCGGCCCGGCGTAGTCCTCGGGGGCGAGCTTGGCGGCCTGGAGCATGGTGCCCCAGGCGCCGTCGAGGACCACGATCCGCTCGCTCAGCAGCTGCTTCAACGCATCGATACGCGTGGTGTCACTCACTGTCGACCCCCTCCGAAGTCTGTCTCGGAGGCGCCCTTGACATGTTGATCCAGGTCGAGCGTGGCGGGGGCGGGCCCCGTCGCAGCGCCTCTCGGCCCGGTCGCCAAGACTACCCGATCGCCGATGACGCCGGGCTCACCGGTTGGGGCCGCACCGCCCTTCCCAAAAACCACCAAACCATGACCAGGGGGTACGTCCGGAGGAGCGCTCGTCACGCTGCGCTCACGGCGACCGTACCGTCTCAGTGTCTGAGATCCCGGTGGGTGAGACCGTCGGCGCGGTGGTCAGTCGCCGGTGGCGAGCGTCAGGTCCCGGATCACCTCGGAGACCAGCAGCGGGTTCAGGTCGCCGAGCCGGGCGACCAGACCGTACAGCTGGACCCGGCGCAGCGTCTGGTGTCCGCCCGGCTCGTCGTACGACATGCCGGGATCGAGCGCGACGCTGATCTCGCCGCCGCCGGGCAGCGCCCGCCCGATGCCGTTGATGATTCCGGCGTCCTGCGGGTTGTCGCGCAGCCAGCCGCGTTTCTCCAGCGCGATCAGCCGCCCCTCGGGCGCGCTCCGCCCGGCGATCCGGTGCAGGTCGCGGCCGGCGGCCTCGTCCGGGGTGAGCCGGTACACCTCCCGGGCCAGTTGCGGGAACGGCTGCAGGATCGCGTAGTCGGCGAACACCTCCGCGAACCCGGCCGCGATCCCGCCGGTCAGGTGGATCGGGTGGGCGACCCCGACGCGCGCGTCACCGGGCAGGTCGACCGGTTCGTCGGCCGCGTCCGCGATCGAGCCGTCCTCCGCCACCCGGATCGCGCCGGTCAGCCGCCCGTCGCCGTCGTAGACGCCCCACACCAGCCGCCCGGCCAGGTGCCGAACCAGTGGATGCGCCGCGTAGTGGGCCGTCAGGTCCGCGTCGCTGATCCGCCGCTCGTTGATCATGTCGCGTTCCAGGCGGGCGACGAGGTCGGCGGCGATCCCGCGGACCTCCTTCTTCAGCGCGGTGAACCGTTTCCACGCGGCCGGTGCGGTCACCGGGTCGTCCTTCACCCCGGGCTTCGGCAGCGCCTTGAGGCGTTTACCGGCCGCGTCCGTCACGTACGGCGTCAGCGTCTCGTCGAACCCGACCGTGAACGTGCGCGGCCCGTAGTCGAGGACGGTCCGGCCGGCCGGGTCGAGGCCGAGGTCGGGGACGAGCCGGTCGGCGAGCTGGTCGCCGTCGAGGCCGAGACCGGCGGCGACGTCGTCCATCGTGCGCCGGGCCGCCTTCTTCAGCCCGGCGAACGCGGCGCGTTGCGCGATCCGGTTGAGCGCCATCAGCGCGGTCTCGGTCCCGATCGTGGCGAGGACGCCGAGGCCGGCGACGGCGCGGGCGTGCCCGGCCTCGCCCGGCCAGGCCAGGATCGTCGGGGTGAGCCGCCGGACCGTGTCGTCGTCACCGACCGCGGCCAGCATGCCGAGCGTCCAGTTCTCCTTCGCGGTGCCGCCGAGGTAGTACCAGCGGAAGAACACGTCCCACGCGTACCGGACGAAGTCGGCCCGGTCGAACGCCTCGGCGACCGCGGCGGTCCGGCCGAGCGCGCACGCGGTCAGCAGCGCGGGCACGTGCGCGGCCGGGAGCGCGCCGGCGCCGTCGCGCAGCAGCGGCGGCAGCACGCCGTCGTGCATCCACTCCGGTATCACCGGCGGCTTGGCCGGCACGTCACCGGCCAGGTCCGGGACGGCCGCGGGCGACGCGTCGGTGCGGGCGGCGAGCTCGTCGAGCAGCGCGGTGACGCGGTCGGCGGCGTCGCCGGTGAGCGTGGGTGCGACGGCCGCGGCGGCCTTCGGGTGCAGCGTGACGTGCCAGCGCAGCAGGTCCGGGCCGAGCCGCCGGCCGGCGCCCTCGGCGAACAGCCGCACCGCGCGTTCGGGCCGCAGGTCCGCGGCGAGGCGCAGCGGCTCGCGGATCTCGCGTTCGGCGGCCCGGTTGCGCAGCGCGACGAACGCGGCGTCGTCCGGCAGGAACGCCAGCAGCAGGTGGAACGCGGCCTCGTCGGTGTCCCGCAGGAGCCGGATCATGGCGGGCCCGCCGCCCCGGGCGATGATCGTCGGCAGCAGCCGCCGGCCGGGGTCCAGCAGGTACGTCCGGAGGTTGATCTTCAGGTCGGGGATCCGGTCGATGCCGCCGGAGCCGGGGCAGGCGGCCAGCAGCGCGCCGAGCGTGTGGCTCGGGAACACGGCCGTGGCCTGTTCGTCGATGAGCGGCGCCGCCCAGTCCGGTTCGCCGGGGTGCAGCAGCGTGGCGGCGAGCCGCACCTGCCGGGACCGGCCGAGCATCCCGGCCAGGACCGCGACCGCGTCGGTGTGGACGTCCTCGGGGGCGGCGGCGAGCGCGTCCCGGACCCGGTGGACGACCGCGAGGCGCAGCTGCAGCGCCTCCCAGTCGGCGAGGCCGGTCTCGGCCCGCCAGGCGACCGCGGCCGGGGCGCCCTGGGCGGTGCGCGGGTCGTAGACGTCCCGCAGCCCGAACAGTGCGGCGGCGGCCTCGGCCGCGAACACCGGCCCGTGCGCGGCGAGCCAGGCGTCGGCGAGGACCGCGATCAGCCGCGCGGAGTAGCGGTAGTCGCCGGCCGCCTGGTGGATGTGCGCGGTGACGGCCGCGCCGAGCGGGCTGTCCGGATCGGCCGCGGCCAGTTCCGGGTCGGTGCCGGTGATGGCCAGGCACGCGGCCCGCCGCCCGGGATGCTCCGCGTAGAGCGCGGCGAGCGCGGCCGGTGCACCCGGGTCCGGTGCGGCCGTGCCGGTGGTGTCGCCGGCGCCGGCACGGCGCGGTAGCGGCGCCGACCACGAGGCCGGCAGCGAGATCTTCATTGATGCGCTCCCACGGGTCCGATGTGTTCGGTCCGCAGGATAGGGCCGGCCCCCGACAATTTCCGCGAGGGCCGGCCATGACCAGCACCGGCGCCGGCCGGAGTGGGCGGCGTCAGCGCGGGTGGGAGTGGGCAGCGCCGGCCGAGTGGGCGGTGTCAGCGCGGGTCGGGCGTGATGAGCCGGGCGCGGCCGGCGTCGAGCTGGTAGGACATGCCGACGATGGCGCACGTGCCGGCGTAGACCGCGCCGGCCAGCGTGGCGGAGTTCGCCCGGAGCTGGTCGACGGTGCTCTGGATGTGCACGTCCACTATTCCGTCGACGTCGGTGACGCCGCGGGCCGCGGACAGCTCCACGCTCGGGATGAGCGCGTCGACGACCGCGCGCAGGTGACCGGTCGGTGCCGCGCCGGTCGCCTCGGCCTCGCGGGCGGCCTGGACCGCGCCGCACGAGTTGTGGCCGAGCACCACGATCAGCGGGGTGTGCAGCACCGACACCGCGTACTCGATGCTGCCGAGGACCTCGCGGCCGACGACGTGCCCGGCGGTCCGGACGACGAACAGGTCACCGAGCCCCTGATCGAAGATGATCTCGGCGGCGAGCCGGGAGTCGGAGCAGCCGAACAGCACGGCCTTGGGTGCCTGGGCGTCGACGAGCGTGGCACGGCGGGCCGCGTCCTGGTTCGGGTGGACGCTGACGCCGGCAACGAAGCGTTCGTTGCCGGCGATCAGGTCGTCCAGCGCCTCGGCCGGGGTACGGGCGATCTTCGGTGCCGTCACTTCGCTCACGTCGGCCTCCACCAGGTACGTGCGGGTCTGCCCGAGAGTGCCAGACCGTGCGCACACTGTCGCGCATACGCACCGGTAAGGGCAGATAACGTGACGCCTGCCACGCTGTCACCCGGCGACGGCGGCCACCTCCGCGGTGCCGCCGGCCGCGGCCGCGAACTGGGTCCGGTACAGCTCCGCGTAGCGCCCGCCGGCCGCGAGAAGCTCCTCGTGCCGGCCGCGTTCGACGATGTCGCCGGCCTCGACGACGAGGATCTGGTCGGCGGCGCGGACGGTCGACAGCCGGTGCGCGATCACGACCGCGGTCCGCCCGGCGAGCGCTTCGGCGAGCGCGGCCTGCACCGCGGCCTCGGACGTGTTGTCCAGGTGCGCGGTGGCCTCGTCGAGCACGACGACGCGCGGCCGGGCCAGCAGCAGCCGGGCGATGGTCAGCCGTTGCCGTTCGCCGCCGGACAGCCGGTAGCCGCGTTCGCCGACGATCGTGTCCAGCCCGTCGGGCAGCGAGGCGACCAGGTCGTCGAGGCGGGCGCGGCGCAGCACGTCCCACAACTCGTCCTCACCGGCCTCCGGGCGGGCCAGCAGCAGGTTCGCCCGGACGGACTCGTGGAACAGGTGCCCGTCCTGGGTGACCAGGCCGAGCGTGTCCCGCAGGTCGGCGAAGCTGAGGTCGCGCACGTCGACGCCGCCGATCCGGACCGCGCCGGAGTCGACGTCGTAGAGGCGCGGCAGCAGCTGCGCGATGGTGGACTTCCCGGCACCGGACGAGCCGACCAGCGCGATCATCTGCCCGGCCGTGGCCGTGAACGACACCTCGTGCAGGACCTCGGTGCCGCCGCGGGTGTCGAGGACCGCGACCTCCTCCAGCGAGGCCAGGGACACCTTGTCAGCGGCCGGGTAGGCGAACCGGACCCGGTCGAACTCGACGGACAGCGGCCCGTCCGGCACCGGCTTCGGCGCGGCCGGCTCCTCGATGAGCGGCCGCAGGTCGAGGATCTCGAACACCCGGTCGAAGCTGACCAGCGCGCTCATCACCTCGACCCGGGCGGACGCGAGCGCGGTCAGCGGCGCGTACAGCCGGGTGATCAGCAGTGCCATGGAGACGACCGCGCCGGCGTCGAGCTGGCCGCGCAGCGAGTAGAACCCGCCGACGCCGTAGACGACCGCGAGCGCGATGGTGGACACCAGCGTCAGCGCGGTGATGAACACCCACTGCACCATGGCGGTGCGCACGCCGATGTCCCGGACCCGGCGGGCGCGGGTGGCGAACTCGGCCGACTCGGCGGCCGGCCGCCCGAACAGCTTGATCAGGGTGGCGCCGGGCGCGGAGAACCGCTCGGTCATCTGGGTGCTCATCGCGGAGTTGTGCGCGGCGGCCTCCCGTTCCAGGCGGGCGATCCGGCCGCCCATCCGCCTGGCCGGGAGCACGAACACCGGCAGCAGCACCAGCGCCAGCAGCGTGATCTGCCACGAGATGCCGATCATGACGATCAGGGTGAGCAGCAGCGTGACGGTGTTGCCGACGACGCCGGACAGCGTGTCGGAGAAGGCGCGCTGCGCGCCGATGACGTCGTTGTTGAGCCGGCTGACGAGCGCGCCGGTGCGGGTGCGGGTGAAGAACGCGATCGGCTGGCGTTGCACGTGGTCGAAGACGGCGGTGCGCAGGTCGAGGATCAGTCCTTCCCCGATGCCGGCCGACAGCCACCGGTTGACCAGCCCGAGCCCGGCCTCCGCGACCGCGATCACGCCGATGAGCAGCGCGAGCGTGCGGACGGTGCCGAACGGCGCGCCGTCGACGATCGCGTTGACCACCCGGCCGGCCAGCACCGGCGCGGCCACCGCGAGCAGGGCGGTGAGCACGCCGACGACGAGGAACGCGGTGAGTGCGCGGCGGTGCGGCCGGGCGAACGCGAGGATGCGCCGCAGCGTGGCCCGGCTGAACGGTCGTTGCCCCTGTTGGGCGTTCATCGCGTGGTACAGCGAGTTCCACGCGGTCATCTCCATGCTCATGCTTTTTCCCCCAAGGAAGCTCAGCCCGAACGGTAGAACCTCATCCGGACTGCAGGTCAAGAAAGATGACGCAACGGGCGGCGCGGACGTTCGGGTGAGCCTCCCACGGGGGTGTGACAGTTTCCCGCTAGACTCCGGCCGCGATGGAGACGCAGGCGGAAGAGATCACGCGTCCGTGCGCGCACTGCGGCCGGCCGGTGCCGCAGAAGGCGAGCGCGGGACGCCCGTTCCGCTACTGCCGGGACAACGACGGCGAGTGCCAGCGGGCGTCCCGGACGTCACGGATGCGACAGCGGTCCGCGCCGGGCCTGGCCGGGCAGGTGGCCCGCACGTGGGAGGCGGTCGACCGGCTGGATCAGCTGGTGACGACGCTCAGCGACGCGCTGCACGCGGAGCTGTCCCCGGCCGGGGTGGAACGGCAGCTGGCCGAGGTGCGCGCGGAGACGGCGGCGCAGGTCGCGGCCGCGCACTCGGCGCGGGACGAGGCGCGCGAGGACGCCGACGCGGCCCGGTCGGCGGCGTCGCTGGCCACGCACGCGGCCGCGGCCGCGCAGGAGCAGGCGGCCGAGTCCGACCGGCGGGCCGAGGCGGCCGAGGCCCGCGCGGCCGCGGCCGAGTCCGCGGCCCGCGAGGCCCGCGCGGCCCGGGTCGCGGCGGAGCAGGCCGCGACCGGCGCGGAGGCGTTGCGCCGGCAGGCCGCCGACGACCGGGACACCGCCCGCGCCGAGGTGACCGCGCTGCGCCGGGAGCTGGAGGCGGAACGCCGCTACCAGGACGAGCTGTCCCGGGACCTGGAGACGACGCGGGCGGCCCGGGCCGCGCTCGCCGTCGACCTGGAGCGGGCCGCGGACGCGCACGCCGCGGTCGAGGCCGAGTTGCGGGAGTCGGTGACCGCGCTCGCGGCCGCGCACGGCGACCTGGCCACGTCCCGCGAGGAGACCGCCGCCGCCCGCCGCGAGCTCGCCGCGCAGCAACAGCGGACCAGGGACCAGGAGACCGCCACGGTACGCGTCCGCGCCGAACTCGCCGCGGAGCGCGCGCGGGTGGCGCAACTCACCACCGAGCTGGCCGACGCCCGCGCGCTGGCCGGCACGGTCGCGGCCCGGGACGCCGCGATCGTGCACCTGAACGAGCAGCTCACCGCGCTGCGTGCGGAGCGTAACGCCGCGGTGGCGCAGGCGGGTCAGCTGGCCGGTCAGGTGTCCAACCTGGCGTCCGCGCTGGCCAACCTGGGCAGCCGGGCCACGCATGGTGGGTCCGATTCGGGGTAGTCCTGTCCGCACGTGCCCGACCGGGCGGTTTGCCCTAGATCGACGAACCGTCTACCGGCCGGTTACCCTCAATACTGTTAACACCGTCGTCACGACAGCCGATCCGGGGAATCGTCCGGGCGGCCGGATCGTTGCACACCCCGGGCACGGGTGGCGCCACATCGATACCTTGTAGTACCAAGCTAGTCAGCAAGATCAGCACCGAGCGAGGGGAAGCTTCATGGGCGAGCGCATGTTGCGCGGCAGCCGTCTGGGCGCAGTCAGCTACGAGTCCGACCGCAACACGGAGCTGGCGCCCCGGCAGACGCGCGAGTACCTGTGCGCGAAGGGCCACCGCTTCGAGGTGCCGTTCGCGGTCGACGCCGAGGTGCCGATCACCTGGGAGTGCAAGTTCGACGGCAGCGTCGCGCGGCTGGTCGACGGCACGGAGCCGGAGCAGAAGAAGGTCAAGCCCCCGCGCACGCACTGGGACATGCTGCTGGAGCGCCGCTCCATCGCGGAGCTGGAGGACATTCTCCAGGAGCGTCTGCAGGAGGTCCGGGCCCGCCGCGGCCAGGTCGCCTGACCCACACCGAAAAAGCCCTCCACCCACCCGGTGGAGGGCTTTTTGCCGTCCCCCGAACCCTCAGAGGCCCAGGCCGGGGACGCCGGCGAGCGCGGCGAGCAGGCCGGCGACCGCGCAGACGGCCAGGACCCGCAGCACCGACCATTTCACCTTGATGAGCAGCAGCGCGGCGAGCAGCGTGAGCACCGCGGCGCCGGGCCGGACGGTGGCCGGGTCCGGCAGTTGCAGCGCGAGCGGGCCGGCGGTCACCGGGCGGACGGCGCCGAAGAGGGTGTGCACGGCGAAGTAGAGGCCGAGGTTCGCGATGACGCCCACGACCGCGGCGGTGATGCCGGTCAGCGCGGCGGACACGGCCCGGTTGCCGCGCAGCTTCTCGACGTACGGCGCGCCGAGCAGGATGAACAGGAAGCACGGCACGAACGTGACCCAGGTGGTCAGCAGCGACGCGACGACGCCGGCGGTCCACGGGTCGAGCGCGCCGGGACGGTGGTACGCGCCGAGGAACGCGACGAACTGCACCACCATGATCAGCGGCCCGGGCGTGGTCTCGGCGAGCGCGAGACCGCGGACCATGTCACCGGCCGACAGCCAGCCGTAGTGCTCGACGGCCCGCTGGGCGACGAACGCGAGCACCGCGTACGCGCCGCCGAAGGTGACCACGGCGGTGCCGGAGAAGAACAGGCCCTGCTGGGTGTAGACGCTGTCCGGGCCGGTGATCAGCGCGAACGCGGCGACGGGCAGCAGCCACAGCGGCAGCCCGACCGCGAGGACCACGACGGCCCGGCGGGCGCTGGGCCGGTCGTGGTGCAGGGCGTCGTCGGAGATCAGCGGGGGTGGGCCGGACCGTTCCGGGCCGTGCCCACCGCGGTTGTCGATCAGCGCGGGACGCCACCGGTGCAGCGCCCAGCCGAGGGCGGCGGCCACCGCGATGACGATCGGGAAGGGCACGCCGAACAGGGCCAGGGCGCCGAAGGCGGCGACCGCGACGCCGAGCAGCACCCGGTTGGTCAGCGCCCGCCCACCGACGCGCCACACCGCCTGGGCCACGATCGCCACCACCGCCGGTGCCAGGCCGGCGAACAGGCCCGTGACGACGGTGGTGTCGCCGAAGCCGACGTAGATCGCGGAGAGCGCGAGCAGGGCCACGACGCCGGGCAGCACGAACAGCGTGCCGGCGACCAGGCCGCCGCGGAGCCCGTTGAGCAGCCAGCCGACGTAGATGGCCAGTTGCTGCGCCTCCGGTCCGGGCAGCAGCATGCAGTAGTTGAGGGCGTGCAGGAACCGGTGCTGGCTGATCCAGCGCCGGTCGTCGACCAGATGCCGTTGCATGACCGCGATCTGCCCGGCCGGGCCGCCGAACGTCTGCAACGAGATGGTGAACCAGACTCTGATCGCGTCACGGAACGGCACGACGTCACGGGTGCCGGCCGTGGTGTCGGGTGTGGTCATCGGGCGTCTCCGGCGGGGTGGGCGGCGGACCAGCGCTGCACACCCTACCGCGTGGGACCCGGCCTGCCGGTCAGACGATCTCGCCTTCGATGACCTCGTCGCCGGTGCCGGCCCGGCCCGGTGTCGTGCCGCCACCGGCGGTCGGGGCGGTGGGGGCGCTGTCGGCGTGGGCGTAGTCGTTGGCGGGCCGCACGCGGCGCGGGCCGAACAGGTCACCGGCCTGCGCGGACGTCATGCGGCGTTCGGCGCGGCGGATGAGCGACCGGCGGGCCAGCGCCCGGATCGGCGGCACGATCAGCAGCAGCCCGGCCAGGTCGGTGAGGAAGCCGGGGACGGACAGCAGCAGCCCGGCGATGATGCCGATGACGCCGTCGGCGCCCTCGGTGCCGGGGTGCCGGCCGCCGCGGGCCGCGTCCCGGAAGCGACGCCAGCCGCGGATGCCCTCGCGGCGCAGCACCAGGCCGCCGACCGCGGACAGCAGCAGCCCGGCGAGGATCGTGGTGACGTAGCCGACTTGCTGGGCGACCAGGATGAAAACGGCGATCTCGGCGACCGCGAACCCGGCGAGGCCGAGCGGCGCCCAGGTGAGCAGGCGGCCGCGCCGCGGGCTGGTCACCGGGGTGGCTTGCATGCGCTATCTCTCCCTGCGTGAGGTGGCCCTTGACAGCATGCCACGCAATCCTGGGCCGCTGCTGTGAGCCCGCTACGCGGCCGGCCGCCGCGTCCGCAGCACCGCGGCCCCGGCCAGCAGGCCCAGGCCGAGCACGGTCAGGACCAGTTCCGGCCAGTACGCCAGCCGGGTCGCCACGGTCAGCGCGGTGCTCTCGGTCATGTCCCGGACGACGACCGCGGCGGTGTTGAACACGGTCTGGTCCTGCACGTGCCCGTCCGCGCCGACGAACGCGGACACCCCGACCGTCGAGGCCATCAGCGTGTCCCGGCCGTGCTCGACGGCACGCAGCTGCACCATCGCCAGTTGCTGCTCGGCCTCGGCGGTGTTGAACGTGGCGTTGTTCGTCTGCACGGCGAGGATCTGCGCGCCGCCGGTGACGACGTCGCGGACCAGGCCGTCGTAGGCGATCTCGAAGCAGATGACGTCGCCGACCACGGTCGCGCCGCCGTCGATGACGCCGGGCCGGTCGCCGGGTTCGAAGTCGCGGCTGACCCGGTCGACCTCCTTGCTCACCAGCCGCGCGATCGACCGCAGCGGGATGTACTCCGCGAACGGGACCGGGTGCCGTTTGACGTACAGCTGGTCGAGGTCGGGGCCGGGCCGGTGACCGGTCGCGGTCGCCGGCCACCACAGCACCCCGATGTTGCGGACGTTGCGCGGGGTGGAGCCGTCGGTGACGCCGCCGACCAGGATCGGCGCGCCGATCGTGTCGGCGGCCCGGGAGATCTGGGTGGCGGCGACGTCGCTGTCGAGCGGGTCGACGTCGCTGGCGTTCTCCGGCCAGACGACCAGGTCGGGTTTCTTCCGCTGCCCGGCCGCGACCTGCGCGGCCAGGTCCAGCGTGCCCGTGACGTGGTTGTCGAGGACGGCGAGCCGCTGCGCGTTGAAGTCGAGGCCGAGCCGGGGCACGTTGCCCTGCACGAACGCGACCGTGACCGGGTCACCGGCCGGCCGCGCGACCGGGACGAGCGCGCCCGCGAACGCGAGCACGACCGCGCCGGCGACCCACCCGGCGGGACCGAGAACCCACCACCGCTTCGACGGTACGGCGGGCGCCCGCCGGTCACCGGTGGTGGTGCGGCGCAGCACGGTGAGCGCGGCGGTGGCGAGGAGGCCACCGGTGACCGCGACCATGAACGTGACCAGGGGTGCACCGCCGAGGACGGCCCAGCGCAGCAGCGGCACCTCGCCCTGCCCGAACGCGAGCTTCCCCCACGGGAACCCGCCGAACGGGGTCCGGGAGCGCAGCGCCTCCTGCGCCACCCACAGCGTGCCGATCAGCAGCGGGGTCAGCCACCGGCGCCGGTCGGCCAGCGGTGCCGCGTACGCGTACGCGGCACCCATCGCGGCGAGGTACGCCGCCTGCAGCACCGACAGCAGCGTCCAGGGCAGGTTACCGACGTGGATGTTCGTCCAGCTGATCATCGGCATGAACATCAGCAGACCGCCGACGAACCCGAGCCCGGCACCGGCCCGCATCCGCCGCCCGTGCACGGCGAGGGCCAGCAACGCGACGCCGGCCGGGGCGAGCCACCACTGCCCGATCGGCGGGAACGACGCCAGCAACGCGAGCCCGGCGGCGGCCGCGACGAGGATCGACGCCCACAGCGGGCGGATCACGGGCCGGTGGGCGGGGGTGGTGGCGCCGGTCGCGGGTGTCCCGCCGGCTGTGTCGACCATCGTCACCCGTGCCTCACCAAATGTCTCGACGTCGCGGCGACCAAGGGTACCGCCTGCGGTGCTGTCATCGGTGAGCCGCAACGAGGCGGGCCGGTTCCCGGCCGGGCCCCGCGTCGTCGTCGGTGGGGACGAGAAAGCGGGGCCCGGCCGTGGTCGGCCGCGCCCCGCTGCTCCCTGGCCCAGAGCGGTCCGGCGCGTCGGACGAGGTGACGAGACCTTCGGACCGACCTCACGACGGCTGGTTGCCCCCGTATGGCCGTTGTCTACTGGCCGCGCGTTCCTCGCCGTTCGTTCCGCCGGCGACGGTCCCGGTTCGCGCCGCCCCGCCGACCCCCGCCTGCGTGGCCTGGTCGGCCAGCGGACGAAGGGGCTGGAGCGAACGTGGGATCGCCTGCCCGCGTATGGACTCAAGAACTTTACGCGCTGGGGTCGGCTGCCCGTCAACCGGGGTTTGCTTTCTCTTTGGTTGCGTTTTCCGCCATGACCCCGTCCGGGTGACCGCCGCGGCCGTCCCCTCCGGACGCCCCGGTGCGATGATCTCCGCTGTGGGCATCGTGGTGCAGGCGGCGGCACTCTTCGCGGTCACGAACATCGACGACATCCTGCTCCTGGCGTTGTTCTTCGCCCGGGGCGCCGGGGCCGCGCACACGGCCCGCAACGTCACGGCCGGCCAGTACCTGGGATTCGCCGGGATCCTCGCGGTGGCCGGCGCGGCCGCGTTCGGTGCGACGTTCCTGCCGGACCACGCGATCCCCTACCTGGGGCTGCTGCCGCTCGCGCTGGGCGTGAAGGCGGCCGTGCAGGCGTGGCGGCACCGGAACGACGGCGACGACGACGCCCGGGACCCGGGTACGGGCGCACCCGGCATCCTGGAGGTCGCGGCCGTCACGTTCGCCAACGGCGGCGACAACATCGGCGTGTACGTGCCGGTGTTCGCGACCGCGGGCGTCACCGGCACCGCCTCGTACGCGCTGGTGTTCCTGCTGCTGACCGGGGTGTGGGTGGCCGCCGGCCGGTACTTCGCTACCCGGCCGCTGATCGCCCGGGCGCTGAGCCGCTGGGGTCACGTGCTGCTCCCGGCCGTCCTGATCGGCCTCGGCGTGCTGATCCTCGCCGACGGCCGCCTCCTCGGCGGCTGGACACCGGGCTCCGCGGCTGGGCACCGGGCTCCGCGGCTGGGGACCCGGCTCGGCGGCTAGGGACCCGGTGCCGGGACGACGACGGTGCCGGTCGCGGTCACGGCCAGCAGCGGCGGGTCGAGCACCTCCGCGGCGGACGGGCGCAGGTCGCGGCGGGCCCGGCACAGCACGGTCAGGCGCAGGTCGAGCCGCCGGGAGCGGGTGCCGGCCGCGACGACGACCGCGCTCGCCTCGACCACGTCCCCGGCCCGGACCGGGGCCAGGAACCGCACGTCGGCGTACCCGGCGAACAGGCCCTCGTCACCGTCGGTGCGGATGCACACCTCGGTGGCGACGTCCCCGAACAGGCCCAGCGCGTACGCGCCGTCGACGAGCCCGCCGCCGTAGTGCGCGTGCGCCACGTACCGCCGGTGACGGACGGTCAGGCCGATCATGACGCGAGCCGGTGCACGAGGTACGAGGCGACCTCCCGCGGTGTGGTGCCGCGCCCGAAGATCCGGTCGACGCCGAGGTCCGCGGCCATCGCCTCGTCGAACCGCGGCCCGCCCACGATCAACAGCGGCCGCCGGCCGGGCCGCGCCCGGAACGCCGCGGCCAGCTCCCGCACGTTGTGCAGGTGCGCGTCGCGTTGCGTGACGACCTGGGAGACCAGCACCGCGTCCGCCCCACCGGCGGCCGCGACCAGGTCCGGCACCGGCACCTGCGCGCCCAGGTTCGTCACCGACAGCTCCCGGTAGTACTCCAGGCCCTTCTCCCCCGCCACGCCCTTGAGGTTCAGGATCGCGTCGATGCCGACGGTGTGCGCGTCCGTGCCGACGCACGCGCCGACGACCGTGAGCTTGCGGCGCAGCCGCCGCCGGACCGCGGCGTTGACCGCGGCCGCGGACAGCAGCGGATAGTCGCGTTCGGTCACCCGCACGGCGTCGAGGTCGACGAGGTGCCGGACCCGGCCGTAGACGACGAAGAACGTGTGCCCGGCACCGACCGGCCGGGCGTGCACCAGCATCGCCGGGTCCAGCCCCATCGCGGCCGCGAGTTGCAGGGCGGCGCCGTCGGCGCGTTTCCCGGCCGGCACGGGCAGCGTGAACGACGTCTGCACCATCCCGTCCCCGGTCGTGTCCCCGTAGGGCCGGATCACCGCGCTCACGACAGCAGCTCCGCGAACGGGTTGTGGTGGACGTCCGACACCGGCGCCACACCGGCCAGGCCCCGGCCCCGGTCCGGCGGCCGTTTCATGATCCCGAACGTGCCGCGGGCGATCGCGGTCAGCAGCGACTCGTCCACGATCCGTTCCAGCAGCGCCACCGCCTCACCCAGCACCGTGTGCGCCCGCCGCTGCACGAAACCGCCCGGCGCGGGCACGAAGTCCTCGGCCATGTCCCCGGCCGCGGACAGCACGTAGCGCACGTTCTGCAGCGCGATGTCCCGGTCGGACAACCACGGCGTCACCACCGCCTCCGTCATCATCCCGACCAGCAGGATCTGCTGCCCGGTCAGCGCACCGACCAGGTTGAACATGCCGTCGAGCAGGTTCCCGCGGAACACGTCACCGGTCATGTGCTTCGTCGGCGGCATCCACTTCAGCGGCGCGTCCGGGAACAGCTCCCGGGCCAGCAGCGCATGCGCGGTCTCCAGACGCAGCGAGTCCGGCAGATCCGGGTCGATCTCGAACGCGTGCCCCAGCCCCAGCTGCGCGTCGGTCAGCCCGGCCTCGTGCGCGAAGTACTCGTTGAGCAGCTGCGACACCGTCACCGTGTGCGCCTCCGCGACCGCGTCCGCGGTGGTCAGGTAGTTGTCCTCACCGGTGTTGATGATGATCCCGGCACGCGCGTGGATCTGCCGGGAGAACCGCTGGTCGACGAACGTCCGCACCGGGTTGATGTCCCGGAACAGGATCCCGTACATGCTGTCGTTGAGCATCATGTCCAGCCGCTCCAGGCCGGCCAGCGCCGCGATCTCCGGCATGCACAGCCCACTGGCGTAGTTCGTCAACCGCACGTACCGGCCCAGCTCCCTCGACACCGCGTCCAGCGCGGCCCGCATCAACCGGAAGTTCTCCTGCGTGGCGTACGTGCCCGCGAACCCCTCCCGGGTCGCACCCTCCGGCACGTAGTCCAGCAGCGACTGCCCGGTCGACCGGATCACCGCGATCACGTCCGCGCCCGCCCGCGCCGCCGCGACCGCCTGCGGGACGTCCTCGTGAATGTCACCGGTCGCCACGATCAGGTAGATCCACGGCCGGCGCGGCGCGTCACCGTACCGCCGGATCAGTCGCTCCCGGGTCGCCCGCGCCGCGTCGAGCCGCTTCACCGCATACCGGGCGACCCGGCCGGCCGCACCCCGCGCCGTCACCGCGTCCCGGCCGGACGGCACCACGAACTCGAGCGAGTGCGCCTTCTCCGCCACCATCCGCAACCCCGCACCGAACGCGGCCGCGGGCGCGGACAGCGGCTGGAACCGGCGCAGCGCGTGCAGCACCGGCAGCACCACGCCGTGCGCCAGGCCGGTCTGCGCGGTCACCTCGTCGGTCAGCCGGTTCACCCACGGCGTACCGTCCGCGTCCGCGCCGGTCAACCCGAACAGGCGCAGCATCGCCCGCTCCACCGACACGGTGGTGTGGGTGCGGGCCAGGTCGACCACCGGCCGTCCCGCCTCCGCCGCCAACGCCCGCGCCCGCGCCACCAGCTCCGGATCGAGATCGAGCTTCCCGGCCATCGCACCCTCCAGACTTGGTCAGACCTCGTGGATCGTGCTCCCGTGCACCACCGTCCGCCGGCACACCGGCGTCGACTCGACCGCCGCGGCCAGATCCGCCACCCCGTCCCACACCGCGAACGTCGCCGGCGCGCCCGGCTCGACCGCACCACCGGCCACCGTGCCCGGCAGCGCCCGCCAGCCACCCCGGGTGTGCGCCGCGAACGCCGCCCGCACACTCATCCGGCTGTGCGGGGTGTGGTGCCGCACGGCGGCCCGGACCGCACCCCACGGGTCCAGCGGCGTCACCGGCGCATCCGACCCGAACGCCAACAGCACACCCACGTTGTGCATCGCGGCGAACGGGTTCGCGGTCAGCGCCCGCTCCCGGCCCAGCCGCGCCGCGTACATCCGCGTCTCCCCGCCCCACAACCGGTCGAACGCCGGCTGCACCGACGCGACCACGCCGTGCTCGACCATCCGCGCGATCAGCGTCCGGTCCAGCAGCTCCGCATGCTCGATGCGGTGCCGGGCCGCCCGCACCGCCTCGTTGCCGACCTTCTCGGCGACCTCCCCGATCCCGGCCAGCACCGCACCGATCGCGGCGTCCCCGATCGCGTGGAACCCGCCCTGCAACCCGTGCGCGTGACAGTCCAGCAGATGATCACGGACCTGCTCCGCGGTCAGGTAACCGTGACCGCGGCTGCCCGGCTCGTCCGCGTACGCGTGCTCCAGGAACGCGGTCCGCGAACCGAGCGCGCCGTCCGCGAACAGGTCACCGCCCGCCCCGACCGCACCGAGCTCCCGCGCCTTCGCGGCCGCGCCGAGCTCACCCCAGTAGCCGAACACCTCCGGATGCCCCTGCGCCGGACCACCCGCGGCGAGCACGTCCGCGAAGTCGTCCGCACTGGAGATCCGCGGACCACCGCACTCGTGCACCGCACCGATACCCAGCGCCGCCGCATGCCGCAACGCCACCCGCTGCGCCTGCCGGCGCTGCACCGGGGACACCGACGCCAGCGCGAGATCACGGACGGTGTGGTGGGCGTCGACCCGCACCCAGCCGGACGAGTCGAACCCGGCCGCGGCCGACACCGTCGGATCCGCCGCCAGCAACGCGGACGACACCAGCGCCGAATGCACCGACACCTGCGACAGATAGACACGCCGGCCACCGGCGGCGACCCCGATCTCGTGCGCGGACGGCAACTCCGGCGACTCCCACGTCGACTCGTCCCAGCCGTGCCCGAGCAGCACCCCGTCGGCCGGCACATCCCGCGCAGCCCGCTCCACCGCGGCGAGGACGTCACCGGCCGAGCGCGCCGCGGTCAGATCCAGCCCGGCCAGGTTCAGGCCGGTCGACGTGACATGCACGTGCGCGTCCACGAACGCGGCGGTGACCAGCCCACCGTCCAGATCGACCACCCGGTCCGCGGCCGGCGCGTCCCGGTCCACGCCGAGCCAGGTGATCGTCCCACCGGAGACCAGCAGCGCGGTCGCCCGCGGATCGGCGGCGGAGTGGACCCGCCCACCCCTGTAGAGAACGTCCATGGCACTCAGTCTGCCCGGACCCGGCCGGCGAACAGCTCCCGCAGACCCGGCGTGGCGCGCACCAGGTCCAGCGCCATCCGCGCATGCCCCGGCAGGTAACCGTTGCCGATCAGCAGCGTCACGTCCGCGGCCAGCCCCTCCGCGCCGAGCGCGGCCGCGGTGAAACTGGTCGCCATCGAGAAGAACACCACCGTGCCACCGTCCGCGGTGGCCAGGATCGCGGCGTGCTCACAACCGGGCACGTCCACGCACACCACCGTCACGTCCGCGCGCACCCCACCGATCGGACGGCGCGCGTCGGCGATCACGATCTCGTCGGCCAGCCCGGACCCACGCAGCCGCGCCGCCTCCGTCCCGTCCGGACAGACACCGACCAACCGCGCCGCACCGGCCCGCCGCGCCGCGGCCAGCGACAACGACCCGGACTTCCCGGACGCGCCGATCACCGCGACCACCGGCCGGTGATAACCGCCCACCACCCGGGCCGTCAGCGCCGGCGCGCCGCACACGTCGAACACGCTCAGCGCCAGACCCGCATCGAGATCCTCAGGAAGAACCGCCGCGACGGTACGCCCGTGCAGGATCGCGAACCCGTCACACGGCACCTGCTCCGCGCGGCCGTCCCACCGGGCCAGCCCATCCGTGATCGTCAACGGGGTGAGCGTGAGACTGACCAGCGTCGCGATCCGGTCACCCGGCCGCACGTCCACGGTCGCGGCCGGCCCGGTCTCCTCGACCACGCCGATCAGCATGCCACCGGACCCGGTCACCGGGTTGTGCATCTTCCCGCGCTCCGCCACGATCCGCAGCACCTCGTCGCGGACCCGGTCACCGTGCGCCTCCCGCAACTGCCGGAAACTCGCCGCGTCCAGGTTGAGCCGCTCCACCCGTACCCGCGTCTCGTCGGGGCTCATCAGCGCCGGACCGGGATCCAGCCGCCACGCCGCCTGCGGCAGCACACCCGGCGGCTCCAGGACGCGGTGCGCGCCCGGCACGTCGACCACCACATCCACCTCCGACAACAAAACTTACGGCAGAATATTCTCTACGCCGGAGGATTTCCAGTAATCTGCGGTCCCAGAAGAAAAATCAACGCTGGAGGCCGTCGTGACCAGCACACTCCACGAAGTACGCCAGCCCTACACCTACACCCGCCGACCCCTCCACGAACCCGACTGGACCCGCCTCCCCGGCTGGCGGCACATCACCCGCGACCAATGGGAATCCGCCCAGTGGCAACGCGCCCACTGCGTCAAGAACATCCGCCAGCTCCACCACGTCCTCGGCGACCACGCCGACGACACCTTCTACGACGACCTCGCCGCCGACCAGACCACCCACGCCACCATGTCCATGCTCCTGCCACCCCAGATGCTCAACACCATGGACACCGCCGACCTGCGCACCGACCCGGTCCGCCGCTACATGCTGCCGCTCGCGGGCGAACGACTCCCCGACCACCCGCACACCGCCCGCGACTCACTCCACGAACACGACATGTGGGTCGCCGACGGGCTCACCCACCGCTACCCCACCAAGGTCCTCGCCGAACTCGTCCCCACCTGTCCGCAGTACTGCGGACACTGCACCCGGATGGACCTCGTCGGCACCGACACCCCCACCGTCACCAAACTCAAACTCGCACTCAAACCCACCGACCGGCACGACGCCCACCTCGACTACCTGCGCGCCCACCCGACCGTCCGCGACGTCGTCGTCTCCGGCGGCGACATCGCCAACGTCCCCTGGCGACAACTCGAGAACTACCTCATGCGACTGCTCGACCTCGACACCGTCCGCGACATCCGCCTCGCCACCAAGGCCCTCGCCGGACTGCCCCAGCACTGGCTCCAGCCACACGTCGTCGAGGGCCTCGAACGCGTGGCCCGCACCGCCGCCCGCCGCGGCGTCAACCTCGCCCTGCACACCCACATCAACCACGCGAACAGCATCACGCCGCTCGTCGCCCGCGCCGCGCACACCATGCTCGACATCGGCGTCCGCGACGTCCGCAACCAGGGCGTCCTCCTCCACGGCGTCAACGACACCGCCGACGACCTGCTCGACCTCTGCTTCGCCCTCCAGGACGACGCCGGCATCCTGCCCTACTACCTCTACCTCTGCGACATGATCCCCGGCGCCGAACACTGGCGGCTCCCCGTCCACCGCGCCCAGACCCTCCAGCACGACATCATGGGATACCTCCCCGGCTACGCCACCCCACGCATCGTCTGCGACGTCCCCTACGTCGGCAAACGATGGGTCCACATGGCCACCGACTACGACCGCGACCTCGGCATCAGCCACTGGACCAAGAACTACCGCACCACCCTCACCGACGACACCGTCGACGCCCGCCACCGCTACTACGACCCCATCCACACCCTCCCCCGAAAAGGCCGCGACCACTGGGCCACCCGCTGATAAAGTCCCCCGCCGTGCCGATCACCGCCAGCGCCGTCACCCACTGGGCCGACGACCCCTGGACCCGCGGATCCTGGAGCCTCATCGGACGACACGGCACCCCCGCCGACCGCGTCACCCTCGGCACCCCGATCCGCGACCGCATCCGCCTCACCGGCGAAGCCACCCACCCCACCCGCGCCGGCATGACCCACGGCGCCCACGAACAGGGCATCGCGGCCGCCACCTGGGCCACCCACCACGGACACCGGGACGTCATCGTCGTCGGCGCCGGCATCGCCGGACTCGCCGCCGCCCAACACCTCCGCACCCACGGCGTCACCGCACACGTCCTCGAAGCCCGGCACCGCACCGGCGGCCGCACCACCGGCACCGACGTCGGCGGCTTCACCTTCGACCTCGGCGCCAACTGGCTCCAGCAGTACGACCACAACCCCCTCGCCCGCCTCGCCGAACAGCTCGCGCTCCCCGTCGTACCCACACGATTCGCCTCCGGCCACGACGAACTCGAGAACGAACTCCGCCGACGACTCGCCGCCGCACCCGCCCACGCCTCCGTCGCCGACGTCCTCGCCGCCTGGCCCGACCCACCCGCCGCACTCCACCGGCTCGTCGACACCGAGATCGTCATGGACACCGGCGCCGACCTCCACTGGCTCAGCGCACGCCACGGCTTCGAACCCGGCGTCGGCGACGGCGACCGCTGGATCATCGGCAGCTACCAGCCGCTCGTCGACCACCTCGCCGACGGTCTCGACATCCACCTCGGCACACCGGTACGCACCATCACGGACACACCCCACGGCGTGACCGTCGACGGCCGGCACACCGACGCCGTCATCGTCACCGTGCCGATCGGCGCACTACCCGACCTCACGTTCACGCCACCGCTACCCGCCGCACACCGCACCGCACTCGCCCGCCTCGGCATGGGACGCGTCGAAAAAATCATCCTCCGCGCGACCGACCGCTTCTGGCCGCACACACCGTACTTCCGGATCCACGGACCCACCGACCGCTCGATCAGCGAATGGCTCGACGCCACCGACGCCGACGGCACACCCACCCTCGTCGGGCTCCTCGCCGGACCATGGCTCGACACCCTCTGGACCGGCACCGACCACGACATCACCACCCGCGTCCTCACCGACGTACTGCACGCCGCCGCATGATCGCCGCATCCAGGCCGTAACCGAGCCGGCCCAGCGACGGCCATCTCCCCGGCCGCCCTCTGGGCTCCCCGACCCGGTGCCGGAGCGCGTCGCGTACCTCGGTAGCCGTGCCTGAAACCCGCATTCCCGCCGGTCTTCAGCTGGGCCGGCAAACCAAAAGATGGTTTTGGCCTGTCGGTGCCGAAGGCACGTGTCTGCCTTTGATTGCTTTGTGGTGCGGAGCACCACGTGTAGCGCATCCTAGGAAGCTAGCTCTATTTCGCCGTGCGGTGCGGGGATCTCGGCATGGCCGGAACAGGTGCCACTTCCTGTCACCCACTGCTGCGAATCTCGTGCCCGAGCCGGTCAACCACGGTGCTTCGGTGACGGCGGGAGCCGATCACCCCTCGCGTACGGAGGCAACACATGTTCGATGTTCTGGGCGATCTCAACTGGCTCGGGATCCTGGTCGGCTTCATCGCCGCCACGCTGCTCGGCGGCCTCTGGTTCGCGGCGCTGTTCCCGAAGGCGTACAACCGCTCGCTCGGCCGCGACGCCGGCGCGAAGGCGCCGTCGACCCCGCTGTTCCTCGCCGGGCCGCCGCTCACCAGCCTGATCGTCACGGTCACCAGCGCGATCCTGTTCACCGCGCTGCGCATCGACACCTACGGCGACGCGCTGCTGTTCGGCCTCATCGTCGGCGTCGGCTACCTCACGGCCAACACCGTCACGATCGCCATCAACCCCAACTTCCCGCGGCCGCTGCTCTACGCGGCGGTCTCCGGCGGCTACCACGTCACCGGCAGCCTGATCGTCAGCGCCGTCCTGCTGGCCGTCTGACACCGCACCGGCACCCGCCCCTCATCCGGCAAAGGACCACAGCACATGCGTATGCGCCCCCTCGGCCGCACCGGTATCCAGGTCAGCACCTACTGCCTGGGCACCATGATGTTCGGCCCGTACGGCAACCCGGACCCCGACGACTGCGCCGCGATCGTCCACCGGGCCCTGGACGCGGGCATCAACGTCATCGACACCGCCGACGTGTACGGCGGCGACGGCGAGACCGAACGAATCCTCGGCAAGGCGCTGAGGGGCCGTCGCGACGACGTCGTGCTCGCCACCAAGGTCAACGGCGCGATGGGCACCGACCCGAACCGGCGCGGCAGCTCCCGCCGCTGGATCGTCACCGCGCTCGAGGACTCGCTGCGGCGCCTCGGCGTCGACCACATCGACCTCTACCAGGTCCACCACCCCGACCCCGGCACCGACGTCGAGGAGACCCTCGCCGCCCTCACCGACCTGATGCGGGCGGGCAAGATCCGCGCGATCGGCCACTCCAGCATGCCGGCCGCCGACATCGTCGAAGCCCAGTGGACCCCACCCGCCCTCGCACTGACCGGCCGGCGCCGCCGCGACATCCGGGACCGCGCCGCCGCCTGACCCGCCGGGCCACACCGCCTAGGGCGTCCTAGGAGGCTAGTGAGAAGTCGGGTCTGGTTGACTGACGGCATGGCGGAGATCGTTCTCGTACGGCACGGGCAGACCGAGTGGAGCGTCGCCGGGCGGCACACCGGCCGCACCGACATCCCCCTCACGGCCGAGGGTGAGCAACAGGCGCACGCCATCGGGGCGAGGATCGCCGGGCGCGAGTTCGCGGCCGTGCTGTGCAGCCCGCGGATCCGGGCCCGGCGGACCGCGGAACTGGCCGGCCTCGAGGTGACCGAGGTCGACGAGGACCTGGCCGAGTGGGACTACGGCGACTACGAGGGCATCACCACGGCGGAGATCCACAAGACGGACCCGGACTGGTACCTGTGGGACGACGGCGTGCCCGGCGGAGAGTCACCCGATCAGATCGGTACCCGGATCGACCGGCTGCTCGCGAAGGCCCGCCGGCACCTGGACGACGGCGACGTGGCGCTGGTCGCGCACGGTCACGCGCTGCGCGTCGTGGGCGCCCGGTGGATCGAGGAGCCGGTCCGGGTGGGTGGACGGCTGCGGCTGGACACCGCGACGCTGTGCCGGCTCGGGTTCGAGCACGGCCGCCCGGTCATTCTGGAGTGGAACTCGCGCTGACCGTCGGGGGGCGCCCCTCGTACGGCGTGGAGAGCACCACGGTGGTGCGGGTGGTCACGTTCGCGGCGGTGCGGATCTGCTGCAGCAGCCGCTCCAGCTCGCCCGGGCTGGCCACCCGGACCAGCAGCATGTAGAAGTCCTCCCCCGCCACCGAGTAGCACGACTCGATCTCGGGCAGGTGGGCGAGCCGCTCCGGCGCGTCGTCCGGCTGCGACGGGTCGAACGGCCGGATCGCCACGAACGCGGTGAGCTGGAGGTCGATCGCCTCGTACGAGACGCGCGCGGTGTAGCCCTTGATCACGCCGCGCTGCTCCAGCCGGCGCACCCGCTGGTGCACGGCCGACACCGACAGGCCGACGCGTTCCGCGAGGTCCGTGTACGACAGCCGCCCGTCCGCGGTCAGCGCCGTCACGATCGCCCGGTCGATCTCCTCCACGCCGAAGAACCTACCGCGCTAACCCACCGTGCCGTCATTCGGGGACGTCGTCACGGACGGTGCCGGCGACGAGGACGGCGCGGGCAGCGCACCGGCGCCGGTCTCGAGCAGCGCGTCGCGCAGCACCTCCGCACCGGACTTGAGCCGCTCGGTGTAGTAGACGCGGTTCCACGGCTCCCAGGCGATCTCGTCCAGCGGTTCGAGCTTGCCGTCCGCGGCCAGGCGGACCCGTACCCCGGTCGCGGTCCTGGTCGTCGCCACGTTCCCGTCCGGGACCAGCACCTGCAGCGACGACGGGTCGGCGAAACCGGCGAACGCCCACGGGACGCGCATGGTCAGCGTGCCGTCGTCGGTGAGCCGCCACAGGTTGCGGTTGTCCGCGTTCTCCGCGGCCGGATCCCACACCCCGTGGTTGAGCCGGCCCACGTCGAACAGCTCGGCCGGCAGTTTCCGCCCGGTGGACGGCACGGTCAGGTCCCGGTTGATGATCAACTGGTAGCGCTGCCAGCCGTCGACCGGCTTCGCGCGCACGCCCTCCGGCACCTGATAGTCCAGCGGCATCGGGTCGAGCCGCTCGCGCACCCACACCTGCCCGGTCAGCGCCTCCAGATCCAGCTGGATCGCCAGGTCCGCGCCCTCGTCGGTGGAACCGGGCGGCGGGCTGCCGGCGATCTCCGGGAGCACGTCCAGACCGAGCGTCAGCTTCTTCGGCGCGGGCTTCGCCAGAGCCAGGCCCAGCGAGAGGTACGACTCGTCGACCGCGGCCACCGCGCGCGTCACGATCGGCGAGTCCGGCGCGTCCAGCACCTGCTGCGGCCAGCCCTCCGGCTGCCCGGTCGCGTCGGCCGCGATGATCCCGAAGTGCTGCTCGTTGGTGAGCGGGTCGTGCCAGAGCTGCCGACGGTCCGCGGGCAGCTGGTGCGCGATCGTGTTCCAGGTGAACTTGAACCACTCGTCGGCCCAGCCGAACAGGAAGCCGCCGGCCATGCCGGTGCCGCGAATGACGCGCAGCAACTCCGCGTTGATCGCCATCGCCTCGCGCTCGCTGTGGTCGCCCTGGCCGCGGCCGAGCGGTCCCGCGTGCGCGGTGCCGAGACTCGACGGTACGCCGAACTCCGTGACCATCACCGGCATGCCCGCGTGGTGGCGGCGCAGCGCGGTCAGGTAACCGGCGTACGAGTCCGGGCGGCCGTTGTAGATCGCCTTCTGCAGCGCCGGCTCGTGCCGCTGGAAGTCCGGGTAGTACGGGTACGCGTGGTAGCTGGCGAACGTGCCGCCCGGCCAGTCCTCGGTGGCCCGCACGTGGTTCGCGTCCACGCCGGCCAGGTCCTCCTGCGGCAGCGGCTCCTCCGGGTGCCGCAGCGGGTCGGTGGTCGGCCAGTTCACGAACGCGATCGGTGCGCTGCGCCCGCGGGCCGCCTCGGCGGACGCCAGGTTGTCCATCCGGGTGGCCAGCCACCGCTCGGTCGGCGAGGCGTCCGCGGTCGCCTCGAAGAACCGGCCGGTGAAGACCGGGCGCTTCGCGTTCTTCCGGTCCGACTCGTACACGCCGTTCGGGTCCCACTCCACGCCGATGATCCACGCGGCGAGCCACGGGCTGACGTCCGCGCTCCACGTGCCGTGTGCCCTGCCCGGCCGCGGGTCCCGTTCCAGCTGCCCGGAGACGGCAGCGGACGCGTCCTTCAGCTCCCGGACGAACGCGGTGGTGACCTCGGTGTCGTACAGGTCGCCCTTGCGCGCGTAGGACTCGTCCGGCAGGTAGACGCCCTGGCTCAGGTAGAGCGGCCGGTCCGGGTACTTCCGGTTGTGCGCGGCCAGTTCCTGGTAGAACGCGGGCGGGTGGATCGTGTAGATCCGGACCACGCGGATGCCCATCCGGTCCATCGCGGCGAACCAGGCCCGGTAGTCCTCCGCCGAGATCGCCAGCTCCCCCGGCTGGTGACCGGGCGTGGTGGAGCCGAGGTTGACGCCGGGCAGGAACGTCTTGCCGCCGGACCGCGTGTACAGCAGGAACTGCTCGCCCATCGCCTGCGCCGCCACCTTCAGCCCGTTCGCGGCGATCCGCCGGTCGGTGGCCCAGCTGGCCCCGTCCGCGGGCGGCGCGGGCAGGTCGGTCACGCCGGCGATCCGGCTGGTGAACTCCGGGACCGGCGCCGCGGGCGGGGTCTCGTCGGCCAGCACCTGGTGCACCCCGAACGCGCCGAGCGCGATCACCGCGCCCATGCCGACGAGCCAGCGCCAGCGCGAGTTGCCCGCAGGCTGGATCTGATGGTGTCGGCCCGGCGCACGATGGGATCCCGTCACCCGATCATTTTGTCGCCGTATTCGCTTTTGTCCGGGGCTTTCCGGGAAGTTGGCCGGGCCCTGTTTCACCAGGGGGACCGCGGCCGTCCACGTCGATACCGGGCCTACGAGTGGTCGGTCACCGCGTGCGGCCGGTACGGCGCCTCGAGCGCGGCGATCTCCTCCGGGGTGAGCGAGACCGTGACCGCGGCGGCCGCGTCCTCGATGTGCGCGGTCCGGGACGCGCCGACGATCGGCGCGGTGACGGTCGGCCGGGACAGCAGCCAGGCCAGCGCGACCTGGGCCGGCGGGAGCGAGCGCGCGTCCGCGATCCGGCGGAGCTCCTCGGCGACCGTGAGATCGTCGTCGGTGTAGAGCTCACGGGCGATCGCGTCGGTCCGGGCCCGGGTGGTGTGCAGGCCCTCCCGGGTGCGGGAGCCGGCCAGCAGGCCGCGGGCGAGCGGGCTCCACGGGATGACGCCGACGCCCTGGTCCGCGCAGAGCGGCAGCATCTCCCGCTCCTCCTCGCGGTAGACCAGGTTGTACTGCGGCTGCATGGAGACGAACCGGGTCCAGCCGTTGACGGCCGCGACGTGCTGCGCCTTGGCGAACTGCCAGGCGAACATGCTGGACGCGCCGATGTAGCGGGCCTTGCCGGCGCGCACCACGTCGTGCAGCGCCTCCATGGTCTCCTCGATCGGCGTGTCGTAGTCCCAGCGGTGGATCTGGTAGAGGTCGACGTAGTCGGTGCCGAGCCGGCGCAGCGAGTCGTCGATCGAGGAAAGGATGTGCTTGCGGGACAGGCCGCGGTCGTTCGGGCCGTCGCCCATCGGGTGGTAGACCTTGGTCGCCAGCACGTAGTCGTCGCGACGGTGGAAGAACGCGCGCAGCAGCCGGCCGGTGACCTCCTCGCTGCCGCCGACCGAGTACATGTCCGCGGTGTCGAAGAACGTGACGCCGAGCTCGACCGCGCGGCGCACGATCGGCTTGCCGGCCTCCGCGTCCAGCACCCATTCGCGCCAGGACGGCGAGCCGTAGGTCATCATGCCGAGGCAGATCCGGGACACCTTGAGACCGGTCGTGCCGAGCCGCGTGTACTCCATGATCTGCAGACCATACCGTCCGGCCATCGCGGTTACTCGCCCGTACTCCCTAACGACCGTTAAGCTTGCGCGATGTGGATCCCACCCACCGACGAGGCCCGCGACCTGCTCGGTCTCGTCGATGAGATCGCGGACGGTGAGCTGACCCCGCACACCGCCGCGGATCACGAGGCACGGGGCGAGTTCCCCCGCGAGATCGTCCGCACGCTCGGCCGGGCCGGGCTGCTCGGACTCCCCTACCCCGAGGACCTCGGCGGCGCGGGCCAGCCGTACCAGGTCTACCTGCGGGTGCTGGAACGCCTCGCGTACCGGTGGCTGACCGTGGCCGAGGCGGTCAGCGTGCACACGCTCGCCTGCTACCCGGCCGCGCTGCACGGCGACGACCGGCTGCGCGCGCTGGTGCCGGACATGATCGGCGGCGAGCTGCTCGGCGCGTACTGCCTGTCCGAACCGGCCGGCGGCTCCGACGCGGCCGCGCTGACCACGAAGGCCGTCCGCGACGGCGACGACTACGTCGTCGACGGCACCAAGGCGTGGATCACGCACGCGGGCAGCGCGGACTTCTACACCGTCTTCGCCCGCACCGGCGAGCCCGGCGCCCGCGGCATCTCCTGCCTGCTGCTCGACGCGAAGACCACCGGCCTCGAGCCGCAGCCGCGGGAACGACTGATGGGCCTGCACGCCGGCGCGCCCGCCCAGGTGGTGTTCGCCGGCGCCCGGGTCCCGGCCGGACGCCTCGTCGGCGCCGAGGGCCAGGGCTTCCGGATCGCGATGTCCGCGCTCGACGCCGGCCGGCTCGGCATCGCCGCCTGCGCGGTCGGGCTCGCCCAGGCCGCCCTCGACTACGCGGTGTCCTACGCGCGCGAACGCACCCAGTTCGGCTCGCGCGTCATCGACTTCCAGGGCGTCGGCTTCATGCTCGCGGACGCGGCCACCGGCATCAGCGCGGCCCGCGCGCTGCTCTACACCGCGGCCCGGCTCCGCGACGCCGGACTGCCGTGCAGCACCGAGGCCGCGCAGGCCAAGCTGTTCGCCACCGACACGGCCATGCGCGTCACCACCGACGCGGTCCAGATCCTCGGCGGCGCCGGATACGTCACCGACCATCCGGTCGAACGCTGGTTCCGCGAGGCCAAGCTCCTGCAGATCGTCGAGGGCACGAACCAGATCCAGCGCCTCGTCATCGCCCGCTCCCTCGCCAAGCCCTGACCGCACCTCCGGCCCCGCCGGTCACCTGCCGAGGAGCCGTCCCGGGGCCGGGGCGCACAGATTCACATTTCGCTGTTCCCGCTTCCGGCGTGGTCCGGCCCGCATGCTCCCGCGGGCCAACCGCGCCGAGGGCTCCGGCTCCGCCGGCGCTCCGCTCCGCCCGCGGCGGCGGAGCCGGTCGGGTGGGTGGCCGGGGAAACCCACGCGGCCGCCGCGGCCGCGGGCGCCGCGCCACGCGCGTCACGTTCCCCGGCTGACGGCGGGCGCCGCGGGCCACCACCGGCCGGCCCACCACGGCGGCCGGGTGCGGAACCGGCAGGGAGGCCGCCCGCGCCGCGCCGCGCGCATCGCGTTCCCCGGCTGAACGGCGGGCGCCCCGGAACCCCTACCGGGCCGGCGCACCACCGGCGGCCGGGTGCGGAACCGGCAGGGAGGCCGCCCGCGGCCGACCGGTGCCCGCGGGAGCACTGGGAAGGTGCCCACGCCGGAAGCGGGAAGATCAAGACTTTGATCTGTAGTCGATCCCCGGCGACGGGCCGCACCGGACCGGCGATCGGCGGGGCGGCAGGGGTCACGCCGACGCATCGGGTCGCGGGGCTCATGCGAGGCGGGACCGCTCCGACGGGATCGGGGGGCGGGGTCAGGCGAGCAGGCCGGCGAAGCGGGTGACGTCGACGTTGCCGCCGGAGAGGATGACGCCGGCCCGGCGCGCGGCCGGGACCCGGCCCCGGAGCAGCGCGGCGAGGCCGGTGGCGCCGCTCGGTTCGAGGACCAGCTTCATCCGGTCGAACGCGAAGCGCATCGCGTCGCGGATCTCGTCGTCCGTGACCAGCACGACGTCGTCGACCAGCCGGCGGTTGACCTCGAAGGTGAGCGTGCCCGGCGTGTCCGCGGCCATCCCGTCCGCGACCGTGCGCGGCACCGGGATCCGCACCCGCTCGCCCGCGCGCAGCGAACGCAGCGTGTCGTCGCCGGCGGCCGGCTCGACGCCGACCACCCGGACGTCCGGCAGCATCGCCTTCGCGATCGTGGCACAGCCGGCGATCAGGCCACCGCCGCCGACCGGGACCAGTAGCGTGTCGAACGGCCCGGCGTCCTCGATCAGCTCCAGCGCGGCCGTGCCCTGACCGGCCATCACGTGCGGATGATCGTACGGCGGGATCAGCGTCAGCCCGCGCTCCGCCGCGAGCGCCTCGCCGAGCGCGACCCGGTCCTGCGTGTACCGGTCGTAGGTGCGGATCTCGGCGCCGTACTCCCGGACCGCGTCGCGTTTGGACGCGGGCGTGTCCGCCGGCATCAGCACCACCGCGTGGGCGCCCACCTCGCGCGCGGCCAGCGCGACCGCCTGCGCGTGGTTGCCGGACGAGTAGGCCGCGATGCCGCGGGACAGCTCCGCCGGCGTGCGGCGGGAAATCGCGTTGAACGCGCCGCGGAACTTGAACGCACCGACGCGCTGCAGGTTCTCACACTTGAGGAACGCTTCCGTCCCGGTGCGCGCGGTCAGCGTCCGGGAGACCGCCACGGGCGTACGGTGGGCGACGCCGGCGAGCCGGGCCGCCGCGTCCCGGACATCGGCCGCGTTCACTGCGCCATTCTGTCACGGAACGCTTGTTTCCGGCGCTCCCGTTCCTCCCGGTCCCGCCGCCGCCACTCGTCCATGTCCGACTCCGAGCGGGCCCGGACCTCACCGGCCGGATCCCAGTCCAGGCCGGCGTCCCGGGCCGCGGTCACCACCTGGTCCAGGGCGACCCCCATCCGCCGCAGCCGGGCGATGATCTCCAGCGAGTCGTCCGGCATCGGCACCCGGGCCGGCCGGCCGCTGTCGTCGTCGACGACCCCCCACAGCCGGTCCGCCACTCGCTCGAACCGCAGCCCGGACGCGCGCCGCGGCGGTCCCGCCGTGGCCAGCACGACCAGCCCGTCCGCGTCGTCGTCGGCCGGGTCGACGCGGAAACCGGCCTCGGTCAGCACGGTCTGGTACCAGACGTCGGACCGCAGCCGGATCTCCCGGTCGAAGAACAGCTCGGTGCCGTCCGCGAGCCGGTACCCGGCCCGGTAGCGGACCCGGTCGCCGTCCACCCGCGCGTCCTCCCGCCACGCGGCCGCACCGGTCGCCGTCCGGCGGTACGACGCGGCGCGCGTCCACCCGGCCCAGTCCCGGGCCCGGTAGCGACGGGCGTCGAACGCGAGCCGGCCGCCGGGCCGCAACGCCCGCCGGGCCGCCGCGAACGTGGCGATCAGCTCCCGGTCGTCGGTGATCTCCGAGACCACGCCCCCGGCCAGCACGACCAGGTCGAACGCGGTCTCCGGCAGTGCCCGGGCGTCGCCGCGCAGCCAGGTGACCAGCGCGCCGATCGGCCGCCGCCGGGCCAGGTCGAGCATCGGCCCGGACGGGTCGACCGCGGTGACCCGGTGACCGCGCCGGGCCAGCTCGGCCGCGAGGCGCCCGGTGCCGCACCCGACGTCCGCCACCGCGACCGCCGGCAGTTGCGCGGCCAGGTCGACGTAGAACGGATGCACGGCCGGGTCCGGGTGCAGCGCGTCGTGCAACGCCACGATCCGGGGATCCGTGTGCTCCGCGGAGGTGGCGCTCATCGGCCCAGTCTAGGTTCGCGGAACGGCGAGGTACTCCGGCGGTACGGCGTCGGTCAGCCAGACCCCGTTCGCGCTGCGGAAGAAGAGATGCCCGGCGGCCGCCATCCGCGCGGCCGCGACCGTGAGCACGACCGGCCGCCCGTGCCGCCCGCCGACCGCCCGGGCCGTGACCGGGTCCGGCGAGAGGTGCACGTGGTGCCGGCTCCCCTTGACCAGTCCCTGCTCACGGATCGCCGCGAGGTGTCGGTCCGCGGTGCCGTGATAGAGCGTCTCCGGCGGCTCCTCCGCCCGGTAACCGAGCTCCACCGCGACGGAATGCCCCTGGTTGGCCCGGATCCGCTCCCCGTCCGGCGTCCGCTCGATCGTGAACCGCTTCTTGTCGTTCTCCTCGACGACCCGCCCGAGCTCGTCGCGGGTCAGCCTCAACCCGTGCCGCCCGAGCGCCTCGAGCAGCGTCGGCACGGCCACCCAGCCGTCCTCGGTGAGGGTCACCCCGACACTCTCCGGCCGATGCCGGAGGACCAGGGACAGTCGTTTACTGGTTCGCTTGATATCCATGACGACCTCAGCGTATCGACCACCGGCCAGCGATTTCCCGGACGAGCCTCGAGCCGGAACACCGGTCAGTGCCGGCGCGCCCGGCCTCCCGGCGTGCCGCCGCCGCGGCACGGAGCGCCGGCCACAGGCGAAGGCGCCGGCCGTGGTCCGCGGCGGCCAGCACCTCGGCCAGCTCGCGCCGCTCCCCGGGCGGCACCAGCGTGACCACGATCAGCAGCGGAAGTGTCGCAGCGGCCACCTCAACCAGCAGAAAGAACACCACCAGAAGCGCCACCGCGACGAATGGCGCGAACGTCGACATCATCTTTCCGTCCCCCCAACCCTTTTTCAGCCACTGATCGCGGCGGCCAGCACGAATATCAACGCGGCGCCGAGCGCGAACGCCACCACGATCGACGCCTTCATCACCTCGACGACCACGCCGACCGGCTCGAGCGCACGCCGCAGCGACCTCATCGCCACGACCAGGCACAGCACGGCAATGATCAGATACAACGCTGGGTGTTCGGGTATCACCACCGCCGCTGGATAATAATTCGTGATCACGAATCCCCCTCCTCGAAACTATTCGACATTCCGAGTGTTATTCAGATAGGTGTGAATAGCCAAGCCAAATACAGACTGCGAAACTTCGCGCACCCATACGGCCAGTTCAGCCGGGTGGTCAAACGCCAGGACGCACGCAGCCAGGTGGCTGATTTACAGACGGCACGACGGAATATTCCACGCCGCCCCGGCCCACCCGATAAGCGATTCGGGATGAATGAATAATGGTTGAATGACTCCATGACACAGATTATGGGCGGGAATCCCACCGCCGCCGCTACGGAAAGTCACACCCCGTTGCGGCTCTTGGCCTCCTCGTGCACGCAGGGGCAGTGCCCCACCGTCTATGCGAGCAGCCCCGGCAAGGTCGTCGTGCAGGGGTACATCGTCTCGGCCGCGTCCGCCGGGATCGATGTGCCCGAGGGCGAGATGCTGGTCGAGATTCCGTCGCACCTCTTGATCGAAGCCTTTGAGAAGATGTCCTGACCCACCATGAACGATTCCGGCCCGGAAGGGGGCGAGGTGACCGCGGAGCGCCCCCTTCCGAGCCGGGACGAATCCGTCGGCGCGGTCCTCGCGAGGCTGCGCCGGGATCGCGGACTCTCCGGCGCGAGCCTCGCCGCGATGGTCGGCATGAGCCAGCCCAAGATCTCTCGGTTGGAACGCGGCGTCGGATCGCCGAATCCCCGGGACATCGAGACCGTGGCCCGTGCGCTCGGCGCCGACGAGCATCTGGCGCGGGATCTGGCACGGCGCACGATGGTGGCGCAGAGCCAGATCGCGGACTGGCGGCCCGCACCCGACGACCTTCGGGGCCGGCAGGAGATCGTCGCGGACTGGGACTCGTCGTCGGGCACCGTCCGGGACTTCGCCGTGACCATCCTCCCGGGGATCCTGCAGACCAGTCAGTACGCGCACGCCGTCCTCGCGGCGTTCGACACGCTCATCCACGGCCCCGGTGGCACGAGCGACGAACGGACGATCCTGTCGGCGGTCACCGCCCGGCTCAGCCGGCAGGAGGCCCTGACGGATCCCGGTAAGCGATTCCACATGGTCATAGTCGAGAACGCACTGCGCGGCCCGATGTGCACCCCGACGGAAATGCTCGGGCAACTCGCCCATCTACGTGACGTAGCCGCGTTTCCCACGGTGACCATCGAGATCATCCCGGAGGAGGCCGTCGTCCCGGTGCCGTTCGTGCACGGCTTCACGATGTATGACGATCAGCTGCTGGTGATCGACATCTATCACACCGGGCTGGCCTCGCGAGGTGAGCGGGACATCGGCTTCTATCGTCGCGTGTTCGACGCGATGGCGGAGCACGCGACGGACGACATCGCACCGATCCTGGACCGGCACACCCGCCGCTTGCTCGCGCAGATCCAGCGGGACCTGGGCTGACCCGGCCCGGCCGTCGCTCCCCTGCCGGGGCGGGGAGCGACGGCCGGGCCGGTGCGGGTCAGAGGGGCACCAGGGTCCACTGCACGGTGCCGGACGGGTCGTGCCAGCTGCGGGCGCCGGGGGCCGTGACCGGTGCGTCACCGAACGTGCTGCGCCGGACCGCGTCGGCCGCGCCCCTGGCGGAGATGAGCAGGTAGCGTGCTCCGGACTCGCGCGGCGCCGCGAGTGTCGCCGGGAAGTCCCGGTCCGGGGTGATCACGAACTGGCGGGGGTTGTCGCTGGCCAGGATGACGCCGAAGGCGTAGGCGGCGTCGGTGACCACCGCGCCGTCCGGCAGCGCCAGCCGGTCCAGGTCCGCGGCCACGGTCGCGTTCACGTCGGCGAGGGCGGCCGTGCGGGCCGCACCGGACGCGGTGAACCACTCCGACTCCTCCCGGGCCAGTTCCGGCGTGCCCAGCGTGACCAGGGCGGCCGGGATCGCGGCCGCGGCCAGTGCCAGCGGGGCGGCGTGGCGCCGGACCCGGACCGCGGCCGCCCGCCACCGCGACGCACCGTGGGCCGGCGCACCCGCCGTCGCACCGGTGGCCGCCGCGCCGGCCGGCTGCCCGCTCAGGCAGTGTCCGGCCAGCAGCACCGCCAGCGGGATCACCGCGATGTGGAACCGCAGCCAGCCGAACGACGTGCCGCTCAGGAACGCGAGCGCGTCGAAGGCCAGCACCGAGCCGAGCACCGTGACCGGTGCGAGCACGCCCGGGGAGCGGCGCCGCCAGGCGAGGATCAGCGCCGCCACCAGCAGCACCGCCACGAACGGGGACAGGCCCAGCAGTTGCTGCCCGCCGTAGAGCGCCCGGGACGCCAGGTCGGTGCCGGTCACCGACGAGATGCCGGACGAGTTCGCCGACACCTGCGCGGAGTTGCCGTACTCGCTGGAGAACGTCGCGAACCACTGCCCGACGATCAGCCGGCTGGCCAGCGCCCACACGGCGACCGCCAGTGCCGCCGGGAACGCCACGATCACCGCGTCCACCCGTGCGGTCGCGACCGACCGGGTCCGCCACCAGGTCACCAGGAACACCAGCACCGGTACGGCCGCGGCCGGCGCCAGCGCCTCGTAGCGCGCCCCGTACGCCAGTCCCACCGCCAGCCCGAGCGGCACCAGCGGCGTGACCCGCGCGGTCGTCAGCCACTCCTGCAGGTGCCGCACCGCCAGCAGCAGGCACAGCAGGAAACAGGCCTCGCTCATCCCGTTCCCGGCGTAGACCACGATCATCGGGTGCAGCGCGAACGCGCCGGTCAGCAGCGCCCGCGGCACCGGTGGCACGGACGCCCGGCGCAGCACGTCGTGCACCAGCCAGACGACCGCGGCCATGAACACCGCGGACGCCAGCACCGGCAGCAGCGACTCCTGGGTCAGCGCCGGGAACACGTGCCGCAGCGGCAGGAACGGCAGCAGCACCAGCGACGGCAGCGGGTTCCAGACGAAGCCGATCGCGGCCAGGTGCGGGTCCCGGCTGTAGAGCGTGTAGTACGCGTTCGCCACCCGGCTGGTCGAGTCGCCGGGCACCAGGTGCGAGTCCCAGAACCAGAGCGCGATCAGCAGGTAGCCGGCGAGCACCGCCAGGAACGGGAGCCTACGCGCCATGGGACGACTCCAGGTGCAGTCCGTGCGTGGTCTTCTCCCAGTAGGACGGCGTGAACACCAGCTGCCACGCCGCCTTCGCCCCGGCGAGGCTCATCATCGCCCAGTACAGCGGCGACAGCAGCGCGGTGCCGAGCAGGTCCGGCCGGTCCATGGTGCGTACCGACAGCAGGTTCAGGTAGATCACGGTGGCGTTGCCGAAGACCAGGCAGGCGAGTCCGAGGTAGTAGTACGGCGCGACGAAGATCTGCTCGAGGATCGGCGGCCGGTCCAGGAACCACAGCGCGGTCGTCGCCCACAGCGCCGCGTTCAGCAGCGCGGCCAGCGGCGTGCCGCCGACGAACAGGTTCAGGCAGAGCAGCCCGCGCCAGCCCAGCTGGACCACCGTGGCCCGGGGCGCGCGCAGGTGCACCAGCCAGGTCATCAGGTAGCCCTTGTACCACCGGCTCCGCTGCTTGATCCAGTTGATGAAGTCGGAGTTCGCCTCCTCCAGCGTGACCGAGTCGAGCACGCCGACCCGGTATCCGGCGCGGGCGAGCCGCATGCCGAGGTCCGCGTCCTCGGTCACGTTGTACGGGTCCCACGCGCCCAGCTCGCGCAGTGCGGCGGCCCGGAAGTGGTTGCTGGTGCCGCCGAGCGGGATCGGCATGCGCAGCGCCACCAGCCCGGGCAGCAGCGACCGGAACCAGGACGCGTACTCCAGCGCGAACCACCGGGTGATCCGGTTCTGGTCGGTGTTGAAGTAGCCCAGCTCCGCCTGCAGGCACACGTGGGACGGGCCGAGCCGGCGCATCGCGACGACCGCGCGCCGCAGCTGCAACGGTTCCGGCACGTCCTCCGCGTCGTAGATCGTGACGAACTCGCCGCGCGCCTCCGCCAGGCCGACGTTGCACGCCTTCGGCTTGGTGCGCGGCTGCGACTCCGGCACGACCAGGATGCGCACGTGCGGCCCGGGCAGCGCCGCCGTCGCGGCCGCGATCGTCTCCGCGTCGTCCGCCTCCAGCAGCAGGATCACCTCGAGCCGCTCCACCGGGTAGTCGAGCGCGGCCAGGTTCTCCATCAGCAGCCCGATCACGCGCGGTTCCCGGTAGGCGGGCACCAGCACGGTGTAGACCGGCAGGTCGGCGGCGGCCAGCGCGTCCGCGTCGCTGACCCGCACCCGGTGCTCCCCGGTCCCGGCCGCGTAGACCAGCACCACCCGGAACACGATCGCCGCGGTGTAGGCCAGCGTGATGAGCGCGACCACGACCTGCACCAGCAGCATCGGCCGCAGCAGCAGCCCGGTCGTCACGGCCGCGAGCAGCACCACGAGCCCGCCCCGCTGCACCCGGCTCAGCACCACGTGCGCCGAGTGGTCCGGCCACCGCGTCCGGAGGTCGACCGGCGCGCTCATTCGGGCGCCTCCACGGACGACAGGCCGGCCGGCAGTGGCGTGCCGGCCGGCAGCGCCCGCACGCCGAGCACCACCGCGATCACCACGAGCACGACCGCCGCGACGCGCGCCCGGGGCAGGTGCTGCCGGGCCGCGACGCGCGACGACGTGGCACCGCGCGCCCACCGCACGGCCCAGACCGCGACCACGCCGGCGAGCAGCGCGTCCGTCAGGCCCGGTGGCGGCGCGACGTCGGCCACCCGTTCCAGGAACACGGGCAGAAGAGCAACCACGATCAGGGACAGCAGCGCCGGTACGATCGACCGCCCGGCCCGCCGCGCACCGATGACGCCGGCGCACACCGTCAGGCACACCACCGCGCCCAGCAGCGGCACGAGTTCCCCGGGCCGTACCGTCGACGGCAGCGGAACGGCCGCGACCAGCGGCAACAGCATCACCCAGCGCAGCCGCGCGGTGGCCCGCGTGCCGAGCAGCAGGATCGCGGCGCCGGCCAGGAACGCCACGCCCGCGACGAGGGTCAGGTCCGGCGCGACCAGGACCAGCGTGCCCGCGGAGATCAGCAGTGCGGCCGCCAGCAGCCCGTCCACCTGCCGGTCGTGCACGTCCGGCTCGTGTGAGGCGGGCCGCAGCCGCGCCACCACCAGCGCGGACGCGGCGACGAGCGGGATCAGCAGCGGCACGGTGCCACCGCGTTCCCACAGCGCGTCCCACGTCGAGGCCGCCAGCGCCGGGAACGCGACCGCGGTCAGCACGACCGCGAGCAGCAGCCGGGTCAGCGCGGCCCGGCGCACGGTCCCCGCCATGCCGCGCACGCCGGGCATCGCGAGTTCGCCGTAGACCCACCGGCTGGTGACGAGGTAGCGGACCGCGAACACGGTGCCGATCGCGATCATGTTGGCGGCCAGGTAGTGCAGCCCGCCGTACGTCACCAGCGCGTAGAGCAGTCCGACGTGGACCGGCGTCAGCGTGTTGTTGAGCAGCAGGAACCGGCCGAGGCGGCGCAGCCGGGTCCGCCGGCCGGGCGGCATCACGAGCCGGTCGATGACCAGGAAGTTCCAGCCGATCGCGACCTGCACCGCGAGCACGGCCGCGACCAGGTAGGGCAGGCCGAGCGCGAACACCCACAGCGCGGCCGAGTTGACCGCGATCCCGGACGCGCCGGCGAGCGCGAACCCGGCGATCCGCGGCCGGGACAGCCGCAGGGTGAGCAGGTGCCGCCCGAAGCGCAGGCCCTCGCGCAGCGATGCCTTGCTCTCGCCGGCGAGCCGGGACCGGAACGTGTAGGGCACCTCGACGACCCGGGAGATCCGGCCGCGGACCAGCACCTCGAGCAGGATCTTGTAGCCGTCCGGGCGCAGCGCGTCCGGTGGCACCGCGTCGCGGCGGACCGCGAAGAATCCGCTCATCGGGTCCGTGACGCCGCGCAGCCGCACCGGGAAGACGAGTTTGGCGAGCGCACCGGTGGCGCGCGAGACGAGCCGCCGGAACCGCCCGGCGAGCCCGTCCGCGCGGCCGGCGCCCCGGTAGCGGCTGGCGACGACCGCGTCCGCGTTGTCGATCTGCCCGGCCGCGAGCAGTTCCGGCACCGTCTCCGGCGGGTGCTGCAGGTCGCCGTCCATCACCACCACCCAGGGCGCGGTCGCGGCGCGGAACCCGGCGACGACCGCGCCGCCGAGCCCGCCGGCACGTTGGCCGGCCGGCCGGTGCACCAGTCGCGCGCCGGTCGCCGCGATCGCCGCGGGGGTGTCGTCGTCGCTGTCGTCCACGAAGACGATCTCCGCGGGGGTGCTGCCGAACGCGGCGCGGAGCCGGTCGACCAGCGGCCGGACGTTGCCGGCCTCGTTGCGGGTCGGCACCACGACGCTGACCGCGGGTGGCGCGGCGGTCTCGGCGGGCCTGATCCGGGTGGGCGCTATATCCGCCATGACCGGTGTGTCCTCCCTGTTAGCTGCGTATCTGGACGAACCGGGCGAGTGCGCCCCCGACGCGCTCGTAGTACTCGACGGCCACGGTGTGCTCGCCCGCGGTGAGCGGGACGTCGGTGGTGAACGTGGTGGGTCCGTGGTCGGACCAGCCGTCGATCACGATCACGCCGTCGACCAGCACCCGGACGCCGTCGTCCCCGGTGACGGTCATCCGGTGGGTGCCGGCCGGGTAGGCGGCGGTGCGGGTCCAGCGGGCGGAGAACCCGTCCGCCGGGACGTCCGGGTGCGGTGCGCCGTCGCCCCAGTCGAAGTCGACCGCGTCGTCGTCGCGGGTCACCAGCGGCGGGCCGGCGAGGTCCGGGTTGCCGAAGTAGGACGCGGTCCAGCCGCCGGCCGGCCCGGCGTCCGCGACGCGCCGGTAGCCGAACCGGGCGAGCGCGCCGCCGCCGTCCTCGTAGTACTCGACGCGGATCTCGTGCGGGCCGGCCGCCAGCGCCCGGTCGGCGCTGAACGTCGCGTTCTGGTTGACCCACCGGTCCACGACCGGCACACCGTCCACGAACACCCGGATGCCGTCGTCGCTCGCGCCGCTGAACCGGTAGACACCGGCCGGCAGCGTGTCCGTGCGCGTCCACCGCGCCACGAACCCGTCCGGCGTGATCGCCGGGTCCGGCGACCCACCGCCCCAGTCCGCGTCGACGGCCGGCTCCGCACGAGCCAGATCAGGAGCGGTCGTGGGTACGGCCGGCGGGCGCCCGGGCGCGTTCCAGTACTCCGCCGCGTAGTCCGGTGGGTCCGCCGCGTCCGCGGTCTGCCGCCAGGACAGTGCCGCGACCGCGTCGCCGCCGTTCTCGTAGTAGTCCAGCTCGACCGTGTGCGGCCCGCCCCCGACCACCGTGGTCGCGGTGTGCGCGGTGGCGCCGCTGTCCGCCCACGCGTCGATCAGGCGTTGCCCGTCCACGGTGAGCCGGACGCCGTCGTCCGCGGTCACGGTGAACTCGTACTCGCCGGGTGCGAGGCTGACCGTGCGCGTCCACCGGGCCGCGAAGTGGTCGGCGGAGATCGCCGGGTCCGGCGAGCCGCCTGCCCAGTCGTGGTCGACCGCGGGTTCCGTCCTGGTCAGCGCGGGTGACGCGACCGGGATCGTGGGCGCGCTGCCGGTGCCGGGTGTGTTCCAGTACCGCGCGGTGAAGTGCGCGTCCGGCTGGTCGGTGGTGGCGGTCCAGCCGAGCGTGGCGACCGCGTCGCCGCCCTCGTCGTAGTACTCCATCGTGATCGTGTGGGTGCCCGCGCCGAGGTCGCCGACCCAGTCGTGCGCGGTCCCGGACTGGCCCTGCCACCGGTCCAGCACCAGCTCGCGGTCGATGTAGAGCCGCACGCCGTCGTCGGTGACCGTGGTGAACCGGTACCGGCCGGCCGCGAAGTACTGCCGTTTCGTCCACCGGGCGGAGAACCCGTCCGCGACGACGCCGGGAGCGGGCGGGTCCGCGCCCCAGACGAAGTCGACGGCCGGGTCGGACCGGCTCAGCACCGGCGTACCGGCGAGGGTCCGGTTGTTGAAGAACGCGGCCGTGAAGTCCGGCGAGGGCGCGTAGGTGGCGGTGTGGACCGACGGGCCGTCCGCCGTGGTGATCGGATGGCGGATCGCACCGCCGTCGGACCAGCCGGTGAAGTGGTGGACCGTGCCGTCCGCCGCGACCGCGGTCGGCGGCGCGTAGATCTCCCGCTGGAACCCGGCCACGCCGAGCACCCGGTGCGGCGTGCTCACCGGGACGCCGTCGAGGTGGACGGCCAGCCCCGGCGGGTCGGTGGTGATCGTCAGCGGCGCCGTGACGGGCCGGATCTCGATCGTGGCGGACGTGCTGAGCCCGTTGGCGTCGGTGGCGGTCACCGTGATGCCGTACCAGGTGTCTGCGGACGACTCGCCGGTCACCGGCACGGTGAACGATCCCGCGCGGCCGGTCAGCGGCCCGGCGAACGGGTGCGTGTGGGTGCCGTGGTGCAGCAGCACCGTGGTCCGGATGTCGTTGTCGTCCAGGTCGAAGCCGGCCCCGTCGGTGGCGAACGCGTTGTAGGTGATCACGTCGCCGGCGCGGTACCGGGACTCGTCCGCCGGCACCGCGATCGTGACGGCCGGCGGGATCCCGACCTGGATCATGATCGGCACGGCCTGCGCGGTGTGCCCCCGCCCGTCGTCGACGGTGAGCGTGACCGGGTAGACGCCGGTGTCCGGGTAGCTCTTGACCGGTGCCGGATCCGTGCTGGTGGTCCCGTCGCCGAAGTCCCAGGCGTAGCCGACCGGGTCGCCGTCCGGGTCCGTGCTGCCGGTGCCGTCGAAGTGGACGGTCAGCGGGCCGGTGCCCTTGGTGACGTCCGCGGTGGCGACCGCGCTCGGCGAGTGGTTCCCCAGCTCGTACCCGATCCGGTAGAGCCGCCCGGGAATGTAGGTCAGGTAGTACAGCGACCCGTCCGGCGCCTCCTTGATGTCCACCACGCTGCCCGCGACCGGGTCGAAGTCGTGGACGGCCGTGACGGTCCCGGCCGCGTCCAGTTCGGCCCGGCGGATGAAGCCCTTCGCGTAGTCGCCGAAGAACAGGTTCCCCCGGTACGCCTCGGGCAGCCGGGTGCCGCGGTAGACCGGCCCGCCGGTGACGGCCGCGCTCTCCCCGTCGTGCGGATAGACGTGGACCGGATCGGTGAACCCGGCGCAGTCCGCCGTGCAGAAGCCCTCCCTGAGCGGCCAGCCGTAGTTGCCGCCGCGGACGATCCGGTTCACCTCCTCCCAGGTGAAGTCGCCGACGTCGCCGCCGTACAGCGCGCCGGTCGCGGCGTCGAACTGGAAGCGCCAGGGGTTGCGGAACCCGTACGCCCAGATCGCCTGTTCCGTCCCGGGCCGGCCGTAGAACGGGTTGTCGGCCGGGATCGTGCCGTCCCGGTTGATCCGCAGGAGCTTGCCGTGCGGGTTCGTCAGCAGTTGCGCGTTGCTGGCGTAGCCGTTGTCGCCGACCGCGACGTAGAGCTTGCCGTCCGGCCCGAACCGGATGCTGCCGCCGACGTGCAGGTGCTGGGACAGCGACCGGGTGCGGAAGATCGTGAACGGCCCGTCCGTGCCGACGTCGCCGGACGCGTCGAATCTGACCACCCGGTTGTGCAGATCGAGACCGGTGTAATAGAAGTAGACATAGTGATTCGTGACGCCGAACTCGGGGTCGAACGCGATGCCGATCAGTCCACGGTCACCGCTGGCCTCGGACGGCAGATATGCGAACGGGGTGGGCAGCAGCACACCGTTCTTCACAATTTTGACGGTGCCGGCCCGTTCCAGGACGAATATGCGCCCGTCGGGCGCGATCTCGAATCCGCTGGGCCCGTCCAGGCCGGCACCGACGATCAGCGCGGTCCGGAAATCCGCTGGTGGCGCCGCGTGCGCGGGCGTGGCGGGCAGGACGGTGGCGAGCAGGCAGGCGAGCAGTAGCGACACACGGGCGCGCACTCCGGTCCCCCCTTCGACACGCCTCCCCAGGCAACGTCGTCCACCGTAGGGAGACCGGGTTTCCGGCACACCGCGTGGATCGAAATGAATGGAGTCGACCGTGATTCGGCACCGTTTCGCGGTCCGGCGTAATCGCGTGAACCTCGCGAATTCGGGCGCGCCCCGAGTCGCCTGCCCGACAGTTTCCGGTCCGGCCGATGTCCTCAGTGGCCGGCCGCGGCCGTCCTCAGTGGCCGAACAGGCCGGTGAGCGCGTCCGGGAACAGGCGCCGCCAGTTGACGTAGTCGTGACCGCCCGGGTATTCGCGGTAGTCCAGCGGATAGCCCTTCGCCGTCAGCACGTCGCGCAGCCGCCGGTTCACGTCCACCTGCGGTGCCGCGCCGGCCGGGCCCGGGCCGGTCTCCCGGTCCCCGACGTCGAGGTAGAGCCGCAGGCCCGCGCGTGGGCGGGTGGCGAACTGCCGGGTCAGCCACTCCGGCTCACCGTCCGGGCCGGCCCGCCAGAAGCTGCCGGAGTGCGACAGCGCGCGGCCGAACACGTCCGGCGCGGCCAGCGCGATGTGCGCGGCGGTCAGCCCGCCGAGCGACGCGCCGGCGAGCCCGGACCGGACCGGGTCCGTGGTGACGCGGAGTTCCCCGCGCGCCCACGGGATCAGCTCGCGCGCGACGAACGCGGTGTACTCCGGCGTGCTGCCCAGCTCCCGGTCCCGGCGCGCGTCCTCGACGTGCACGTAGAGCACGACCACCGGTGGGATCCGGCCGGCCGCGACCAGGCGGTCGACCAGGTCCGGGACGCGCAGCACGGTCTGCGCGAGGTACCCGTCGAACACCACCAGCACGTTCGCGTCCACGGTGGACGCGCGCGCGGGACGGTGCACCGTGACGCGCCGGGCGCCGCCGAGCGCGGCGCTGGGCACCTCGACCTGTTCGCGCGGCCCGGCCGGGACCGGCGGGCCGGACAGCCACGGCTCGGGCGGCGCGCCCGGCAGTTCCAGCAGCGAGGCGTACCCGTCGCGGTCGGTCGGGTCGCCGGGGTCGCGCGGGAACGCGACCGTGCGGGGGTTGAGCGGGTCGACGTGGGTGGCGCCGGTGCCGGAGTCGTCCGGCGGGGAGCCGGTGCGGCCGTGGCCCAGGTAGTACAGCGTGCGCAGCCGGGACGGCACGGCCACGGTCCCGTGCCACAGGTCGGTGCCGGGCACCCGGGTGAGCACGGCCTCGACGCCCCAGCAGACCGTGGCCGTCCGCGCCTCGCCGCGCCAGACGAACGTGACCAGCGACGTGCCGTCGGGGCCGGGCGAGACCAGCGGCCCGCCCGCGGCCCGCGCCGCGCGCCAGAGGCGTTCCGCCGCGTCGGGCGCCCCCGCGCGCGCCTGGGTCAGCAGTGCGTCGATCCGCTCGTCGATCATGAAGCCACTCCCCGGGTCGCTCCTCACGGATCACTGTGGTCGATCCAACCGCTGGGAGTCACGGGGCGGACACGCTTTGTTGCGGGGTTGTCACGAACCCGCACCGCGCGTCACCGATGATCCGCGATCGTGGCCTCCTGTCGTGACCGATCGTCAGGCGGCACCCAGGCCGCACCGGCGAGTCGCGGATAGACGCATGGAGATGCCCCTTGACGATGGTGCCGGGGGCGACCGAGACTTCGGCCGTGGTCATCAATCCCGGGCGCGCGGCGACGGCGTCGCTGCTGGCCCCGCTGCTGCTCGCCGTCCCGGTTCCGGCCGTCGCCGCACCCGGCGCCGGACCGTTGCTGCACTACCGGCTGACCGAGACCACGTCCGGCGCCGTGGCCGTCGACTCCTCCGGGCACGGGCGGCACGGCACCGTGTCCGGCGCCGCGGCCTGGGGCGGGGCGCAGGGGCTGGCGTTCGACGGCACCAGCACGTTCGTGTCCGCGCCCGCGGACCTGATGGCCGGGCTGGACGCGATCACCGTGTCGTTCGACGTGCGGGTCGACCCCGCGCAGGCCACGCCCTACTTCCTCTACGGCTTCGGCAACACCGCCGGGGCGCACGGCAACGGTTACCTGTTCGCCACCGGCGACCACCTGCGCACCGCGATCACGGCCGGCAACTGGTCCGGCGAGCAGAACACCCGCCGCGACCCGGCCCACCGGCTGCCCCGCGGCGTGTGGAAGCACGTGACCTATACGCAGGCCGGCGGCGTCGGCGTGCTCTACCAGGACGGCACCGAGATCGGGCGGAACACCGCGGTCACCGTGACACCGGGCGCGATCGGCGGCGGCAGCACCACGGCCAACTACCTGGGCCGCTCGCTCTACGCGGCGGACCGGCTGTTCCACGGCGCCATGCGGGACTTCCGGGTCTACGACCGCGCCCTGGACCGGGCGGAGGTGGCGGAGCTGGCCCGGCCGTACAACGAGGAGCTCGTCGCGGGCGCGCTCACCCTCGGCGACACCACCGGGCTGACCGCGGACCTCGCGCTGCCGGCCACGAACGCGCTCGGCGCCGGCGTCGCCTGGACCAGCAGCGACCCGTCCGTGATCACCGACCGCGGCGTGGTCACCCGGCCGGCACCGGGCGCGCCGGCGGGCCGCGCGGAGCTGACCGCCGTGATCGGCGCGGGCCCGGTGTCGCGCACCGTCCGGTTCCGGGTGAGCGTGCGTCCACTGCCGCGCGACCGGGCCGCGGTGACCGAGGCGGCCGCCGCGCTGACGGTGCACGACCTGGACGAGGTGCGTGGCAACCTGACGCTGCCGGCCACCGGGCTCTACGGCACGGGCGTCTCCTGGCGGTCGTCCGACCCGGCGGTGATCACCCCGACCGGCGAGGTGCGCCGCGGCCGGCACGTCCAGCGCGTGCGGCTGACCGCCACGGTCACCCGCGGCGACGCGCGGACGCGCCGCACGTTCCTGGCCACCGTGCTGCCCCGGCCGAGGCAGGAGCCGCTGGCCGGCTACCTGTTCAGCTACTTCACCGGCGAGGGGACGGCCGACGGCGAGCAGGTCCACTTCGCACTGAGCCGGGGCAACGACCCACTGCACTGGGACGAGCTGAACGGCGGTGCGCCGGTGCTCACCTCCACGCTGGGCGAGCGGGGCCTGCGCGATCCGTTCATCATCCGCTCGCCGGAGGGTGACAAGTTCTACCAGATCGCGACCGACCTGCGGATCTACGGCAACGGCGACTGGGACGCGGCGCAGCGCCACGGCAGCCGGTCGATCATGGTGTGGGAGTCGGTCGACCTGGTGCACTGGACCGATCAGCGCCTGGTCCAGGTGTCGCCGGAGACCGCGGGCAACACCTGGGCACCGGAGGCCTACTACGACACCGCACTCGGGGCGTACGTGGTGTTCTGGGCGTCGAAGCTGTACGCGGCCGACGACCCGCAGCACACCGGCGCCTCCTACAACCGGATGATGTACGCGACCACCCGCGACTTCCACACGTTCAGCACGCCCGCGGTCTGGAAGGACCCGGGCTACTCGGTGATCGACTCGACCGTCGTCCGGGACGGTGACACGTACTACCGGTTCACCAAGGACGAGCGGAACCCGAGCTCGACCACGCCGTGCAGCAAGTTCATCATCGCGGAGCGGTCGGCCGCGCTGCTGGACCCGGAGTGGGACCTGGTGGCCGAGTGCATCGGCAGCGGCGCGCTGGCCCGCGGCGAGGGCCCGCTGGTCTTCAGGTCGAACACCGAGCGGAAGTGGTACCTGTTCATCGACGAGTTCGGTGGCCGCGGCTACGTGCCGTTCGAGACCACGGATCTGGCCTCCGGCGTCTGGACCGTGTCCGCGGACTACGCGCTGCCGGCCCGCCCCCGGCACGGCACGGTGCTGCCGGTGACCGCGACGGAGTACGCGGCGGTGCGCGCCGCGTACTCTGCCGGATCATGAGCAACCCCGTGCTGCCCGGCTTCACCGCCGACCCGCACCTCGTCGTGTACGGCGACACGTACTGGCTGTACCCGACCACGGACGGCTTCGACGACTGGTCCGGCACCCGGTTCCGCGCCTACTCGTCCACCGACCTGACCCGGTGGACCGACCACGGCGTGATCCTCGACCTGGCCACGGACATCACCTGGGCCGACGCGTACGCGTGGGCGCCGGCCGCGGTGGAGCGGGACGGGCGGTACTACCTGTACTTCTGCGCGGAGCGGGCGATCGGGGTCGCGGTCGCGGACTCGCCGGCCGGCCCGTTCCGGGACGCGCTCGGCGCACCGCTGATCGCCGCGGACGCGTACCCGGACCAGATGATCGACCCCATGGTGTTCGTCGACGACGACGGCCGGCCGTACCTCTACTGGGGGCAGGGCGCCAGCTATCAGGTGCCGCTGCACGACGACATGGTCTCGTTCGACCCGGCGCGGGTGCGGGTGCACACGCCGGAGGGCTACAACGAGGCGTCGTTCGTCATCAAGCGGGACGGCGTCTACTACCTGATGTGGTCGGAGAACGACACGCGCAGCGCCGACTACCGGGTCGCCTACGCGACGTCCGGCCACCCGCTCGGGCCGTGGGGCGCGCGCCGCGACGTCGTCCTCGCCAAGGACGAGGCGCAGGGCATCCTCGGCACCGGCCACCACTCCGTGGTCCGCGCGCCGGGCAGCGACGACGACTGGTTCATCGCCTACCACCGGTTCGCGATACCGGGCGGCGACGGCACCCACCGGGAGACCGCGGTCGACCGCCTGCACTTCACCGGCGACGGCGCCATCGCACGCGTGACACCCACCCGGTAGGCCGGGTCAGAGCACGTCCAGCACGGTCAGCACGGTCAGCGTCACCGCCACGGCCAGCAGCACCGCGCCCACGAGCAGGACCTTCCGCCGGTACGCCGCGTAGCGCCCGCGGACCTCGCGAGGGTCGCCCTCGGCCGTGCCGTCCGCCCAGCCGCCCCGGATCAGGCGCCGGGTCCCGTCCGGCTCGACCAGCAGCGTGCCGGTGACCACGACCGCGGTGGCCGGGCGGACGATGTGCTCGGCCACCGCGTACGGCCGCCGCTGCCCGGTCCGTTCCCGCCCGTTGTCCTGATAGGAGCGCGCGATCATCGGCGCCCGCAGCGCGAACAGTCCCCGCCCGGCCAGGTCCTCCGCCACCTCGACCCGCACCCCGCCGTGGTAGATCCCGCGGTCGCCCTCGCCGCGCCGCACGTCGGTGCGCCAGTCGACGTACCCGCCGCCGTCCTCCCGGTGCCCGCGCCGCACGGTCTCCTGGTGCCACGCCGCCGGCAGCCGCGACCACGGCGCCACCCGGCCGTCGTCCGCGGCCGTGGTCCCGCCCACGGTCACCGGACTGCCGTCCTTCACCCCGGACAGCTGGTCGGCCTGCAGCACCGGCCGTCGCCGCAGCCGCAGCCACCGCGCCCACGACCGCCCCCACAGCAGCGCGGTCACCCCCACCCCGACCCACGCCACCACGACAAGCCCGATCACCCTGACAGCATGCCGGGTCCGCGGTCGCCGCGCGCGCCCCGGTCCCGGTCCGCGGCCCGCACCACAGCGCCTCCACCGGATCGTCGCGCGGGCATCCGTACCCGATAGGCTTGTTCGTCAGGGTTTGGCCATCCGGGCCGCGACGCCGTCCAGCAGCAGGTCCAGCGCGGCCGGGAACGCGCTGGACACCATCTGGGTGGCCAGCAGCGGTGCCGCCTCCGCGATGTGCGGGTGGGTGGCGGACGGCAGCCGGGCGTAGGTGGAGCGCCATACCTCCTCCTCGGCCAGCAGCGCCGCGTTCGGCAGCGCGAGCGAGGCGGCGTCGAGCGCGGCGAACGCGAGCACCTGGTCGATGAACGCGTGGTAGACGCCGACCGCCTCCGGGACCGGCAGGCCGGAGGCGCGCAGCACCGCGAGCACCGCCTCGTCCGCGGCCAGCTCGTTGGTCTTGCCGGTGACCCGGCTGGTGGTGAGCACCGCGGCCTGCGGGTGCGCCACGTAGGCCGCGTGGATGCGCAGGCCGAGCGCGCGCAGGTCGTCACGCCAGGCACCGGTCGGCGTCCAGCCCCGCAACGCCTGACCGATGAGTGTGTCGCCGATCGCAAGCGTCAACTCGTCCATGCCCCGGAAGTACCGGTAGAGCGTGCTCGGGTCGCAGTCCAGCGCCAGGCCGAGCCGCCGGGCACTCAGACCCGCGCTGCCGTGCTCCCTGAGCAGCCGCAACGCGGTGTCCACGATCAACGTCTCGGACAGCACGGTGCCGCCGCGCGTGGGACGCCGCCGGCGCCGTTTCTCCTCCGGAACCACCGTCTTCGGCACGGGCCCTCCCCGGAACTCTTATGCCAACACAGTTGACCTTACGCGAGGGGGGCGCGTTTGATCAGCTACGGGGCCCCACAACATTGACGCAAGATCGATAGGAGTCTCTCCCCCATGCGAGTCCTGCTGATGGGTGCAGGCGGTGTCGGTACGGCGATCACCCGGATCGCCGCCCGGCGGATGTTCTTCGACGAGATGGTGGTGGCCGACTACGACCTCGGCCGCGCGCGGGCCGCCGTCACCGCGGTCGGCGACGCCCGGTTCCGCGCCGAGCGGGTGAACGCCGCAGACCCCGCGGCGATCATCGCGCTGATCCGGCGGACCGGCGCGGACGTGGTGCTGAACGCGGTCGACCCGCGCTTCGTGATGCCGATCTTCGACGCGGCGCAGGCGGCCGGCGTGACCTATCTGGACATGGCGATGTCGCTGTCCCGCCCGCACCCGGACACGCCCTACGCCCGGTGCGGCGTCAAGCTCGGCGACGACCAGTTCGCCCGCGCCGACGCCTGGGCCCGCGACGGCCGGCTCGCCCTGGTCGGCATGGGCGTCGAGCCCGGGCTCTCCGACGTGTTCGCCCGGCACGCCGCCGACGAGCTGTTCGACGACATCGACGAGATCGGCGTGCGGGACGGCGCCAACCTGACCGTCGACGGGCACGAGTTCGCCCCGTCGTTCAACATCTGGACCACCATCGAGGAGTGCCTCAACCCGCCGGTCGTCTGGGAGTCCGGGCGCGGCTGGTTCACCACCGCGCCGTTCAGCGAGCCCGAGGTCTTCGACTTCCCCGAGGGCATCGGCCCGGTGCAGTGCGTCAACGTGGAGCACGAGGAGGTGCTGCTGATCCCCCGCTGGGTCCCGGCCCGCCGGGTCACGTTCAAGTACGGCCTCGGCGAGGAGTTCATCCGCACGCTGCGCACGCTGCACCAGATCGGCCTGGACCGCACCGACAAGATCATCGTCCCCGGCCCGTCCGGCCCGGTCACCGTCTCGCCGCGCGACGTCGTCGCCGCCACCCTGCCGGACCCGGCCACGCTCGGCGCCCGCATGCGCGGCAAGACATGCGCCGGCACCTGGGTCCGCGGCACGTTCCGCGGCGCACCGCGCGAGGTCTACCTCTACCACGTCGTCGACAACGAGTGGTCGATGGCCGAGTACGGTTGCCAGGCCGTCGTCTGGCAGACCGCGATCAACCCGGTCGTCGCGCTCGAACTCCTCGCCGCCGGCACCTGGACCGGCACCGGCGTCCTCGGCCCGGAGGCCTTCCCGGCCCGGCCGTTCCTCGACCTCCTCACCGCGTACGGCTCCCCGTGGGGCCTGCGCGACCTCACCCCGGCCCCCGTCCCGGCCGGCCTCCAGGCGGCGTGACCCGGGCTCTCGGCACCGTCGAGATCACGCGGGGGCGTCTCGACGGTGCCGCGCCGGCGGAGCGCCGCCGTGGTCAGCGGGCCGGGTCGAAGACGCGGGACATCAGCGCGGCGGCGCGCCGGCGGGTGAGGAAGCGGCTCAGGGTGACGGTGAGGCGGTTGTCGCGGCCGTCGATGACCGCCGGGCCGGGGTCGCGGCGTTCGAGGTGGCGCAGCGCGGTGGCGACGACGTCCTCGGGGCGGCGGACCTTTCCGGCGGTCAGCACGGCCGCGTCCGGCCCCATGTCCGCGGTGAAACCGGTGGCGGTGGCGCCGGGGGCGACCGCGAAGACGGTGAGGCCGGTGCCGCGCAGTTCGGTCCAGAGCGACTCGGTGAAGCTGACCATGAAGGCCTTCGTGGCACTGTAGACGGCCATCCGCGGCGACGGCAGGTAGGCGGTGGCGCCGGCCAGGTTGATCACGAAGCCGTTGCCGGCGCGCAGCAGGTCCGGCAGGAACGCGGCGGTGAGCGCGACCGGCGCCGCGACGTCCACCGCGATCTCGGTGGCCAGCCAGCCGGGGTCCGCGTCCGCGAAGAGGGCGAACGAGCCCACCGCGGCGTTGTTGATCAGGCTGGTGACGTGGATGCCGCGGTCGGTGACCGCCCGGTGGAGTCGGGCGGCCGCGTCCGGGCCGGACAGGTCAAGGGCGAAGACCTCCACCCGTGCGGTACGGCGAAGCTCGTCCGCGAGCGCGTCCAGTGGCTCGGCACGGCGGGCGACGAGCACGAGGCGCGCGCCGCGAGCGGCCAGGGCGCGGGCGAAGGCGGCACCGATGCCGCCACTGGCCCCGGTGAGCAGGACGGTCTGCGAACGGTAGTCAACGGTCATGCACCCAGCAGACCGGCCGGCCGGCGGTTCCGTCCAAGACCCGTTCCGCACCCCCTGATGCACCGGACGCATCACGACCCCGCGAGCGAACCGGCGACCGAACCGGCGAGCGAACCGATACGCGCCCGGTGCCCGCGGCGCGTCAGGGGCGGGGCAGGAGCCGGGCGGCGGCGCCGGTGAACTCGGCGACCAGCGGATCGGTCTCCCCGGTACGGGTGACGACCACGACCCGGCACGGTGCCGCGCCGGCGATCGGCACGGAGACCAGCCCGGCGCGCAGCGTGAAGCGCCGGTCGCCGGCCGGCAGGACCGCGACCGCGGTGCCGTCCGCGATCGCCTCGAGCTTGTCCTCGTACGAATCCGCGGTGCCCGGCCCGAGCGGCGCCGGCGTCCCGTCCGGGCGCGGCTCGAGGCGCCAGAAACCGAGCCAGTCCGCGCCCGTGCCGGCGCAGCCGACCAGCGGCTCCGGGTCGAGGTCGGCCACGGTGACCGACTCCTTCCCGGCCAGGCGGTGGGTCTCCGGCACGACCAGGACCAGCGGCTCGTCGTAGAGCGCGGCCACGTCGAGCCCGTCGGCCGGTACCGGCAGCGGCGCCCGGGTGACCAGCGCGTCGACCCGCTCGTCCCGCAGCGCGCCGACGTCCCGCGCCCCGAGGTGCCGGGTGCGCACCCGCAGGCCCGGGAACCGGTGACGCAGGTCGCGGACCGCGGGGGTGACCACGAGGTCGTCCGCGTACCCGATGGTGATCGTGCCGGCCGCCGCGCGGGCGGTCAGCACGGCCTGCCCGGCGCCGTGCAGCAGCGTTCGCGCCTCGGGCAGGAACGCGGCACCGGCCGCGGTGAGCCGGCTGCCCTGCCGGGTGCGTTCCAGCAGGCGTACGCCGAGCGCGGCCTCGAGGCGCTGGATCTGCCGGCTCAGCGACGGCTGGGCGACCCGCAGTTCCTCGGCCGCCCGCGCGTAGTTCAGGTGCGCCGCGACGACCGTGAAGTACCGGACCAGCCGGAGATCCAGATCGGGTAACACGCCACCAGCCTATCCGTGATGCGTGTCCGGCATGACGACCGCGCGGGCCGGCGAAAAAAGGCCCACGGGCGATGTCGAGATCGTGGTGGCGACTCCGTCTCCCCGGTGAAAGGTGGCGACAATGGGTTCCACCGGACGACCGAGGAGACCGATCATGGCGAAGTATCTGCTGCTCAAGCACTACCGCGGCGCGCCGGCGGCGGTGAACGACGTACCGATGACGCAGTGGGCCCCGGAGGAGGTGACCGCGCACGTGGCGTACATGAACGCGTTCGCGGACCGGCTGCGGGAGAGCGGCGAGTTCGTGGACGGGCAGGCGCTGGCCCCGCAGGGTGAGTGGGTGCGGTACGACGGGGAGGGCCGCCCGCCGGTGACGGACGGACCGTTCGCGGAGACGAAGGATCTGATCGCGGGATGGATGGTGATCGACGTGGACGGTCACGAGCGGGCGGTGGAGCTGGCCGGGGAGCTGTCCGCGGCGCCGGGGGCCGGTGGGAAGCCGATCCACGAGTGGCTGGAGCTGCGCCCGTTCCTCACCTCGTCGCACACGATCACGGAGTGAGGGAACTCGTCCCGGCCGTGATCGGCGTCCTCGTCCGCCGCGGAGCTGACTTCGCGGCGGCCGAGGACGCGGTCCAGGACGCGCTGGTCGAGGCGCTGCGGACATGGCCGGCGGACCCGCCGAAGGACCCGTTGGCGTGGCTGGTCACGGTGGCCTGGCGGCGGTTCGTCGACGCGGCGCGGGCCGACGCGGCCCGCCGCCGGCGCGAGGACCTGATCGAGCGGCAGCCGGCACCGGGGCCGGCGAACACCGCCGACGACGACCTGCACCTGTACTTCCTGTGCGCGCACCCGTCGCTGTCGGCGTCCTCCGCGGTCGCGCTGACGCTGCGCGCGGTCGGCGGGCTCACCACCCGGCAGATCGCGGCCGCGTACCTGGTGCCGGAGGCGACGATGGCGCAGCGGATCAGCCGGGCCAAGCGGACCGTGTCCGGCGTGCGGTTCGACCGGCCGGGCGACGTCGCGACCGTGCTGCGCGTGCTCTACCTGGTCTTCAACGAGGGCTACTCCGGCGACGTCGACCTGTCCGCGGAGGCGATCCGGCTGACCCGGCAGCTCGCGGCCGGGTACGACCATCCGGAGGTGTCCGGGCTGCTCGCGCTGATGCTGTTGCACCACGCGCGGCGGGCGTCCCGGACCGGGCCGGGCGGCGAGCTGGTGCCGCTCGCGGCGCAGGACCGGAGCCGCTGGGACACCGCGCTGATCGCGGAGGGCGTGGCGATCCTGCAGGCCGCGCTGGCCCGGGACCGGCTCGGCGAGTTCCAGGCGCAGGCCGCGATCGCGGCGCTGCACGCGGACGCGCCGACCGCGGCGGAGACCGACTGGGTGCAGATCCTCGAGTGGTACGACGAGCTGGCCGGGCTGACGGACAGCCCGGTCGTGCGGCTCAACCGGGCGGTCGCGGTCGGCGAGGTGGACGGGCCGCGGGCCGGGCTGGCCGCGCTCGCGGCGCTGGACGACTCGCTGCCGCGCTACACCGCGGTGGCGGCGTACCTGCGCGAGCGGGCCGGGGAGCTGGACACGGCCGCGCGGCTCTACGCGGAGGCCGCGGACCGCGCACCCCACCTGGCCGAACGTGACCATCTGATCCGCCAGGCGGCCCGGCTCAACGCGCGCTGACCACGTCATGTGCACGCTCACAACGCATTGATGACGCCCATTGACATCGCCTGAGTGAGCGCTAACATCACCTCACGTCGATTTGTAAACGGCAGGTTTCGCCGTGGCGCTGAGAGGACGGTCCGCCATGCCCCTGTCCCGGAGGTCGTTTCACCGGATGGCGGCGCTGGGCGCGGCCGCCGGCGCCACCGGGGCGCCGGCCACACCGGCTACCGGCGGGTCCGGATGCGCTCGCTGAACACGCACACCTGGGCGCCGACCGCGTTCTGGGACGCGGCGCGCGGGCAGTACGGCATCGTCTACTCCGCGAACAACGGCGCCGACGTGCTCATGGTCAACTACACGTCGGACTTCCGGACCGTCGGCGCGCAGCAGGTCTGCTTCAGCCCCGGCTTCCCGGTGCTGGACGGCGACGTCGTGGTCGACGGGTCCACGTTCTACCTACAAGAACCTCGACACCGGGCTGCTGTACGGCGCCCGCTCGTCCACCGGCGCGGCGAACAGCTACACCGGTACGTACGGCACGCGAACCACCTGGGCCGGCTGGACGCGTACCCGTTCGACCCGCACGCCGACCAACTGTGGCGGATGGTGCCCGGCCTGGCGTCCTCGTCCGGCGTGTCGTTCGAGTCGGTCAACTACCCGGGCCGATTCCTGCGGCACGCCGACTACGAGATCCGGCTCGACGCGAACGACGGCACGGCCACGTTCTGCGCGGACGCCACCTTCACCCGGGTGGCCGGGCTGGCGGACGCCGCCTGGTCGTCGTTCCGGTCCCACAACGTCCCGGACCGCTACCTGCGGCACCTCAACTACACGCTGCGCATCGATCCGATCAGCACCGCCACCGAGCGGTCCGACGCGACATTCCGGGTGGTCTCATGAAGGCACGTGTCCTGACCGTCGTACTCGCCCTGCTCCTGCCGCTGCTCACCGTCGCGACGCCGGCGCGGGCCGCGACCTACACCGGTTACCTGATGGCGCACTTCACCGGGGAGTCGTCGGACGGGCAGCAGATCCATCTGGCGCACAGCACGGACGGGCTGCGCTGGACCGACCTGAACAACGGCGCGCCGGTGGTGCGCACCACGGTCGGCACCCGCGGCGTCCGCGACCCCGCGATCGTGCGGTCACCGGCCGGCGACCGGTACTGGATCATCGCGACCGACCTGTGCATCGGCTGCGGACAGGACTGGTCCGCGGCGATCAACAACGGCAGCCGCAACCTGGTGGTGTGGGAGTCGGCGGACCTGATCACCTGGTCCGCGCCGTGGCTGCTCAACGTGGCCGGCGCGATCCCGGACGGGCGCAACGCGTGGGCGCCGGAGGCGATCTGGAACCCGGACACCGGCGACTACGTGCTGTACTGGGCGACGAACGTGCCGCAGAACGGCGCCACCAAGCACCGGATCTACCACGCGCGCACGTCGAACTTCCGGTCGATCACCACGCCGGCGCCGTACATCGTCCGGCCCGGCGCTCAGGAGATCATCGACACGCAGATCGTGGAGTCGAACACCGGCGGCTACCGGTACGTGCGGACGTCCGGCGACGGGCAGATCACGATCGAGGGCAGCAACAGCATCCTGGGTACGTGGACCATGCTCGGCAACCTGTCCGGGCTCGGGCTGACCGGGGCGCAGGTCGAGGGCCCGATGTGGACGAGGTTCAACGACCGCAACGAGTGGGCGCTGTACCTCGACCAGTACTCGTCCGGGCGCGGGTACGTGCCGGTGCTGACCACGAACCCGGCGAGCGCGTCCGCGTACCGGTTGCCGGCCTCCGGGTCGTACGCGATGGGCGGCACCCGGAAGCGGCACGGCTCGATCCTGAACCTGACCGCGGCCGAGCAGTCCCGGGTCCTCGCGCGGTGGCAGAGCGCGCCGGTGAACCGGCTGCAGTCCTACAACGCCCAGGACCGGTACGTCCGGCACGTCGACCTGGACGTGCGGATCGACGCGAACGTGAGCCCGGCCGCGGACGCGCAGTTCCGGCTCGTGGCCGGCCTGGCGGGCGGTTCCGGCACGGTGTCGTTCGAGTCGGTCAACTACCCCGGCCACTACCTGCGGCACTACGGGTTCGACTTCCGGCTGGAGCCGGGTGACGGCAGCGCCACGTTCGCCGGCGACGCCACGTTCCGCCGGGTGGCCGGGCTCGCGGACTCGTCGTGGAGCTCGTTCCAGTCGTACAACTACCCGGACCGGTACGTCCGGCACCGCGACTACCTGCTGCGCCTCGACCCGATCACGGACGCCACCGGCCGGGCCGACGCCACGTTCCGCGTGACGTCGTGACCGCGTGACGCCGTACCGCCCGGCAGCCTCATGATCGGGGTTTCCCGCCGTCAGTCGTGCCGGGGCGGATCGATGACCTCGTACGCGGTGATCAGGCCGAGGAGGTTGCCGAGCGCACCGGTGCCGTCGGTGAGCGCGTCGGTGATCTCCGCGTTGAGCGACAGGCGCGGGGCGAGCTCCGCGGTCGGCGTGCCGAGCGCCTCCGCGGCCGTGGACACCAGGCCGACCACGAACGCCTCGTCGGCCGGCAGGTTGAGCCGGCGGGCCAGGTTCTGCGCCATCCGGGCGCGGCCGAGACCGGCCGGGGTCTGGCGCAGCACCTCCTCGTCGCCGACCGTGTCGCCGGCGAGCATCAGCGTGGTCCAGTCCCGCAGCCGGTCCTCACCGAGCAGCAGGATCGCCTCCTGCACGGACTTGACCTGCACCGGCAGGCCGAGCGGATCCGCGTTCGCGGCCGCGAGCATGCGCACGGACAGCGTGGCGTCCGAGGTGATCAGCGAGCTGACCTGGGAGTGCGGCAGGTTGTTGTCGACCAGCATGCCGAGCAGCTCCATGCCGCGCAGGCGGGGGGCCGGGAGCGCGGCCGCGGAGACCACCTCCGGGCGGGAGATCGCGTAGCCCTGGAAGCCGTCGAAGCCCGCGGCCAGCGCGAACTCCATGTGCTCCGCGTTCTCGACCCGTTCCGCGATCACCGTGATCTGCGGGTACGCGCGGCACAGCGCGAGCGTGGCCAGGATGTCGTCGCGGGTCGACTCCAGCACGTCGACCTTCACGAACGCGGCCAGCGGCAGCAGCCGGTCCGCGCCGGTGCCGGGCACGAAGTCGTCCAGCGCCACCTCGTAGCCCTCGTTGACCAGGCGGCGCACGCCGGCGACGACCGCGTCGTCCACGTCGATCGTCTCCAGGATCTCCAGGACGACCTTGTCCGGCCCGAACGGCAGCGGCAGCTCCCCCGTCACGAACTCGCGGGTCAGGTTCAGGAAACACCGCGCGCCGCCGCCCAGCGACTCCAGCCCGATGTCGGTGATCGACGTGACGATCACCTGGCTGGTCGCGCCCGAGTCCCGGTGCGTCGCCTCCAGCGCGGACGAGTCGCGGCGGAACAGCAGCTCGTGGCCGATGACCGCCCGCTTGCGGTCGAGGACCGCCTGGCGGCCCACGTGTACGGTCCGCGCGGCGCGCGCACCTTCGGGGGAGTTGGACATGGCCGCCGTATCGGCGGCGTACGTCCGGAGCTGAACCTTTCCCGCACCGTGACCGCTACCCGGCGGCGCCGGCGAACGCCTCGATCGCGTCCAGGTCCGCCGGTTGCAGGCCGCGCCGCGAGTCCGGCGCGACCAGCATCGCCCGGCCGTCCGCGGTGAGCGCGTCCCGGGCCGCACCGGGCGGCGGCAGCGCCTCGTCGTCGGTCCAGATCAGTCGCCGGCCAGTCTGCCCGGCCGGCACCGTCGCGCGGTCCCGCGGCGGGCACGTCGCCGCCGCGGGACCGTGCGGGTCAGATCTGGTTCTCGCCGCCGTCGACGTACAGGTTCGCGCCGAGCATGTAGCTGCTGTCGTCCGAGGCCAGGAACGCCACCGCGGCCGCGACCTCGTCCGGGCGCCCCATCCGGCCGATCGCCACGTTCGCGCCCAGGGCCGCCTTCGCCACCGCCTCGTTCTCCGCGCCGACCAGCTCGGTCACCCCGGACGTGTCGATCGGTCCGGCCGAGATCGCGTTGACCCGGACGCCGCGGCCCTTCAGCTCGTTCGCCCAGGTCCGGGCGAACGTGCGGACCGCCGCCTTGGACGCCGCGTACGCACCGAACGCCACCGTGCCGTGCCCGGCCGCGGTGGAGGCGTTGAGGATCACCGACGCGCCCTCGTTGAGCAGCGGGAGCGCTCCCTGCACGGTGAGCATCGTGCCGCGCACGTTGACCGCGAAGATCCGGTCCAGCTCCGCCACGGTCAGCTGCTCCAGCGTCGCGTGCGAGGCCGTACCCGCGTTCGCGAACAGCACGTCCAGTCCTCGCCCGCGTGCCCGCACCGCGTCGTAGAGCCGCTCCAGGTCGGCCGGCTCGGTGACGTCGCCGGGCACCGCCGTGACCCCGTCGCCGATCTCCGCCACCGCCTCCTCCAGCAGCTCCGTGCGCCGTCCGGTGATGAACACGTGCGCGCCCTCGGCCACCAGCCGCCGTGCCGTGGCGCGCCCGATCCCGCGCGTCCCGCCGCCGGTGACCACCGCGGTCCTGCCGTTCAACCTGCTCATCCCAGCCTCCGGTTCATCCTTCAGCACCGATCGGTACCGAAATGGACCGTAGCAGTTCCAAACCAATCGGTACCGAAGGGTATGATCGAGATCATGGATGACACCCGCAGATCGCCGATCGGCCGACCGCGCGGCTTCGACGCCGACCAGGCCCTCGAACGGGCCATGCGGGTCTTCTGGGAGCAGGGCTACGAGGGCGCCAGCCTGGCCGACCTGACCGCCGCCATGGGCATCACCAAGACCAGCATGTACGCGGCGTTCGGCAACAAGGAGGAGCTGTTCCGCAAGGCCGTGAAGCGCTACGAGGAGGGCCCGGCCGCGTACGTGGCGTGCGCGCTGGCGAAACCCACGGCGCGCGAGGTCGCCACCGCGTTCCTCACCGGCTCGGTCACGGCCAGCACGCTCCCGGACAGCCCGGCCGGCTGCCTGAGCGTGCAGGGTTCGCTGGCCGCCGGCGAGACCGGGCGGACCGCCCGCGAGCTGCTCACCGACTGGCGCAACCACGGCCGTGCGCTGCTGCGGGACCGCTTCCAGCGCGCCCTCGACGACGGCGACCTGCCCGCCGGCTCGGACCCGGCACTGATCGCCCGCTACGTGATGACGATCGCCAACGGCATCGCCGTCCAGGCCGCCGGCGGCACCACCCGCGACGAGCTCCAGGAGGTCGCCACCGCCGCCCTGCGGCACTGGCCACCGGCCTGATCAGTGCTCCGCGCGGCGCGCCTCGTACCAGTTCGCGCCCACCGGCTCACCGGCCATGTTCCAGCTCCACGAGACGCGCGGCACGATCCGCAGGAACACGCCCGGCCCCATCATGCCGGTCCGCTCCACCGGCCCGTCCGCGTCACCGTAGATCCGCACGCCGCGCGCGACGAACGGGTCGAACGACACCATGTCGTCCACCACCAGCGCCACCCGCCGGTTGCCGGCCCGCACGTTGCGGATCTTGCGCGTCCGCAGGACCGACTCCCCCGTACCCCCGACCCAGAAGACCTCGCCGTCGAACTCGTACGCCACCGGCACCGCGTCCGGCTGCCCGCCCGCGTCGACCGTCGCCAGCCGGCCCAGCGCGTGCGACCGCAGATACGCGATCTCCTCATCCGTGAAGGCCACCGGTCCCCTCCCCGTCCGCGCCGACGCATCGACCCACAGCCGCACTATAGGCCCCCACCGCGCGGCAGACCGGCAGCCGCGACCGCGCGGCGGGCCGCGATCGCGGCCGGGATCAGGTGGTCACGACGCGCCCCGGTCACCCGCGACGCGAGGTCGGCCGCGGTCAGGTGCCGAGCCCGCGCGTCCGGGCCACGGCTGCCAACTGTCGAAGAAAGACAGAAGGCGGCTCCTGACCGACAGTTACGCCTTCCCCCGCCGGCTCTTCCCTTCACACCATGGGCACTGCACGACAACCCATGGAGAGGGGCGGATACGCCATGAAGATCGTCCGACGACTGCTGACGGGGATGTTCGCATCGACCGTCGCGTTGACCGCCGGGCTCGTCGTCTCGAGCCCGGCCCAGGCCCTGCCGAGTGGACACGTCTACAACCGGCTCGCCACGCACGTCGATCTGCGCGCGGCGTCGATCGACACGGGGCTGCGTTACCGGTGCGTGGTCTGGAACATGAGCGGCGGGGCCAAGTCCGACCGGCAGGTCAAGCCGTGTGTGGCACCCCGCGTTCCGGCCGGCGGCCAGAGCAGGGGCGATGCCGACGCCTTCACGATCGTCAACAGCCGCTACTGGGTGCGGTTCGGCAAGAACGACAAGTGGCGGCTGGTGGGTGCCAACGTCTACACCCGGATCCTGGGGAAGCACCCGCTCATGGACCACGCGACCTGCCGGCACCGCACCGGCGGTTCGATCGGCTGCACCATCGACTGAGACGAACGGGCGCCGGGACGGTCGTGAGACGTGGTCGAGTGGGCGCCGAGGCCGGGCGCCCACTCCCGTAGCTGCCGGTGTTCCCGGTCGCGTGGGCGACGTGCGCGGAGGTCCCGATCAACGTCAGATCAACTACGGTGAGCGCGTGATCGAGGCGCTCGCGATTCTGGCCGCCGGCTTCTGGGCCGGAATGATCAATGTGGTGGTCGGTTCGGGCACCCTGGTCACGTTCCCCACACTGCTGTTCTTCGGGTACCCGCCGCTGGTCGCGAACATCTCCAACAACATCGGCCTGGTCGGCGGCGGTCTCACCGGCACGCTCGGCTACCGTCGTGAGCTGGCCGCGCACGCGCCCGCGCTGCGCCGCCTGCTGCCCGCGTCCCTGGCCGGCGGCCTGACCGGCGCGGTGCTGCTGCTCGTGCTGCCGGACGAGGCGTTCCGCGCGATCGTTCCGGCGCTCATCGCGCTCGGGCTGCTCATGGTCGTCCTCGGTCCCCGCCTGCAGCGGGCACTGCGCCACCGCACACCGTCCCCGGGTACGTCGCACGCCGTGCTGCTGACCGCCGGCGTCTACGTGCTGGGCATCTACGGCGGGTACTTCGGCGCCGCGCAGGGCGTGCTGATCGTCGGCTGGATGAGCCTGCTGACCGCGACCTCGCTGCAGTCGATCACCGCGCTGAAGAACCTGCTCACCACCGGCGTCAACGCGATCGCCGCGGTCACGTTCGCGGCCGTGGCCCGGGACTCGGTGGACTGGACCGCGGTCGCGCTGATCGCGGCCGGCGCCACGCTCGGCGGCGTGGCCGGTGCGCGCTTCGGCCGCCTGCTGTCCCCACCGGTGATGCGCACGCTGATCGTGGTGATCGGCCTGATCGCGATCGGCAGGCTGGTCGTTTTTCCATAGACGCGCTTGCATGCGCGTGGTCGAATGACACGGTACGCCGACGACCACGCTGGGGGGATGTGGTGACGGTGATGGACAACGAACGGGAGGGCCGGGGCGAGGCGCTGGACGGGCTGGTACGGGTGACCGCGGGCCGCGACGGCCGGGTCACCGGCATCCGGCTGGATCCCGGGCTGCGCCGCTTGCACCTCGACGAGATGGCCGCCGCGGTGCTGCGGGCCGTCAACGCCGCGCTGGACGACTCGCTTCCGGACCCGCACGCGGCGGAGATGACCCGGTTCACCGGGGCGCTCACCGAGGCACTCAACCACCTGGGGAGGCCGTGACGCCGGTCTCGACCATGCGGTCACCTTGACCTTAAGCAAGGTTGAAGTTTTAGCGTTCTCTGGAGCACAACCCGGCGAGCGAGGATCCACGTGACCATCAGCGACATCGATACCGGTCTGTCAGAGCGATTCCGGGACGCGTTCCGCGCCTACCCGACCGGCGTGGCGCTGATCTCCGCCACCGGAGCGGACGGGCCGGCCGGCCTGACCGCGTCCAGCGTCGCGTCCGTGTCCGTGGACCCGCCCGCGCTGTCGTTCTCCGTGATGGGCTCGCCGTCGGCGCGGGTCGTCGCGGCCGCGTCGGCGTTCGTGGTGCACCTGCTGGGCCCGGCGCACGCGGCCGTCGCCCGGTCGTTCGCCCGGCCCGGCGCCCCACGCTTCACGCCCGAGCAGGGCTGGGACACGCTCCCGACCGGCGAACCGCTGCTGCGCGGCGCCCAGGCCGCGCTGCGCTGCCGGCCGCTGCACCTGCTGCCGGTGGGCACGTCCACCGTCGTGGTCGCCGAGGTCGTCGAGGTCCTGCTCGGCACGCCGGGCGACCGCCTGATCCACCACGACCGTACGTTCAGCACGGTCATCGCCCCGAAAGGACACTGAGTTGCGTCTCCCCCGTTTCCTCACGCCCACGACCGTCGCCAGCGCGCACTGCGACCTGCCCTGCGGCGTGTACGACCCGGCGCAGGCCCGGATCGAGGCCGAGTCGGTCAAGGCCATCTGCGAGAAGTACCAGGCCAACACCGACCCGGAGTTCCGCACCCGGGCCCTGATCATCAAGGAGCAGCGCGCCGAGCTGGTCAAGCACCACCTCTGGGTGCTCTGGACCGACTACTTCAAGGCACCGCACTTCGAGAAGTACCCGCAGCTGCACGTGCTGTTCAACGAGGCCACGAAGCTGGCCGGTGCCGGCGGCGCCAAGGGCTCGGCCGACCCGGCGGTCGCCGACCAGCTGCTCGCCAAGATCGAGGAGATTTCGAAGATCTTCTGGGAGACGAAGCAGGCCTGATCACCCGGGGCGCGGCGCCGGCGGAGGAGAGTCACCGGCGCCGCGCCAGTGGGTAAGGCCTCACGGGAACGGCTGGTTCCAGCACGGATTCGTTCCCCGGCGCCGGCCGGATGGGCCGCTGTGCCCTTGCCGACAACCACCCGTCCGGTACGGGGCAAGCCGCCGAATTCCCCGATTGCGCCCGTCAGTCGCGCACGGTCAGCGCGCCGGCCGTCGCCAGCGGGACGGGCGGACCGCCCCGGCAGAGGACGCCGGCCAGCGTGACCGCCCCGTCCAGCGGCGTGCCGGCCGCCCGGGCCGAGGTCAGGCCGCGCTCCCGCAGGGCATCCGCCAGCAGCCCGGCGAGCGGCCCGCCGGCCCGCACCAGGTTCCCCACCACGACGACCGCCCCGACGGCGCCACGCTCCCGCCCGCCGGCCACGCCGGCGGTCCAGGTGGCGCCCGGCGACGGCGCGGCGGCGCGGGCGGTGTCGGCCAGGTGGCCGGCCGCTTCCGCGAGGATGCCGGCGGCCACCGGATCAGCGGGTGCGGCCTCGATCACGGACGGCGCGAACGCGGCCATCACCCCCGCGCGGTCCGCACGGCCGGTGAGGTCGGCGACCACGGTCACGGGGTCGCCGAGCCGGGAACGCATCAGGGTGAGCAGCGCCGCCGAGCCGCCCGGCCGCCCGTCGTGGGCCCGCAGCGCGGCGCGGAGACCGGCCCGGCCGATCCACGCGCCGCCGCCGTCGTCGCCGAGCAGGTGTCCCCAGCCGTCCGCGCGCCGCCACCCGGAACCGGGCCCGCCGCCGAACGCGACCGCGCCGGTCCCCGCCGCGAGCACCACACCGGCACCGCCGTCCGCGAGCACCGTGGCGGCCGGCAGGCCGAGGCCGCCCAGGTAGGCGGTCAGCAGGTCCGAACACACCGCGACGCGCCTGCCGGGCACGGCCGCGAGCAGCGGATCCCGCAGCGCGGCACCGAACGTCGCCACGCCCGCGCACCCGATCACCACGGCGTCCGGCCCATCCGGCGCGGCCAGGCCATCCGGCGCCACCAGAGAATCCCGCGCCACCAGAGAGTCCGGCGCCACCAGAGAGTCCGGCGCCACCAGAGAGTCCGGCGCGGCCAGAGAATCCGGCGCGGGCAAGCTATCTCGCGCCGCCAGGCGATCAGGCGCCGCCGGACGATCCGGCGCCGCCGGTGCCGTCAGGGAGCGGACCAGGTCGGCGAGCAGCGGGGCCAGGCCGGGGCCGGTGATCAGGATCGGGCCGGGGATCGTGGCCTCGGCGAGGACGTGGCCGTTCAGCTCCGCGCGGCCGCGCACGCCGGACCCGCCGACGTCGATGCCGACGACGAGAGCCATCCGGGGTCAGTCCCGGCCGAGGCGGGTCAGCGCGGCCCGGACCACGCCGTCGCAGTCCCGCAGCGCCCGGCGGGCCGCGGGTGGGTCGACGCCGGCCAGCATCGAGGTGATCGCCACCTTCAGGTCACCGTCCGCGGCGGAGAGGGCCGCGCGGCACTCCTGTTCGCCCGCGCCGGTCGCCTCCGCGAGCGTGGCCAGCATCCGGCCGCGCAGCTTCGCGTTCGTGGCGCGGACGTCGACCATCAGGTTCGAGAACGTGCGGCCCATCCGGACCATGACGGCGGTGGAGAACGTGTGCAGCAGCATCTTCTGCGCGGTGCCGGCCTTCATCCGGGTCGAGCCGGCGATCGTCTCCGCGCCGGTCTCCGCGCAGACCAGCACGTCCGGCGCCAGCGTCGCGGCCGGGTTCGCGGTGATCAGCACGGTCGGCGCGCCCACGGCCCGGGCCGCCTCGAACGCGCCGGCCACGTACGGCGTGCGCCCGGACGCGGCCAGGCCGACGACCAGGTCCGACGCGGTCACGCCGGCGAGGTCGTCCCGGCCGGCCGACGCGGAGTCCTCGACGTCCTCGACCGCGGCGGTCATCGCCGGCGGGCCGCCGGCCAGGTGGGCGACGAACCGGTCCGGCGGGTACCCGTAGGTCGGCGGGATCTCCGCCGCGTCCATCACTCCGAGCCGGCCGGACGAGCCCGCGCCCGCGTAGTGCACCCGCCCGCCGCCGCGCAGTGCCGCGACGGCCAGGTCGACCGCGCGTGCCAGGGCCGGCAGGGCCGTCGCGACCGCGCCGGCGACCGTGGCATCCTGGGTGTTGATCAACCGCAGCACGCCGAGCGTGTCCAGGCGGTCGATCTCGGCGGTGGCCGGGTTCCGCTGTTCGGTGGGTGAGTGCACTCGTACGGCCGGCCGGCTCACCGCACACCTCCAGACGGGATTTCATCCGGTGACGACCGGGAAAGCCCTACGACAACATCGCGCATCGTCCGCGAACGTACCAACGTGACCGGGATACCGTGTGAACGGATCACCCCGCCCAACACCCCGACGGAGACAGCATCGTGGCCATCTCGGTCTTTGACCTCTTCTCGGTCGGCATCGGCCCGTCCAGCTCGCACACCGTCGGCCCGATGCGGGCCGCCCGGATGTTCGTGCACCGGCTCAAAGATGAGGGCCTGCTGGCGCACACCGGGACCGTGCGGGCGGAGCTGTTCGGCTCGCTGGGCGCGACCGGGCACGGGCACGGCACGCCCAAGGCGGTGCTGCTCGGCCTGGAGGGCGACGCACCGGACACGGTCGACATCAGCACCGCGGACGAGCGGGTGCAGCGCGTGCACGCGACCGGCACGCTGTCGCTGCTCGGCGCGCACGACATCCGCTTCGATCCGGGCACCGACCTGGTGCTGCACCGGCGGCGGTCGCTGCCGTACCACGCGAACGGCATGACGCTGCACGCGCTCGACGAGACCGGCGCCACGCTGCTGGAGAAGACGTACTACTCGGTCGGCGGTGGCTTCGTCGTGGACGAGGAGGCCGCCGGTGCGGACCGGGTGAAACTGGACGACACCGTGCTGCGCCACCCGTTCCGTACCGGTGACGAGCTCCTGCGGTTGACCCGGGAGACCGGGCTGTCGATCTCGGCCCTGATGCTGCGCAACGAGACCGCGTGGCGCACCGAGTCGGAGATCCGCAGCGGGCTGCTGGACATCTGGCACGTGATGCGCGAGTGCTTGGCGAACGGCACCGCCAACGAGGGTCTGCTGCCCGGTGGGCTGAAGGTGCGCCGCCGCGCCGCCACCACCGCACGTCAGCTGCGTGCCGCGGGCAGCCCGGCCGAGCACGCGATGGAGTGGCTGACCGTGTACGCGATGGCGGTGAACGAGGAGAACGCCGCGGGCGGCCGGGTGGTGACCGCGCCGACGAACGGCGCGGCCGGCATCATCCCGGCGGTGCTGCACTACTACGTCAACTTCGTGCCCGGCGCGGACGACGACGGCGTGGTCCGGTTCCTGCTGGCCGCGGGCGCGATCGGGCTGCTGTTCAAGGAGAACGCGTCGATCTCCGGCGCCGAGGTCGGCTGCCAGGGTGAGGTCGGCTCCGCGTGCGCGATGGCCGCCGGCGGGCTGACCGAGGTGCTCGGCGGCTCGCCCGAGCAGGTGGAGAACGCGGCCGAGATCGGCATGGAGCACAACCTGGGCCTGACCTGCGACCCGGTCGGCGGGCTGGTGCAGATCCCGTGCATCGAGCGCAACGGCATGGCCGCGGTCAAGGCGGTCACCGCGGCGAAGATGGCGATGCGCGGCGACGGCCGGCACCACGTCTCCCTCGACAAGGTGATCAAGACCATGAAGGAGACCGGCGCGGACATGAAGGTCAAGTACAAGGAGACGGCGCGCGGCGGCCTCGCCGTCAACGTCATCGAGTGCTAGCTTTCGGTGCGATGAGAGTCTGCGTGGTCGGTGCCGGTGCCGTCGGCGGCGTGCTCGGCGGCCGGCTCGCCCGCGCCGGCGTGCCGGTCTCCGCGCTCGCCCGCGGTGCCACGCTCGACGCCCTGCGCACCCGCGGCTGGCTGGTGGACTCCGAGTCCGCGCCGGCCGCCGCCGTCAGCGCGGACGCGGCCGACCTCGGGCCGCACGACGTGGTGATCGTCGCGGTCAAGTCGCACCACCTGCCCGTGCTCGCCCCCGCGCTGACCCCGCTGATCGGCCCGTCGACCGTCGTGGTCCCGGCGCTCAACGGCGTACCGTGGTGGTTCTTCCATGAGTTCGGTGGCGCGCTCGAGGGCACCGTCCTGGACGCGACCGACCCGGATCGCACCGTCACCGCCGCGCTCCCGCCGTCCCAGGTGCTGGGCTGCGTGGTCCACCTGGCGGCACGGCAGGCCGAGCCCGGCCACGCGCTGCTCACCGCCGGCGACGAATTGATCATCGGTGAGCCGTCCGGCGCGCCGTCGGAGCGGGCCGGACGCGTCGCGGAGCTGCTGCGGTCCGGCGGCTTCCGGGTCACGGTCAGCGACGCCATCCAGCGCGACGTGTGGTTCAAGCTCTGGGGCAACATGACCATGAACCCGATCTCCGCGCTGACCTCCGCCACCGCCGACCTGATCCTGGACGATCCGCTGGTCAACGCGTTCATCCAGCGCGTGATGACCGAGGCCGCCGCGATCGGCGCGCTGATCGGCGCCCCGATCGCGCAGAGCACCGAGGACCGCGTCGCCGTCACCCGCCGCCTCGGCGCCTTCAAGACCTCCATGCTCCAGGACGCCGAGGCCGGCCGCCCGATCGAACTCGACGCGCTGGTCACGGCGGTCAGCGAGATCGGCGCCCGCCTCGCCGTCCCCACGCCGAACATCGACGCGCTGCTCGGCCTCACCCGGCTCGCCGCGCGCCGGCGGGGCCTCTACCCCACGGCATAGAAGCGGATATTCCCGCTTCCGGCGTGCCCACGTCGCGGTGCTCCCGCGGGCACCGGTCGGCCGCGGGCGGCCTCCCTGCACGTCCCGTCGCCGGTCACCGCGAACCCGCCACCGCCGACCGCCCGTCCACGCCGCACGGCCGGGCCGTCCGTAGACTTCGCCGGTGGGCACCAGCACCCCGGACGGCGTCCGGACCAGCCAGGACGACGTGCTGGCCGTGCTCCGGCTCGCCGACGGCGCCGGTGCGCGGCTGTGGATCGACGGTGGCTGGGGCGTCGACGCGCTGCTCGGCACGCAGACCCGGGAGCACGGCGATCTGGACGTGGCGATCGAGTCCGCGCACCTCCCGGCGTTCGTGGCGGCGCTGACGGCCGCGAGCTTCGGCGCGGTCGGCGAGGCCGGCGCGGCCCCGTGGAACTTCCTGGTCGCACGGCCCGGCGGCCCCGTCGTCGACCTGCACGTCATCGTGCGTGACGCGGACGGCAACGGCGTACTCGGCCCGCCGGAACGCGACGCCGTCCATCCGGCGGCCTCGCCGGCCGGGCGCGGCACGATCGGCGGGCGCGCCGTGGACTGCATCGCACCGGAGTGGGTGGTGCGCTTCCACGACGCCTACCCCGGCGACGCCACCGACCGCGCCGACGTGCACGCGATCTGCGAGCGCTTCGGCCTGCCGGTCCCCGCACAGTACCGCTGAGGCCGTGCCGACGGCGCCGCGGTGAAGCCACGCGAGGCCGCAAGCGCAAGGGCCGGATGGGGTACGGTTGCCCGCGGCGCGTCCGGATCACCCGTACGGGTGACCGGTGAAGCTCAACATTGATTTAAGTTCGAGCTGCCACCACGATGGTGGCCGTGCGCCCCGTCCGACTCATGATCTTGGCTGCCGCCGTTCTGGTCACCGCCGCGTGCGGCCAGCCGGTGGCCTCCGTCGCCCCGCCCGCCGACCAGCTCAGCGGCGAGGACCTGTTCATCTCGTGCGCGGAGGTCTTCGTGCCGGGAAAGACGATCGACGAGAAGAAGGCCACGGTCGCCTGCCACGACATCGACGGCAGGGCACGCACCCCGCAGTACATCCGCTGCACCGACGGCCGCCACCTGTGGCGGATCGGTCCGGACCTGAGCGCGAACCCGGGCTGGGGCTTCACCGGCCTGAAGTTCACCGCCTCCGACGACCTGGAGAACGATCCGGCGGTCGCCGAGGCGATGACGGAGTGCCGCCGCTGATCAGCGCACGAACGTGAACATCCGGCCCGCGGCGAGCGGGCGGGGTGCGACGGTCAGGCGGTGGACGCCGACCGAGAACGTCGCGTTCGGCGGTGCCTCGAACGTCAGCTCCTCGAAGCCGTCGCCGGCCAGCCAGCCGCGTACCGCCGGGGTCAGGTCCGGGGGGTGCCGGGTGCGGGTCCAGATGACGGTGCCGCGGGTGGCGCACAGCGACCGGAACGCGGTCACGCAGGCGCGCGCGTCCGCGTCGGTGACGTTGCCCAGGACGCCGGCGAAGAGCAGCAGGTCGGCCGGGGCGGCGCCGGCGTAGCTGACCGGGTCGCCGGCATCGGCGCGGAGCACCTCGACGCCGGTCAGCCCGGCCCGGGCTATGTGTGCCTCGGCGGCCGCGACGTTGCGCGCGTCGGTCTCGATCAGGCGGGCGCGGACCCGGCGCGCGTCGTCCCGGCGTTCCAGCACGCCGAGCAGGTCACGGCCCTGGCCGGCGCAGGCGCTCACGCAGGTGAGCAGTTCGCCGGGGCGGCTGTCCAGCCAGTCGGTGATGTGCCGCTGCACCACGGCGAGCCGGGCCGCGAGCGGCGAGCCCGGGTCGTCGTACGGCCGGTGCCACTCGTACCAGTCCTCGTTCGCGCCCATGCATTCACCATGGCGAATGAACGACCCAAGGTCAACGGTCAGGCGTGCGCCTCGAGGCGCTTGAACTCGTCCTCCGTCACGGCGACGACACCGCCGCGGCGGGCGCCGGCGGGCATGCCGTCCGGGCTGGCCGGCTGCCAGGCGCCGGTGCCGAGGACGCGCGTGACGTACGGGCGCAGCCCGGTGCCGGTGTCGGCCAGCAGATACCAGGTGCGGCCGCCGAGCCCGGCGAAGACCACCGCGGCCTCGCCCTCACCGAAACCGCGGGCGACCTCCGTGAAGGAGCCGCCGTCGTGCCGCGCCTGCACCAGCGTGCCGCCGTCGGAGTGGAAGCAGTGCTCCGCGCCGTTCGCGTGCAGCAGCGCCACGTCCGCGCCGGGCCGGTCGACCGGCAGCGGTGCCGGCGCGGTGGCGGTGCCGAAGTCGGCGGTGTGCACGCCGTACGCACGCCCGCCCGCGGTGAAGATCAATCGGTGCCGGTCGCCGTCCGGGTACGCCTTCGGCGCGCGCACGCCGGTCACGCCCACCGGCAGCGTCCGCGGGCCGGACCAGGCCTCCAGGTCGTCCGTGGTCCACACCCGCACGCCGTCGTCCCCGGCGGTCAGGCACCGGATCGTGCCGCCGGCGTCGCGGACCAGGAACGGGTCGGACGCGCCGCGCAGCACTCCCGCGCTCTCCCGCAGCACCCGCCAGCGCAGCGCGTCCGCACCCTCGGAGAGAGCGAACCGGACGTCACCGGTGCCGGCGCCGCTGAAGGCGAGGAGAAGTCCGAACGACTCTGTCACCGGCCGATCATAACGACCGGCCGGCAAAGTTGATCAAGGGCTGTCGGGGGTCCGACGAATGATCGGGATAATGGTGGCCATGCTCGACAATCCGGTGTGGGCGTCGCTCGTCCACGGCCCGCATGCCCACCTCGGCCGCCGCTCCGGCGCCGCCGTTCGCTTCCTTCCGGAGGTCGGCCCGTTCCACGGCCTGGCCGACCCCGGCGACCCGGCCGCCTGGGCGGATCTGGCCGCCCTCGCCGACCCCGGCGCGCAGTTCCTGGTCACCGCCCCGCGGATCGCGCCGCCGGACGACTGGACCGTGGTGGAGCGGCTGGAGGGCGTGCAGATGGTCGCCACCGCCCTCGACACCGAGCCGGACCCGGACGCGATCCTCCTCGGCCCGGACGACGTGCCGGAGATGCTGGACCTGACCGCGCGCACCCGCCCCGGCCCGTTCGGCCCGCGCACCATCGAGCTCGGCACCTACCTGGGGGTGCGGCACGACGGCCGGCTGATCGCGATGGCCGGGGAGCGCATGCGCCCGCCCGGCTTCACCGAGATCAGCGCGATCTGCACCGACCCGGACTTCCGTGGCAAGGGCCTGGCGTCGCGGCTGGTGCGCGCGGTCGCGGCGGGCGTCGTGGCGCGTGGCGAGACGCCGTTCCTGCACGTGGCCGCGACCAACACCGCGGCGATCCGGCTGTACGTGGCGATGGGCTTCACCGTGCGCAGCCGCCCGGAGTTCGCCGTGCTCCGGGCGCCGGCCGGCTGAGGCCCCCGCTCAGCCGCGCTTCATCAGGCGGCCCACCGCCGCCATCATCTCGGTCGCCATCTCGTCGGCGCGGCCCTCGGCCGCGCCCTCGTGCATGCAGTGCCGCGCGTGACCGTCCAGCAGGCCCAGCGCCACCTTGTCCAGCGCCGCCTGGATCGCCGATATCTGGGTGAGCACGTCGATGCAGTACCGGTCCTCGTCGACCATCCGCTCGATGCCGCGCACCTGCCCCTCGATCCGGCGCAGGCGCGCCTGCAGATCGCCCTTGCTAGCCGTGTAGCCCCTGGTCGGCGCGGTTTTGCTCATGGCACGGATGATACAACCCCCCGGGGGTATGTGGCGCACGCTACGAAACATGCGGCCGTCCGTCCTTGGTACCCCCCAGGGGTATGTGTATCGTCGGGGGCGCAGAGCAGGACGACGGAGGGAGACGCACGATGAACACACCCACCCGGCTCGGCGCGTTCGGGCTCGGACTGGTCGCGGTGTTCGGCGCGGCCCTCGGCCTCGGCCGCACCGTCGGCCCGGACGCGAGCCCACCCGCCCCGGCCGCCCACACCGACAGCCACGGCGGCGCGGCGAGCCCGGGCAGCACACCGGGTCCCGACGGTCACGGCGGCACCGACGCACACGGCGGCGCGCCCGCGGAGACCCCCGGCGGTCTGCAGATCGCGCAGGACGGCTACCGGCTGGCGCCGCTCACCGACACGCTCAGCACCACCGCGCCGCAGCCGTTCCGGTTCCGGATCGTCGGGCCGGACGCCGCGACCGTCACCGCGTTCACGCCCACGCACGAGCGCGACCTGCACCTGATCGTGGTCCGCCGCGACCTGACCGGATATCAGCACCTGCACCCGGCGCGCGCGGCCGACGGCACGTGGGAGGTCCCGCTGTCCGTGCCCGCACCCGGCGACTACCGCGTCTTCGCCGACTTCCACCCGGCCGGCCGCGACGAGCCGCTGACGCTCGGCGCGGACGTGCCGGCCGCCGGCGACTACCGCCCGCGCCCGCTGCCCGGCCCCGGCTTCACGGACACGGTGGACGGTTACACCGTGACCGCGGACGGCCAGATCACCGCGGGTGCGCCGTCGCGGCTCACCATGGAGATCACCGAGGGCGGCGCGCCGGTCACCGACCTGGAGCGCTACCTCGGCGCGTTCGGGCACCTGGTCGCGCTGCGCGACGGCGACCTGGCCTACCTGCACGTGCACCCGGACGCGGACGGGCTCGGCTTCACCGTCGAGGTGCCGTCGCCCGGCACGTACCGGCTGTTCCTGGATTTCCAGCACCGCGGCACGGTCCGGACCGCGGAGTTCACGATGACCACCGAGCACGGGGAGCCGGGGCACACCCATGGCTGACACGCAGCGGATCGAGCTCGCGATCGGCGGCATGACCTGCGCCGCCTGCGCGAACCGGATCGAGAAGAAGCTCAACCGGATGGACGGCGTGACCGCGACCGTCAACTACGCCACGGAGAAGGCGACCGCGACGGTCGGCGCGGGGATCACCGCGGACGACCTGATCGCCACCGTGGAGAAGACCGGTTACACCGCGACCCGGCACCGGGACGAACCGGCGGCGACGGCCGAGCCCGCGGACCCGCTGCGGACCAGGCTGATCGTCTCCGCGGTGCTGTCCGTACCGGTGATCCTCCTGGCCATGGTTCCGGCCTGGCAGTTCACCTACTGGCAGTGGGCGTCACTGACGCTGGCCGCGCCGGTCGTGGTCTACGGCGGCTGGCCGTTCCACCGGGCCGCCGTGATCAACCTGCGGCACGGCGCCGCCACCATGGACACGCTGGTCTCGCTGGGCACCGTCGCGGCCTTCGGCTGGTCGCTGTGGGCGCTGTTCCTCGGCACCGCGGGCGAGCCCGGCATGACGCACCCGTTCCGGCTGGACATCGGCCCGTCCGACGGCGCCGGCAACATCTACCTCGAGGCCGCCGCGGGCGTCACCACGTTCCTGCTGACCGGCCGCTACTTCGAGCACCGGTCGAAGCGGCGCGCCGGATCGGCGCTGCGCGCGCTGCTGGACATGGGCGCCAAGGACGTGGCCGTGCTCCGCGGCGGCACCGAGACCCGCGTGCCCGTCGACGCGCTCCAGCCCCAGGACCTCTTCGTGGTACGCCCGGGCGAGAAGATCGCCACGGACGGCGTGGTCGAGGAGGGCACGTCCGCCGTGGACACCAGCATGCTGACCGGCGAGTCCGTGCCGGTCGAGGTGCGGCCCGGCGACGCGGTGACCGGCGCGACCGTCAACGCGGGCGGCCGCCTGGTGGTGCGCGCCACCCGGGTCGGCGCGGACACCCGCCTGGCGCAGATGGCCCGGCTGGTCGAGGAGGCGCAGGCCGGCAAGGCGAACGTGCAGCGCCTCGCCGACCGCATCTCCGGCGTCTTCGTGCCGGTCGTCATCGCGCTCGCGGCCGGCACGCTCGGCTGGTGGGTCGGGACCGGCGCGGGCTGGAACGCCGCGTTCACCGCCGCGGTCGCCGTGCTGATCATCGCGTGCCCGTGCGCGCTCGGCCTGGCCACGCCGACCGCGCTGCTGGTCGGCACCGGCCGGGGTGCCCAGCTCGGCATCCTGATCAAGGGCGCGGAGGTGCTGGAACAGACGCGCCGGGTGGACACGATCGTGCTGGACAAGACCGGCACGGTCACCGAGGGGCGGATGACGCTGGCCGCGACCGTACCCGCGCGGGGTCAGGACCCTGACGAGGTGCGGCGGCTCGCGGCCGCGGTCGAGTCCGCGTCCGAGCACCCGATCGCCGCCGCGATCGCGGCCGGGCAGACCGGCCTGCCACCGGTGACGAACTTCACGAACCTCGAGGGCCTGGGGGTACGGGGTGAGGTCGCCGGCCGGGAGATCGTCGTCGGCCGGCCCGGCCTGCTCCGGGAGCGCGGCTACGACGTACCCGCGGAGGTCGAGGAGGCCTGCGCGGCCGCGGAGGCGCAGGGCCGCACCGCGGTCGTGGCCGGCTGGGACGGCGAAGCCCGCGGCGTGCTCGCGGTCGCCGACCGCATCCGGCCCACCAGCGCGGACGCGATCGCCCGGCTCAAGCGGCTCGGCCTGCACCCGGTGCTGCTGACCGGCGACAACGAGACGGTCGCGCGCGCGGTCGCGGCCGAGGTCGGCATCGACGACGTGATCGCGGGTGTGCTGCCGGCCGGCAAGGTCGACGCGGTCAAGCAGTTGCAGGCGCGCGGCCGGGTGGTGGCGATGGCCGGTGACGGCGTCAACGACGCGGCCGCGCTCGCGCAGGCCGACCTCGGGCTCGCGATGGGCACCGGCACCGACGTGGCGATCGAGGCCGCCGACCTGACGCTGGTCCGCGGCGACCTGGCCGCGGCCGCGGACGCGATCCGGCTGTCCCGGCGCACGCTGGCGATCATCAAGGGGAACCTGTTCTGGGCGTTCGCCTACAACCTGGCCGGTCTGCCGCTGGCCGCCGCCGGCATGCTGAACCCGATGATCGCCGGTGGCGCGATGGCGTTCTCGTCCGTCTTCGTGGTCGCCAACAGCCTCCGCCTCCGACGATTTTCTTGAGGTTTTTCCGCAGCTCAGCACGCTTATGTGAACACGTTGTTCGCGTTTGATCCGTGGTTTCATCGAGCCATGCCCATTCTCGTCACCGGCGCGACCGGCACGGTCGGCCGCGCGCTCGTCCGGCAACTCGTGGCCGCGGGTCACCACGTCCGCGCGCTGACCCGCGACCCGGCCTCGGCCGCCGCCCGCGCGCTGCCGTCGTCCGTCGAGGTCGTCGCCGGCGACTTCGACGACCCGGCCTCGCTGGTCCCCGCGCTGCGCGGCGTGACGCGCATGCACCTGGTCGCGATGGGCGGCGTGCTCGGCCCGGCCGGCGCGGACGTCGTCGCGCTGGCCGAGGAGTCCGGCGTGCGCCGCCTGGTCCACCTCGGCCACGACGACGCCAGCCGCGACGACGATCCACTCGAGACGTCGCACCGATCGCTGCGGCGGGTGATCGAGGGATCGTCGCTGGAGTGGACGCACCTGTTCCCGGGCGAGTTCGCCGCCAACACGCTGGACTGGGCCGCGTCGATCCGGGCCTCGCACACGGTCCGGGCACCGTTCCCGGACTGGAACTCGGCGCTGGTCCACGAGGCCGACATCGCCGCGGTCGCCGCCGCGGCGCTGCTCGACGACGGCCACGCCGGCCGGGTGTACATGCCCACCGGCCCGTCGGCCGTCCGCCGCACCGACGCGGTCCGCGCGATCGGCGCCGCGATCGGCCGGGAGATCACGTTCGTGCCGCTCAGCCCGGACGAGGCGCGCGCGGAATGGGCCGGCGTCCACCCGCCGATCGTGATCGACTGGTTCCTGGAGATGGGCCGGAACCCGGACACCAACGCCTGGGTCTCCCCCGACGTGCCGGCCGTCACCGGCAACCCCGGCCGACCGTTCACCGGATGGGCCCACGACCACGCCGCCGACTTCCACTGAGTTGCCGCCATGACCACCGTGCACGACACCGCCGGCGGCCACGACGGCCTGCTCCGCCTCGCCCACGCCTGGCACACCCGCGCCCTCGCCGACGAGGTGGTCGCACACGCGTTCAGCCACGGCCACCACCCCGACCACACCACCCGCCTCGCCGCCTACCGGTCCGAGGCGCTCGGCGGCCCACCCCTGTTCAGCACCGCCGTCGGCGACGAGACCACGGTCGTCCGCCTGCACAGCGGCAACGGCCCGCACAAGGACATGGACCGACGCGCGATCGACGCGTTCGCGCCGCGCTCACCGACGTCGCCATGCCCGCCCCGGTCGCGCGGGTTCTCCTCGACTACTTCACTTGGACCACCACGCAGTCGCTGACCCGCTACCTCGACTCCCCCGACGACGTCCCGGCCGGTCTGCCCGTCCCCCACTGGTCCTGGACCGGCCTGCAGCCCTTCTCACCGCCACCTGCCTGACCGCGCCGCCGGTCAGCCGATGGCGCCGGCGCGGCGCAGCAGCGGTTCCCACCGCGTGTCGATCGTCAGCGTTCCGTAGTCGGCGCCGAGCAGGACGCGGCCGGCGAAATCGATCACGTCGGCGGCGACCGGCACGAACTCGGTGCTGTCCCACCAGGTCACACCGGTGTCCGGGAACCACCAGACCCGGCCGTCGCGCCGGTCCAGCACCAGCGGCGCCCCGTCGATCTCGCCGATGACCAGCCACCGGTCGAGGTCGTCGATGATCTCCGGGAATGCGGTGGCGACCTGGAGCGTGCCCTGACCGGTGCGGATCTCCGCGGTGCCGTAGAGGAACACCGAGGCGGTGACGCACCCGTCCATCACCCGCAGCAGTCGCCGTAGGCGCTCCGGAAGCTCGGCGGGGACGGCGGCGGCCGGCTCCTTCGGGCCGAACACACCGGCCCGGCCGTCCGCGGCGATGACGGCCCGGACCGCCGCCGCCTTCCGGCGCACATCGTCGATCAACGCGGTCCCTCCACGCCGGAGGCCCGCAGTCTCGGACACCGTTCCGCCACGGCACTCCATCCGATCTTCGCCACGCCCCGATTATGACCACGCCGCGCCATCCGCCCCGGTCGAGGACCCGGGCCGGCCTGCCGCAGCGGGGAGCCGGGCGGCCGTCATGCTGCGCGCGTGGACGAACCCGGCCCGCCATTCGCTGTCGCGTTCGTGCGTAGTGTGGCCGTCCTGGCGCTGGAGGCCGACGCGCAGACGGCGTGGCTGGACAGCAGCGGCACCTTGCCCTCCGCGGACGAGCCGGCGCTGGAGTTCGACGACGGCTACCGGCTGGCACCGACCTTCGTGGAGCACGGCTGGCTGGACGGCGCGGCGATGCCGGCGCTGGCGCGGATCGACGCCCAGCTGGACGCGATGAGCGGACCGCAGAACAGCGACCTGTGGCACGTCACCGCCCTGTCCGGTGCGGCATAATGGGCGCGCGTCCGGGCGTTGGCGACGACGGCCCTCATCCTGCTCGACTGAAACACGGGTGCCGGCCTGTCTCGGGACGGGCGGGCCTCGGCGGTCACGACGGGTGTGCGGGGACGGCCGCCGGGTCGGGGGTGCGGCGGAGGTTGCGGATCGTGGGGGTCAGCAGCAGCGCGGCGCAGCCGAGCAGGCCGGCGGTGACCGACGCGGCCAGCACCCGCTCCGCGCCGATCCAGGAGGACACCGGGCCGGCCAGGGACTGGCCGACGGGGAGGCTGCCGTCGGAGCCGAGGACCTCGTAGGCGGTGAGCCGGTTCAGCATCCGCGGCGGGACCTGGGTCTGGACGCTGGTCTGCCACATCACCGACCAGAACGCCCACGCCGCGCCGTTCGCCACGGCCGCGGCCAGCAGCACCGGCAGGCCGGCGTGCAGCGCGATCGCCAGCGGCAGCAGCACGTAGCCGGTCATCGCGACCGCACCGGCCGCGAGCGGGCGGGCCGGGCGCAGGCGCAGCGCGGCCAGGCCGCCGAGGATCGTGCCGGCGCCGACCGCGGACTGCGTCCAGCCGTAGGCGGCCGGGCCGAGCGTGCCGCTGATCAGGGTCGCGCCGAGCGGCAGCAGCGGCCCGAACAGGAACACGCCGAACACGACCCACACCAGGATGACGCCCCACAGCCAGGTCCGGGAGCGGAACTCGTGCCAGCCGGCGACCAGGTCCGCGGCCATCGACGACCGCTCGGCGCGCGGGACCGGGCCGACCCGGACGAACGCCAGGCAGACCGCGCTGACCGCGAACGTGGCCGCGTCGACGGTGTAGACGACGCCGGCGCCGGCGAAGCCGAACAGGATGCCGGCCGCGGCCGGGCCGAGCAGTTCCGCGATCGCGTTCGCGACCCGGATGGTGGCGTTGGCGCGCTGCGGGTCGTCGGTGATGAGCGGGATGATGCCGTTCACGCCGGGCTGGTACATGGCGGACGCGGCGCCGCTCACGGCGGAACAGGCGATCAACAGCCACAGCGACGGTACGCCGGTGAGGAACCCGACCGCGACCGTGCCCTGCGCGGCCAGCCGCACCAGGTCGGCGCCGAGCATCAGCGGACGCGCGCCGATCCGGTCCGCGAACACGCCGCCGAACAGGATGAACCCGAGGAACGGCACCATCCAGGCGGCCAGCACCACGCCGATCCCGGTGGCGCCGTGGATCGCGCCGATGGCCAGTGCGGACGCGACCAGCAGCATGGCGTCGCCGAAGACCGAGACGGAGCGGGCCACGAAGTACCGGGTGAAGTTGGGCGTCCAACGCATCCGCTGATCTTCGCCGATGTGAGCCACGCCCGCGCGACGACACGATACTCACCGGTAATATCCCGGGGTGCAGAAGATCCTTAACACGAGGGAATGGGGATCCGGTGACCGCGTCGCGGTGCTGATCCACGGCATGATCACCGATTCGCGCAGCTGGCACGAGGTCGGTCCGGCGCTGGCCGGGAAGGGTTACCGGGTGCTCGCACCGGATCTGCCCGGCCACGGCCACTCCCCGGCGCCGGACGGCGACCTGACGCTGCCGGACGTCGTGGACCTGCTGCTGCGCACCGTGCCCGCCGAGCCGGAGCTGGCGGTCGGGCACTCGCTCGGCGGCGTCGTCCTGGCCGCGGCCGTCGGCGCGCTCCGCCCGGCCCGGGCCGTCTACGTCGACCCGCCGCAGCGGCTGGACGACGGCGGGTACAGCCTGGAGGCGACGATCGCGTACCTGAACAAGCGCAAGGCCGCCCGCAACCGCGAGACGCTGCTGCGCGACCGGCCGTGGTGGCCGGAGACGGACATGCTCAACGAGATCGAGGCCGCGCTGCGCTGGGACACCACGTCCACGGCGAAGCTGCTGGCGTCCGCGGCCGACCGGGACCTGGCGCCGGTCGCGTCCGTGCCGTCGCTGCTGATCAGGGCGGATCCGAGCGAGTACGTGCCGGACGACGCCGCGGTGGAGCGGCTCACCGCCGCCGGCATCACGGTCCGCACCGTCCCCGGCGCGGGCCACACCGTCTGGTACGGCCGGCTCACCGATTTCCTGTCCGCGATGGACGGCTGGGTCTGACACCCGGCACACTCGGCATCGTGGCGGTCCACTCGGTGCCGGTGCACTGCGACGCGCGCGCGTGCGAGCCCCGCGTCGCCGCGCCGCACCCGGCGTTGCGCGGCCTGGTCGCCGGGTACGCCGGGTTCGGCCGGCCCGGCGCCCGGCCGGTCACGCACCGGCTGCTGGCGCTGGCCGCCACCGCGGTCATCGTGGACGTGCGGGCCGGCACCGCCGTGGTCACCGGGCCGCGATCCGCCGGAGGCGTCTGCGCCGAGCACACGTGGGGTCATGGCGTGCTGATCGCGTTCACTCCGCGCGGCGTGTCGGAGCTCCTCCACGTACCCTCGGCTGATCTTGTGGATGGTGTGCTGCCGGCCGGGAGCCGCGCCGCGGAACTGGTGGACCGGCTGGCCGCGGCGCCGTCCTGGAACGCGCGCCGCGCGACGCTGGACGCGCTGCTGTCCGCGCGCGCCGGTGCGTCGCGGGCCGGCGCGACCACGCACGACACGCTCGCGGACGCGGCCTGGCACCTGCTGCAGCGGGACGGCGCCCGGGTCGCGGACGTCGCCGCCACGCTCGGCGTCGGCCGCCGCCGCCTGGAGCTGGCCTGCCGTCGCCGGCTCGGCCAGTCGCCCGCCCGGATCGCCCGGATCGCCCGTTTCCAGCGCGCGGTCGGCCTGCTCACCCGCGGTCTGCCACCCGCCGCGGTCGCGGCCCGGACCGGCTACGCCGACCAGCCGCATCTGACCCGCGAGTCACGCACGCTGGCCGGCCTGACGCCCGGGGCGCTGCGCGCGATTCTTCAAGACGCGGCACCGGTACGCCGTTAACGTCCGGAAACCATGACGCTCACCGGAAAGACCGCACTCGTGACGGGCGGCTCGCGCGGCATCGGCCGGGCGATCGTGCACCGGCTGTCCGCGCTCGGCGCGCGCGTCGTCTACACGTACCGCCGCGAGGCCGCCGAGTTCCCCCGCGACGACGTGATCGCGGTCCGCGCCGACCAGGCCGACCCCGGCGCGCTGGACGCGATGTTCGCACCGGTCCGCGAGTCCGGCCTGGACATCCTGGTCAACAACGCCGCGATCGCACCCAGCATCCCGATCGCGGACCTGACCGGCGACGACTTCGACCGGGTGATGGCGATCAACACCCGGTTCCCGCTGCTGGCCATCCGCGAGGCCGCCACGCTGATGCGCGACCACGGCCGGATCGTCAACCTGTCCACGCTGAACACCGTGGTCGCCGGCCCCGGCCTCGCGCTCTACTGCGCCAGCAAGGCCGCGCTCGAACAGATCACCGCGGTCGCCGCCCGCGAACTCGGCCCGCGCGGCATCACGGTCAACACGGTCTCCCCCGGCCAGACCGACACCGACATGCTGCGCGCCACCGCCCCCTGGCCCCGGATCGAGGCGACCGCGGCGGCGTTCGGCGCACTCCGCCGCGTCGGCACCGCCGACGAGGTCGCCGCCGTCGTCACCTGGCTGACCGGCCCCGACGCCGGCTGGATCACCGGCCAGAACATCCGCGCGACGGGCGGCCTGGTGGTCTAGGCGGAACCGCGGGCGTCACTGATCCGGCCGGTCTCCGGGCCGTGGGCGCATGTCGACGATGTGCGCAAGGAACTGCGGGTACGACTCGAAGATGGGAGATACCGACTCGCTCGGTGGCCTGCCGTCCAGATAATCGTCGCGGAGGTCGGCCTCGGCCCAGGCGAAGATACGCCGGTCGTGCGGATCGGACAGGGTGATGCCGATGTAGAGGTCGATGTCGAGATCTGCGCAGCCACCGATGGTGTAGACGCCGGCGCGATCCGCGAAGAGGTCGCGCTGCTCGGGGTCGCTGTAGCCGGTGAACATCTCAAACCAGAGATCCTCGACATCCTCGGAGTACGGCGAATCGTCCCAGATGAAATCGTCGACTCGCACGAGCTGCGGCGGATACACGAAGGCAAGCGTGGTGCGCACCGCACGGAACCACGGCGGAAGTATCACCCGGGCATCAGCGGCGTACGCGTCGAGCAGCGCGTCGCGCTCCTGCACGAAGGTGAGCGAGTCGTGGTTGTCGACGAACGCCGCGAGATCGTCCCGCTCCGCTTCGTTCAGGCCAGAGGCCGAAACCCAGTCCCGTGCGACCTCGGCCGTACCACGGGCGACGCGCCCCTCCGTGTCGAAATCAGCCATGTGCGGGTACGGCTCCTCAGGTGTGTTTGCGGAACATCTTGACGATCTTCTGCATCTTGCGGCGCTGCCCCACCGGTGTGACCGATACACCGTTCTTGTCCCGGGCCTTCGGATGGATCTGTGGCGCTATCTTCTTCCCGCCGTCCCAGACCCACAGCCGCATGACCGCGTTCGCGCGCTGCGCCGACTCCTTGACGTTACGTGCCGAGGTGAAGGCGGCCCGCAGGTCGTTGTGGAAAGCGCCGGTGCCGTCCGTCTGCTGGTCCTTCTTGGAGACCGTGGGATAGTAGACCGCGCCGACGTGCCCCTGCGGAATGCTGAAGTTGCGGGGCCGGCTCTCCCGCGGGAGCCGGTCATAGACGATGTCCGGCGTGGACGCATCGGGATCGAAGACGACCTCGAAGGTGTTCGAGCGCAGATCGTGCTGCAATGTAAGCCATCTCGTGCCTTCGACCGCATCGGTGGCGGCCCGCTGCGTCACGTCGAGAATGTAGTCGCTGGGCAACCATTCGTGCGTACCCTTCATCGCGTCCCGGAAGCGTTTCTTGACGAAGTTCCGGTTCGACGCCGTCGCCCACGCGGTGATGAACTGCGGGAGCCCGATGGTTCCGGTCACCGTGCCCTGTGTGACCGTCATCGGCCTGTTGGTGGCCAGGTTCTCCAGGAACTGGAGGATTCCGTGCTGGGCGACGGCGATTCGGAGCACCGCGTCGGCGGTGGCGAGACCGCGAATGCGGGCGAGCCGCGTGGCGGGATTGATCTCTCCCCACACCTCGGCGCCGTCGTCGACCCGCTCGATGCGCACGATCGACACTCCGGTCGCCCGCGCCATCGCCGCACCGAGGCTGGACAGCGAGTCGGGTACATGGGACGGTGACGGGGGCAGCGCGAGCATGCCAGTCGCCCGGTCGAAGCGCGCACCTCGGTGCCGGGCCAGGAACGCCCTAATGGCGCGCAGGCCACGGCCGATGCCACTGCCGCGGTAAATGACCCTGCCCTCGCTCACCGAGTCGATCTCCCTGGCCAGTTCCGGCGGAGCCGAGGCGATGGTGGCCTCGGCCGACTGAACGAGCCGCTTGATCCGCGCGTCCTGCTGGTCCGCACGATCGCGCCTCGGGCGGCGGGGGGCGCCCGGGCCGCGGGGCGTCTTCGGCCGGCCGGGAGCCGCCGGGCGCGTGCGATCGCCCGATCGCCCGGGTTTCCTCGGCTTGATCTTCGCCCAGAGTTTCTTGATCAGGCCGGTGATCTTGTCGAGGACCGCGTCGATGGCGCGGGTGACGGGGCGGGACATGGATTGGAAGATCTGGCGGACGCGGGCGGGGATGCCGCCCAGGCCGAGCAGGGCGGCGAGGGCGCCGAGCAGGACCGGGATCGAGCGGGCCAGGGCGCGTTCGACGAGGGCGGGGACGCCGCCGGTGCCGCCGCGGGCGACGGCGATGACGGCGTCGAGGACCGCGTCGACGAAGGCGATGATCTGGCGGGCCTGGGTGACGATGAAGCGGATGATGTCGATGATCAGCTTGCAGGCGCGGATGAAGGCCGATGCCGGGTTGAGCATCGACAGGATCGTGGTGGCGCCCGCGACGATGATCGTCGGCACGAGGTACTCGACGAGTTTCGAGGTCAGCTCGCGTTTCAGGTCGCCGACGCGGGACCGCACCTCGTCCCACAGGCCCTCGATGCCCCGTTTCTTGAGCTGGGCAACCAACGGCACGGCGGTCTCGGCCGCGGTCATCGCCTGCGGCGGCACCCGGCCGGCGAGGCGCGCGCGGAGGCCGGCCCAGGACACGCCGAGCAGGCCGGCGAGGAGCAGGAAGATGCCGCGTACGTCGAAGGTGGTCGGGATCTTGAGACCGGCGGCGGGTGCGACGCCGAGCAGCCAGGTGAGCAGGCCGGACACCAGGTGGTTCTTGGCGTTGCTCATGAAGAGCTTCAGGCCGCCGCCGACGCCGGAGACGAGGTTGCCGAGGAAACCGATCGGGTCCTTGAGGATGGCCAGCACCGCCTGCGCGGCCTTGCGGAGCACGCCGAGCAGCAGGTTCTTCAGCTCGGTGATGGTGTCGATGACGCCCTTGACGGCGTCGACGACCTTGGCGGCCACGCCCTTGTTCTTCTCCTTCTCCGCGGCGATCTCGTCGTCGACGTCCTTGAGCGCGTCGGTGTACCTGGTGGCCAGCGTGTCGACCAGTTCGGTGCCCTTGTCGTCGACCTCCTGGTGCAGTTCGTCGAACCGGTCGGCGAACTCGCCCGCCGCCTCGCGGCCGATGGCCCGCAGGTCGGCGGGGAGGCGGCGGACCGCGTCGTGCAGCTGGGCCTTGCCGTCGGCGATGCGCTTCTTCGCGCGCTTCAGTTCGGCGGCGATCGTGTCGGCGATGTTGCCGATCACGGTCTCCATCCGGGTCACGTAGTGGTCGCGGGCGACCACGAAGATCCGGTTGGCCTCCTCGGGCAGACCGCCGATCAGGTCGCCCGCCCAGCGGAGCTTGCCGGCGGCGCCGCCGTAGCGCCGGTCCTTGTAGTCGTCCATCAGGCGCCGGTGCTCGGCGGTGAAGTCGTCGCGGGCCGACCGTTCCTCCCGGGTGAACTGGTCGTCGACCATGTGGTCCAGGCCGGACAGGATGTCCTCGACGTCGTTCTTCGTCGCGTCGAAGACGCGCTGCAGCGTCGCGGTGACCTGGGCGCGCTTGGCCTCGTCCCGGCTCTTGGCGGTGTCCTTGCCCGCACCGACCCGCCGGCCCGCGGCGGTCCGGGTGCCCGTCATGTCCTGCATGGCGGCGGCGCCCAGACCGGCCGCGCCCGCCGTCGCGGCCGCGAGCGTGCCGGCCTCGTGCGCCCGCATGCGGTGCTGGGCCCGGGGCGCCTCGCGCTCCATCGCCTTCTTGCCGTCGAGCGCCTGCTTGAAGCGCGGCTCGTTCGACTTCGCCAGCTGCGCCTCGGTGATCTGGGCGTCGGCCATCTGCCGGTCGACGTGGCGCGGTCCTCCGGAGGTGTCGGTGGCCGCCGGCGGCAACCGGTCCGGGACGGCACCGGCCGGGTTCGGCCGGCCCGGCACGCCCGGTGGCCGGTCCCGGGTGAGCGGGCCGACCTTCTTCGACACCGCCTTCGACGTGTCCGGAGGCGCGGCGATGGTGGTGGCGATCTGGGTCGCCGACGCCTCTTTGCCCTCGTCGACCTGCCCCTCGACCTGGGCCTTGATCTCGGCCGGTCGCTCCGACTCGGCGAAGCTGTCGGCCTCGTCGAGGTTCTGCGGTGCCTTCCGGGCGATCGCCTCCTTGACCGCGCGGACGAACGCCGCCCGGTCGAACTCCTGGGGCTGCGCCGCGTCCATCTTCTCCGCGTTCGCCGCCTTGCCCTGCGCCTGCTCGTCGTCCCGCGGCGGCAGCGCGGCGTCCTGCGCGTTCGTGGCCTCGTCGCGCGCCGGCGGATGGCTGGTGCCCACCGTCCGCGCCTTGGCGGCGACGTCCGCCTTCAGCGCCACGAACTTCGGATCCCGGTGCGGTCCGGCCCGCCGGGCCGGGGCAGCCGGCGCGCCGGGTGCCGGTGTGGCGGGCCGCCGGCTCCGGGGCGGCTCCGCCACGGCCGGCGGGGAACCGCCGAGTGCCGCCGCGGGCGCGGGCACCGCCGGCTGAGGTGTCCGGCCGGCAACGGTGGCGGACCGCAGCGTCCGGCCGGGAGCGGTGGCGGGCTGGGTTGTCCGGGCGGGAACGGTGGCGGACTGCGGCGTCCGGCCGGGAGCGGTGGCGGACCGCATGGTGACCGCGGTGGCCGCGTTGCCCGCCGTCGACCGTGGGTTCCGTGTCGCGGCGAACACGATCGCGTCGGGGGCGCCCAGCAACGCGACCGTGGTGGCGGTGTTGCCCACCGCCGGGTGCGCGCTCCGCGTCGCTCCCACGGCACGCGACGGCGCGCGTTCCACGGCGGTGGCCGGGTGCACCGCGGTAGCCGGCCACGCCGAGGCAGGCGACCGCACCGCGGTGGCCGGGCGCGCGACGGTAGCCGGGCGCACTGCGGGCGCGGGCGCCTTCACCAGGGTGCGCGCCGGCCGCACGCGCCGTTCACCGGCCTCGGTCACACATCGGCGGGACCCCCATTCGACGCGTCCACGATAGGACCCGGGTACGGCCGGCACACCGATGAAGTCCCTAGGTTCCGGCCGGCCGGAACCTAGGGTTTGCGGGCCAGCCCGCTGCGGCCGTCCATCGGCGGCGGGTCCGCGCCCGGCTCCGGGCGCCACTGCGGGATCGGCACCACGCCCGGCGGGACCGGGTCGAGCCCGTCGAGGTAGCCGGCGACCTGGGCCGGGGTGCGCAGGTTGTACGGGTGACCGGACCGGTTCGCGGCGGCGACCGCGGCGATGATGCCGGGGCTGGTGTCGACGCCGTCGGAGACCGCGAGGTAGCTGCCGGCGGGCAGGCCGGCCATCAGCCGGACGACGACCGCGCGGGCCGTGTCGTAGTCGGCGATGTTGCCGAGCAGCCCGCACATGATGACCGCGACCGGCTCGCTGAGGTCGAGCGTGCGGGCGGACTCGCGCAGGATCGTCTCCGGGTCCTCGGCCGCGCAGTGCACGTAGTCGGTGGCGCCGGGCGGGCCGCCGGCCAGCAGCGCGCGGGCGTGCGCGCGGACCAGCGGGTCCCTGTCCACGTAGACCACGCGGGCCCCGGGCGTGATCCGGCGGGCGATCTCGTGCGTGTTGTTCGCGGTGGGCAGGCCGGCGCCGATGTCGAGGAACTGGCGCACGCCCGCGTCCGCGGCCAGGTAGGTCACCACCCGGACCAGGAACTTCCGCTGCTCGCGGGCGAGGACCACGATGTCCGGCAGGGCCTGGCGGATCCGGTCGCCGACCTCCCGGTCGACCGGGAAGTTGTCGGTGCCGCCGAGCAGGTAGTTCCACACCCGGGCGCTGCTCACCGCGGTCGTGTCGGGTTGTGCCTCGGTCATGGCGCGGCCTCCGTCGACGGGTGACGTCGACGCGACAGTACCGCCGGACCGGTCACCGTGGCGGCCGGCGTGGCGGGTTCCCGCGCGCCGGTGCCATCATGGGCCGGTCGACGACGACGGTGGGGGTCACGTGTACCGGCTGGCTGCGGTGGTCGCCGAGGCGGCGGTGCTCCGGGATCGGGTGGCCGGGTCCCGGCACGGGGTGGTCGCGGAGTTGCGCCGCGGGATGGGCATGGTGCCGATCAGCGACGCGCTGTTCGCGGAGGTGACCGGCGGCACGACGTTCGGCCGGGTGCTGGCGGAGTGGTCGGTGCCGGGTCCGCTCGCGCTCGTGGAGGCCACCTTCCACGGCGGTGACGGTGACCAGACCGCCGAGGTCTGGCGGGACGGTGCGCCGGTCTGGGGGCCGGTCTCCGACGACCGGTTCGACGGCCCGCGGGAGGACTGGCCGATCAACGCGGCGCTGGCCCGGCTCGGGGTCCGACCGAGCGGACGGACGTACGCGCACGACCCGGGGCGGCCGCTCGACCTGTTCGACGACGTCGGCCTCGGGATGGAACGCGACCTGGACGACTGGCTGGCCCGTGCCCGCGCCGGACGGACACCGGCGCACGCCGAGGCGCCGGCCCGCCGGGCACGACTCCGGGAGGCGGAGCGGGCGCTGGCGGAGGTCACGCCGGATCTGGACGGGCGGGCGATCATGGCGTTGCTGGACATCCCACCCGGACCGCTGGTCGGTGCGGCGACCCGGCGGGTGCGGCTCCTGCGCGTCGCACGCGGCCCGCTGTCCCGCGCGGAGGCCGAGGCCGAGCTGCGCGCCTGGGCACGGGAGCAGGGCCTCGGCCAACACGGCGAACACCGGCACGGCTAACGGCCGAGACCGCCGGCACGGTGAACGGCCGAGACGGATCGGTGCGGCGCCCCGAAGCCGGGGCAACGCCCCGGCGGACGGCGGTGGGCGCGCCGGTCGGTTACGCCCGGGACCAGGAGGCCGCGCGGATCTCGCGGAGCGCGGACCGGCGGGCGTCGCCGCGCAGCGTGTCGACGTACAGCCGGCCGGCCAGGTGGTCGGTCTCGTGCTGGAGGATCCGGGCCAGGTAGCCCTCGCCCTCGATCACCAGCGGGTCGCCGTGCTGGTCCACGCCGCGGACCGTGGCGGTGAGCGCGCGCACGGTCGGGAAGTACAGCCCCGGGACGGAGAGGCAGCCCTCGTCGTCCTCCTCGGTCTCGGCGCCGATCTCGATGGTCGGGTTCACGACATGGCCGCGGTGCCCGGCGCTGTCGTCGTAGACGAACACGGCCGCGCTCACGCCGATCTGCGGTGCCGCCACCCCGGCCCGCCCGGGCTTGCCGAGCAGCGTGTCCATCAGGTCGGTCACCAGGTCCCGGAGGCCGGCGTCGAACGTGGTCACGGTTTCGGCGGGGCTGCGCAGGACCGCGTCGCCGAGCACTCGGATGGGCCGCATCGTCATGACCGACAGGCTAGCGGACTCCTTACCGGGGCGACGACGCGACACAGTGTGACGGGACGGATGGCGGACAATCGGTGTGGCAGGTGTGGCGCCCGCGAGTCACACTCGGAGCGTGACAGCGATGACGATCTCCGTAACGCTGGGGTCACCCCCGGTGGGAGCGATCCCAACCGTCCGGGCTGATGTAGATCAGCCGAACGGAGGATTCACGTTCATTCGCGCGCCGCACGCTCGGCGGTGCGCTACCGCCTTGGTAATGTGCATCACCGGGCATGTGAAACATGCCACAGGAAACCCCCGGACCGGAGACCCCGATGTGCCAGCACCAATGCCCCTGTCCGACCTCTGATGCCACCGATCGGGAGGCCGCGAAGGTGATCGCGTCCTTCCCGGAGCAGGGCTGGAGCCTGCTCTGCAACGGTGTCATCGTCTTCGAGGACACGGGCGAACTGCTGCCGGACGGCAGCTGCATCGAGCCCCACCGCGGCCCCGCGCGGCACGCCCTGGCGGCTTGATCCCCACTCAGCCGGACGTCAACGACGCCACTCCGGCGGTGACCTCACCGGGTCACTTCTCGTAACGCACCGTACCGGTGCGGCTCAGCGTCGAGCTGTCTCTCCGTAACCAATCGGCCGTCTGCCGACGGCCGGTCCGGCGAGTGACGCCTCCGCACGGAGGACCCCCGGACCGGCGCCGGAGACCGCCACACCACCGTCATCCGCATGCGAGAAGCCGGGCAGCGTACTGCCCGGCTTCTCGCATGTCCGGCGTCAGTCCTCGAACGCCTCCGGCGCCGGGCAGGAGCAGACCAGGTTGCGGTCGCCGAACGCGCCGTCGATGCGGCGGACCGGCGGCCAGTACTTCGCGGCCCGGTCCACGCCGGGCGGGAACGCGGCGACCGAGCGCGGGTAGGCGTGCTCCCACGTGTCCGCCGAGACGGACGCGGCGGTGTGCGGCGCGTTCGACAGCGGGCTGTCGGCCAGCGGCCACTCCCCCGCCTCGACCCGGGCGATCTCCTCCCGGATTGCGATCATCGCGTCGCAGAACCGGTCCAGCTCGGCCAGGTCCTCGGACTCGGTCGGCTCCACCATCAGCGTGCCGGCCACCGGGAACGACATGGTCGGCGCGTGGAAGCCGTAGTCGATCAGGCGCTTGGCCACGTCGTCCACGGTCACGCCGGTCGCCTTGGTGAGCGGGCGCAGGTCGAGGATGCACTCGTGCGCGACCAGGCCCTTGTTGCCCGCGTAGAGCACCGGGTAGTGGTTACGCAGCCGGGCGGCGACGTAGTTCGCGGCGAGCACGGCCGCGCCGGTCGCGGCGACCAGCCCGTCCGGGCCCATCATCCGCAGGTACGCCCACGGGATCGGCAGGATCCCGGCGGAGCCGTGGTTCGCGGCGGAGACCGCGTTGGCGCCGGGCACCAGCGGGTCACCCGGCAGGTAGGGCGCCAGGTGCTCACGCACCGCGACCGGGCCGACGCCGGGACCGCCACCGCCGTGCGGGATGCAGAACGTCTTGTGCAGGTTCAGGTGCGACACGTCCGCGCCGAACTTGCCCGGCTTGGCGAAGCCGACCAGCGCGTTCAGGTTCGCGCCGTCCACGTACACCTGGCCCCCGGCCTCGTGCACCTTGGCGCAGAGCGCGGCGATGCCGGTCTCGTAGACGCCGTGCGTGGACGGGTAGGTCACCATGATCGCGGCGAGCGAGTCCCGGTGCTGCTCTATCTTGCGGTCCAGGTCGGCGAGGTCGACCGTGCCGTCGTCCTGGCTGGCGACCACGACGACCTTCATGCCGGCCATCACGGCCGAGGCCGCGTTGGTGCCGTGCGCGGACGACGGGATCAGGCAGACCGTGCGCTGCGCGTCGCCGTTGGCCAGGTGGTAGCCGCGGATCGCGAGCAGGCCGGCCAGCTCGCCCTGGGAGCCGGCGTTCGGCTGGACGCTCACCCGGTCGTACCCGGTGACCTCGGCCAGCCAGCCCTCCAGCTGCCCGATCAGCTGCTCGTAGCCCGCCGTCTGGGTGGCCGGGGCGAACGGGTGCAGCTGGGCGAACTCGGGCCAGGTGATCGCCTCCATCTCCGCGGTCGCGTTCAGCTTCATCGTGCAGGAGCCGAGCGGGATCATGCCGCGGTCCAGCGCGTAGTCCATGTCCGACAGGCGGCGCAGGTAGCGCAGCATCGCGGTCTCGGAGTGGTGGCTGGAGAACACCGGGTGCGTGAGGTACTCGCTGGTGCGGACCAGCGCGGCCGGGAGGTCCGTCGCCGCGCCGTCCGGGATGCCGGTCCCGCCGAACGCCGCGACCACGGCCTCGAGGTGCGCGACGGTCGTGGTCTCGTCACACGCGATGCCGAGGTGGTCCGCGTCGATCGTCCGAAGGTTGATGCCCGCGCGCGCGGCGGCTTCGACAACCGCAGAAGCCTTCCCGGGTACGCGTACCAGCAGCGTGTCGAAGAAGTCCTCGTGCACCACGGTCACGCCGTCGATCCGCTTCAGCGCCGAGGCCAGCTGCGACGCCCGCAGGTGCACGCGCCGCGCGATCGACTGCAGGCCGGCCGGGCCGTGGTAGACCGCGTACATGCTGGCCATCACCGCGAGCAGCACCTGCGCAGTGCAGATGTTGCTGGTCGCCTTCTCCCGGCGGATGTGCTGCTCACGGGTCTGCAGCGCGAGCCGGTACGCGGGCGCGCCGTCCGCGTCCTTGGACACGCCGACCAGCCGGCCGGGCAGCGAGCGCTCCAGCCCGGACCGGACCGCGAGGTAGCCGGCGTGCGGGCCGCCGAAGCCCATCGGCACGCCGAAGCGCTGCGTGGTGCCGGCCGCGATGTCCGCGCCGATCTCGCCGGGCGAGCGCAGCAGCGTCAGCGCCAGCAGGTCGGCCGCGACCGTGACCAGCGCACCCTTCGCGTGGGCGGCCTCGATCAGGGCCGCGTCGTCCCGGATCACGCCGGACGCGCCCGGGTACTGCAGGTGCAGCCCGAAGAACTCGTCCGGCAGCGCCTCGGTCGTCAGGTCGAGCACCCGCACGTCGATGCCGAGCGGCTCGGCCCGGGTGAGGATCACGTTGAGCGACTGCGGCAGCGTCTCGGCGTCCACGACGTACACGCCGGACTTGCTCTTGGACGAGCGCCGGGCGAGCGTCATCGCCTCCGCGACCGCGGTGCCCTCGTCCAGCATCGAGGCGTTGGCCGTGGTCAGGCCGGTCAGGTCGGCCACCATGGTCTGGAAGTTGAGCAACGCCTCGAGGCGGCCCTGGGAGATCTCCGGCTGGTACGGCGTGTACGCCGTGTACCAGGCCGGGTTCTCCAGCACGTTGCGCAGGATGACGCCGGGCGTGTGCGTGCCGTGGTACCCCAGGCCGATCATGGAGGTGGCGACCGTGTTCCGCGCGGCGAGCGCGCGCAGCTCGGCGAGCGCCTCCGCCTCGGTCACCGCGGCCGGCAGGTCGAGCGTGCCGTGCCAGCGGATCACCTCGGGGATGGCGACGTCCATCAGCTCCTCGACGGAGCCGTACCCGATGGTCTCGACCATGCGGCGCTGCTCGGCCGCGTTCGGGCCGATGTGGCGCGTGGCGAAGAGATCGGGGTCGAAGAAGGCGGTCATGCGGCTCCTCGGGCGAAGAGGTCGACGGAATCAACCTCCCCCTCTGTCGCACGGCGGAGCCATGCTTCAGAGTCGCCTGCCCGTACGGTCCTTTTGCCTGAGAGGTTCCGGGGAGGATTTGCCCCTTCGGCGCCCGAGAAGTCGAGTCTCTCCCGTACGGATGATGCCGGCACCGCCAACGGTAGCAGTGATCATGTTTCGGGCCGATCTCGGCGGCGGTCCGGGCCCTTCGGCGCTTGCGGACGACTGCTCGACGACTACACGTTGACGCCGGAACCGGCCGGATGTTTCCATTTTCTCGCGTTTAGCATTATCGCAGGTTAAACGGGTGCAAACAGGCGGAAAACCACACGCTCGGGGGCGCGTTTGAGCATCGGTGATGCCCGGAACGGACTCGTGCTGAGCGTGCGGCAGGTCACGGTCGCGGGCGGCGGCGACCGGCCCGCGCTGTGCGAGGTCTCGTTCGACCTGCCGGCCGGCGCCGTCCTCGGCGTGGCCGGCGAGCCCGGCAGCGGCCGCAGCACCCTCACCCGCGTGCTCACCGGCGACCACGTCGAGCACACCGGCACGGTCACGCTCCGGCCGCGGGACGACGGCCCCGAGATCGTGCTGCGCGCGGACACGCCCCGGCCCAGCCGGGCGGAACGGCTGGCCGCCGCGTCGCCGCGCGTCCTGGACGCCGCCGACCCGGTGCTCACGCCCCGGCAGCGGCACGCGGACGTGCTGGTCATCGATGACGCGCCGGCCTCCTCCGCGGCCGCGCTGGCCCGGCTGCGCGACCGGTACGGGTTCGCGATCGTGGTCACCTGCACCGATCCGGCCGCGCTGCGCGGCGTCGCGGACGAGGTCGCGGTGCTCTACGGCGGGCGGATCGTCGAGCACGGCCGCGCCGAGGACGTGTGGGCCGGCCCGCACCACCCGCACACGATCGACCTGTTCGCCGGCGCGCGGTCCGGGGCCACGCCGGCGAGTGAACCGGGCTGCCCCTACCGCGCGCGGTGCGCGTACCGGATGGGGGTGTGTGACGACACGGATCCCGCGCTGGACCTGGTCACCGTGGGCGACGGCGGCACCACGATGACCGCGTGCCTGCAGTACGACCGCGACGTGCCCGACCCGGCGCTGCTGGCCGCCTCGGGTCGAGTCGTCGTACCGCAGGGTTAGGCTCACCGGCGTGACGACGTACAACCCCGCAAGTGACCGCTACCGGACGATGACCTACCGGCGTTCCGGCCGCAGTGGGCTGAAGCTGCCCGCGATCTCGCTCGGCCTCTGGCACAACTTCGGCGACACCCGGCCGCTGGAGACCCAGCGGGAGATCGTGCGGCGGGCGTTCGACCTCGGCGTCACCCACTTCGACCTGGCCAACAACTACGGCCCGCCGCCCGGCTCCGCCGAGTCGAACTTCGGCCGGCTCCTCGCCACCGACCTCAAGCCGTACCGGGACGAGATCGTCATCTCCTCCAAGGCCGGCTACCACATGTGGGACGGGCCGTACGGCGAGTGGGGCTCGCGCAAGCAGCTGGTCTCGTCGCTGGACCAGTCGCTGCGGCGGCTCGGCGTGGACTACGTCGACATCTTCTACCACCACCGGCCGGACCCGGAGACGCCGCTCGAGGAGACCATGGCCGCGCTGGACGCGATCGTCCGCTCCGGCAAGGCGCTCTACGTCGGCATCTCCAACTACACGGCCGAGCAGACCACCCGCGCGGCCGAGATCCTGCGCTCGCTCGGCACGCCGCTGCTGATCCACCAGCCGTCGTACTCGATGCTCAACCGCTGGATCGAGCGGGACGGCCTGCTCGACGCGCTGGAGACCGCCGGCGCCGGCTGCATCGCGTTCAGCCCGCTCCAGCAGGGCCTGCTCACCGACCGCTACCTGCGCGGCGTGCCGTCCGACTCCCGCGTCGCGACCAGCACCTTCCTGAACGAGAGCGACCTGTCCGAGGACACCATGGCCAAGGTCCGCGCGCTCAACGAGATCGCGTCCGGCCGCGGGCAGTCCCTGGCCCAGCTCGCGCTCGCCTGGGCGCTGCGCGACCCGCGGATGACCAGCCTGATCATCGGCGCGTCCAGCACCACCCAGCTGGAGACGAACATCGCGGCGCTCGGCAACCTCGCGTTCTCCGACGACGAACTCGCCGAGATCGAGAAGTACGCGGTCGACCGTTGACCCTCGACGCACCGCCCGGCTCCGGCGACGCGGTCCGCCGCGCGCCGGGGCCGGCCTGGCCCGCACTCCGGCCGGCCGGTCCCGGCCGGGGACGCGAGGACGGCCCGGCATGAGCGTGCACGCGGCCTGGGAGCGGATCGAGCGGTGGATGGCGCGACACGCGCCACGCAGCCTCGCGCTGCTGGCCCCGCCGGCCACCCCGGCCGACATCGCAGCGCTGGACGCCGTGCTCCGCTTCGAGACGCCGCCCGCGCTCGCCGAGTCGCTGCGCCGGCACAACGGGCTGACCGGCCGGGCCAACCTGTTCCCGGACGCCGCGCCGCTGTCCGCGACCTCGATCGCGGAGCACTACGAGACGTGCATGGACGTCGCGGAGGACGTCAACGGCTTCGACCCCGACCCGGAGACCGGCGAGCCGTGGTGGGACCCGTGGTGGGTGCCGTTCTGCGCGGACAACGGCGACGCGCTCGTCGTCGACCTGCGCCCCGGTCCCGGCCACGGCCGCCTCGGCATGGCCCGGCACGCGGCCGGCGGCGACTTCACCGACGGCTACCCGCCGCTCGGCCCGTACCTGACCGCGATCGCGGACACGCTCGACCACGGCGGCACGGTCGGCTCCCGGCACCCGTACCTCACGGTCGACGACGAGCTCTGGTGGAGCCTGCCCGGCGGGACCGGCCTGAACGGCACGCCGCTGCGCCCGGCGCCACGACTGCGCTAGGACTTGCCCAGGACCCGGCGGACGGCGGCCAGCAGGTCACGCTCGAACGCGGCCACCTGACCGTCGTGCAGGCCGGTGCGGTAGTCCGGGTCACCGGTGCGGGTCTCGTCGCGGACACCGTTCAGGCCGTCGGTGTGGCCGTCGGCGTACGCGGTCAGGGCTTCGTCCATGGGGTCCTCCTGTGCAGACACGAGCAGTACCCTCACACGCCGGAAAACCCCTGGTCACTGGCCGTTCGGCCAGCCGCGCTGTCGGCTATCTTCCTTGGTGATCAAGCCACTACGCTCCGCCGCCGGCCGGAACACCTCCACGCACCACCGCCGGAACGAGGTCGGCCCGGTCGTCGCCGGCGTCCGGGACACGCCCGCGTCCAGGCCGTCGTTCTTGGCCAGCGCCATGTCGAGCAGGCTCCGCGCCATCGGCTCGGTGTTCCCGGCGCGCGTCATGGCCGCCACGAACGCGTCCCCCGGCACCCGCTCGTAGCGGACCGGCCGGCCCAGCACGTCACCGACGATCGCGGCGATCCCGTCGAACGTCAGATCCTCCGGGCCGAGCACCGGCACCTCGGCCCGCCCGCCCCACGAGCCGTCACGCAGCAACCGGACCGCGGCCGCGGCGACGTCCCGCGTGGCCACGTGCGGCATCGCCAGGTCCGGCCGGTGCGGACCGCGGAACACGCCGTCCGTGGTGATCGGCACGACGTGCCGCAGCAGATTGTCCATGAAGGACGACATGACCAGCGCACGGTACGCCGCGGCGGTCCCGGCGATCAGGTCGTCCATCGCGTGCGTGGCGGTGACGCGGCCGGCCCGCGCGGCAACCGGCGTGCCGCGCCCGAGCGCGGAGACCGCGACCACCCGCCGGCCCGCGAACGCGTCCAGCACCGGCCGCGCGAACCCGGCGAACGCCTCGGACACGGACGCGGCCGCCGGACTCGGTGGCACCAGCCAGAACACGGTGTCCGCGCCGTCGACGGCCGCGGCCATGACGTCCGGATCGCCGTGCGAGCCGGTCACCACCTCGGCGCGCTCGGCGACGCCCGGCGCCAGCCGGGCCGGATCGCGGGCGACCACCCGGAATCGCACGTCCGCGTCGATCAGCTCGCGCACCACGTGCGCGCCGATCTGGCCGGTGGGCGCGGTGACTACGATCATCGTTCTCTTCCTTCGTGCGGCATCGACCCGTTCAGTCAAGACCCACACCCCCGCGGTACGGAAAGACCGGCTGCGTTCCGATTGATACCGTGCGGATATGAGTGGCCTGGAGACCCGGCAGCTGAGGTACTTCGTCGCCGTGGCCGAGGAACGGCACTTCGGCCGCGCCGCCGAACGGCTGGGCATGGCACAGCCACCGCTGTCCCGCGCGATCCGCGACCTGGAACGCCAGCTCGGCGTCCCGCTGCTGACCCGCACCACCCGCCGGGTCACGCTGACACCGGCCGGCGAGACGCTGCTGACCGACGCGCGGGTGGCGCTGGACGCGGTCGCGACCGCGGAACACCGCGCCCGCCGGGCCGGCCGGCCCGGACTGCGCCTCGCCCTCAAGGCCGACTACGACGGCGGCCTGCTGCCCACGATCCTGGACGCCTACGCCACGAACGCGGCGCGGCCGTCCGGCACCCCGGCCGTGCCCCCACGACGGCCCGGCCACCAACCCGCGCCGGGCCCGCGGACCGAAACGCCGCCGAGTGCGGCGGTCGAGGCGCGGCCCGGTGCGGCGGTCGAAGCGCCGCCCGGTGCGCGGGCCGAAACGTCGCCGGGAGCGGCGGTCGAGGCGCCGCCGCACGCGCCGGTGGCGTCGTTGCTCGGCGCGCCGGTGGCGTCGTTGCTCGGCGGGCCGGTGGAGTTGTTGCTCGGCGGGCCGGGAGAGCAGGAGCGGGCGCTGCGCGACGGCCGGGCCGACGTGGCGTTGCTGCCCGGGCCGTTCGACGCCGCCGGCCTGGACTCCGAACTGCTGCTGACCGGCCCGACCGTGGTGGCGCTCGCCGCAGCCGATCCACTCGCCGCACGCACGGTCATCCGCCTCCCCGACCTGACCGGCCGCCTCCTCCCCTACGGCTCACCGGCCGAACGGGGCCGGGTCGCGCCACCGCCCGCGGACCGGCTCCGCGACCTCTCGCAGATCTTCAACCTGGTCGAGGTCGGCAGCGCGGTCTGGTTCCTGCCCGAGTGGGTGGCCGGGCGCTTCCCCCGGCCGGGCATCGCCTACCGCCCGGTACCGGACCTGGACCCGGTACCGCTCTCGGTGGTCTGGCCGGCCACGTCGCGATCGCCGGCGGTAGCCGCCTTCGTCCGCGCGGCCCGCGACGTCGCCGAATCCCACCCCGTCCCCGCGATCTAGCACCGCCGCGGGTCACCAGCGCCCTCCGTCACCACCGAGTCCCGCCCGGCCACCGTCGTGGATCGGCACCACGGTCATGCCCCCGTCGCGGCGTTGCCGCGCTCCGGCCGGCCTCCGAGGATGCAGCCTCGCCCACGCGACGGCGGCCTCCGTCGAGCCCTGCACAGCGCCTATCGCATCCTAGGAGGCTGGATTGATTCCTCGAGCGAGGGAAGCGGATCGCCTGGCCGCGCCGAGCCCTGCGCGGTCAGGTTCGCGCTGCTACCAGCGCGAACCGCGAGCAACGCGAACCGCATCGCGCTGCTCGCGGCCCTGCGGTTTGGGAAGTCCTTCGACGCCGGGCGAGATGCTTCCGGCCGGGCGAACGCGAGCAGCGCGGGCCGCGTCACGCTGACACCAGCGCGGCCCGTAAGCGATGCGGGGCGGCATCGGTGCCGAACCGGACTCGCCGAAGTCTGCACATCCTCAGATCGATGAGGCAGGGCGCCTCGGGACGCTACGCGCCGGGCTCTCATGGAGTCCGGCTTCGGCGCCGGGCGTCTCGGTCAAGGTGCCGCCGGCGCCGAGCGTCGAGGTGCCGCAGGCGCCGGGTGCCGGTGCCGGTGCCGGTGCCGGAAAGGGTGGAGGCGTGGGCGGCGGCGAGGGCGACCGTGGTGGCGCCGAGTGCGGCGGCGAGGCGGACCGGGCGCGGGCGGGAGCCGGTGAGCGCGGTGGTGAGCAGGCCCCAGCCGGCGGCGAGGGCGAACGGCAGTGCGCCGCGCCGGCTGGCGGCGACCCCGGTCGCCAGCGCGGTGGACGCGGCGAGCAGACCGGCCGCGCACGCGGCCACCGTACCGTGGGAGGGTTTTCCGGGAACCGTGACCGCGGCGATGTTGACGGTGCTGGCCAGCGCGGTCCAGCCGAGGAGCAGCCCGGTGCTCGCCGGTGTCAGGGCCAGCGCGCCGCGGGCCGGGCCGGCGTCCTGCAGCCGGATGTGCGCGGTCGCGGCGCACGCGGTGGCCAGCGGCAGCAGGTATGGCGTGTAGCGGAACCGGTCACTCTGTGCCGCGACCGACCAGGCCGTGTTCGCGGCGTACGCGGCGGCCAGCGGCCATCCGGCGCGCCGGCTGACCGGGTCACCCCGGCCGGTCGCGCGACACTGCGCGACGGTCGACGCGGCGGCGCCGGCGAAGATCGGCGCCCAGACCCAGAAGGCGTACGCCGGAGGTGTGATCACCGTGTCGTACCGGCGGGTCTGCTCGCCGGCGCCGAAGACCGCGCCGAGCGTGGGCGTGGCCACGAACGCGCCGGTGGCGGCGGCGAGGGCCAGTGAGCGGATGCGGTCGTCCATGGATACCTCACATCGTCGGTAGCTTAGTTTCTAAGCCATCGTATGCTCTTCCGCATGTCTGAGCATCCGCCCGCCACGGACGATCTGGCGTGGGCCGTGCACCACCTCGCCGTCGCCGCCGCCGAACTCGACGCGGCCATCGCCCGCCGGATGGGTCTGACCGGGGGTGACTACCTCGCGCTCAAACACCTGTCGATCTCCGGCGACCCGATGGGACCGGTCGAGCTCGGCCGGCTGCTCGGCATCACGTCCGGCGCCGCGACCGGCCTGGTCGACCGCCTGGAACGGCACGGCCTCGCGGAACGGCGACCGCATCCGACCGATCGCCGCCGGCAGACCGTGGTGATCACGCCGCACGCACGGCAGCGCCTGGTCGACGAACTCCGACCACTCGCGGACGACATCGCCGGGGCCTCGGCCGCACTCACCGGTCCGCAGCGTCGCACCGTGACGGACACCCTCGGCCGGCTCGCCGACCTGCACCGCCGCCACGCGCGCTGAGCGCACCGCCGGGCCGGGCGGGCCCAGCGGATGCCCGAAATTCCGGGCGCACGCCGGAGAACGGCGCTCGCCGCGATCCGGCGCATGACCGAGATGGCGCATGACCGAGGCGGCGCATGACCGAGGCGGCGACACTCGTCCGGCCTCCCGACGGACGCGCGCTCCCGGCGCGTGACCGGCGTTCGGCGCGCGTCATGCCAGCAGCACCGCCGCGTGCCGGCCCTTCCGCGCGTGCCGACGTTCCCCGTATACCGGCGTTCCCCAGTTCATGCCAGCCTCCCGGCGTGCGTCTGCCTCCCGGCGTGTGCCTGCCTTCCGGCGTGCGCCTACCTTCCGGTGTGCCGGGAGACGCGGAGGCTGGCGCGAACGCACGCCGCGCAGTCGAGATCGAACCGCCGCCACCGGAAACGGCACAGCGCGCGTGCGGAAGCCGCGGCCGAGCACACTGACGGCCGTCTCGTACCACTGTGGACCGCCCGATCCGCCCGCAGGATCGGTGACACCCGCCGTTAGGGTCCGGGCATGCCGTTGACGTTTCCCTCGCATGCCGCGCTGCCGTTGCCGTTGAAGCTGTGGCGGCCGCGCTGGTTCGACGGGGTGGCGCTGGTGGTCGGGTCGGCGTCGCCGGACCTGGCGTACGCGCTGGACGGCACCGCCCTCGAGGCGGTCAACGGCACGGCGCTCTACCAGGTGGCGCACGGACCGGCCGGGCTGCCGCTGTTCTGCCTGCCGGTGACGCTGGCGTGCGCGGTCCTGGTGCGCCGGGCCGCACCGGTCGTCGCCGCGCACCTGCCCGCGCGACCGGTGTGGCTGGCGGCCCGCGACTACGGGGTGCTCGGTGCGAGCCGGCCGGCGTTCCTGGTCACCGTCCTGTCGGCGCTGGCCGGTGCCGCGTCCCACCAGGGGTGGGACGCGGTCACCGACCACGCGCCGATCGCCGACCTGGCGTCGACAGTCGGTGGCGCGATCGCCGCGCTGCTGCTCGCGGTCCACATCGGGCGCCGCCGGCTGCTGCACGCCTGGCACGGTGATCCACCGGCCGTCACCACCCGGCCGGGCCTGTTCTGGGGGTCGCCGCGCTGATCGCCGTGGCCGGCGCGGCGCTCGTCTCCCGGTTGCCGGGCGCGTTCCTCGTGCACACCACGGGTGCCCGGCTGAATCGGCGTGTTCGCGCTCTCCCTCCTGGGCGCGGCCGCGCTGCACGCGGCTCTGACCCGGGTGCGACGCACGCGGCACCGATCCGGCGCGCCCTTCCGCCCCGCCCCGCCGCAGCTGACCGCACACCCGGCACCGATCCGACCACGCACCAGCCGACCACGCCCCGACTGACAGCGCCCTCCGGCACCGAGCCGGCGGCCAACCCCGGCCGACACACCGCTGCCGACACCCCGGCCAGCACACCCCGGCCGACACACCGCGGCCGGCACCGAGCGGCGGGGCGAGCGGAGCAGGACCCGCGCGGGGACGGGCTCAGCCCGCCCCCGTGCTGCCGAGGCAGAGCCGGAAGGACCCGGGCGAACGGCGACCGGGGCGGGCCGGGCAACCGGCCTCGCCGGCTATCGCGGGGCGGGCTCGCTGTGGGTACCCCACCGGTCGTCGTGCCGGGCGAGGCGCAGGGGGCGGCGGTGGCGCCAGCCGTGGCGTTCGAGGTCGGGTGTGTCCTCGAGGTGGGTGACCGGGCCGACGCACAGCCAGGCGATCGGCCGGATGGTGGCCGGGATGCCGAGCAGGTCGCGGACGAACTCCTCGCGGTAGAACGACACCCAGCCGACGCCGAGCCGTTCCGCGGTCGCGGCCAGCCACAGGTTCTGCACGGCGAGGCAGGCGGAGTAGAGCCCGGCGTCCGCGATCGCGTGCCGTCCGAGCACGGCCGGGCCGCCCCGGTCCGGGTCGTAGGTGACCACGATCGACAGCGTCGACTCCAGCACGCCGTCGATCTTGATGCGGGCGAACCGGGCCGCCGCGTCCGCGTCCAGCGTGGCCGCGAACACCTCGCGCTCCCGGCGTACGTGGTCGTGGAACCCCTCCCGGGTCGCGCGGCCGCGGACGATCACGAAGTCCCACGGCTGGGACAGTCCCACGCTCGGTGCCGCGTGTGCGGCGCCGAGCACCCGGTCGAGCACGGCGTCCGGTACCGGTTCACCGGTGAACTGGCCGCGGACGTCCCGGCGACGGTGGATGATCTCGTACAGGTCATGGTTCACGGCAGGCTCCCGCTGCGGTCCGGCCCCGGGCATGCCGGGGTCATCAGGCGCGAGGCCGGTCTTCGGACTCCCGGATCGTCACCTCACCGCCCGCCTTCCCAGCCGGTCAGGGCCAGTGGCCGCGCGTACGCGCATGGGCGGCAGCTCCCCGGTCACCGCGGCGGGCCCGTGCCGGATTCACACCGGCTTCCCGATTCTCCCCGCCGTCGCCGGCCGGGCACCTCGCAACAAAGTTCGTGCCATCCGGCACCCTACCCGCCCGCGAGGACCAGATCACAAGCCCATCCGGCGGTACGTACGCGCGTGCGCCCTCCCCGGCCGGCGAAAGCACGCGAGCACTCAGATGACCACCCGCGCACCACGACCAGGGTGATCATTGACCGATGCGAAAGTGAGGTCGTCCGGCCCTCGCGACGACCTTTTCGCATCGGTCGATGATCGCCGCGGCACGCCGCCCAGCGGTGAGCGCGGGCGGGCCGGTGTGGGCCCGGGTGGTGACGTGATCTCGGGGGTGTGGCGGGCGGGTGACGCGGGTGGACATTAGGGTCGAGGCAAGACGTCCTCATGCGCGAAACCCGAGGAGACCGCCGTGTCTGTTCACCCCCGTGCCGGCCAGCCCGCGGAGCCGGGCGACCTGATCGATGTGGCGGAGTTGCTCGCCGCCTATCGCGACCGGCATCCGGATGTGAACGTGCCCGCGCAGCAGGTGGCGTTCGGGACGTCCGGCCATCGTGGGTCGTCGCTGAATTCCGCGTTCAACGAGGACCACATCGTGGCGATCAGCCAGGCGATCTGTGAGTACCGGGAGGAGCAGGGCGTCGACGGCCCGCTGTTCATCGGGCGGGACACGCACGCGCTGTCCGAGCCGGCCACGACAAGCGCGGTCGAGGTGTTCGCGGCGAACGGCGTGACCGTGCTGCTGGACAGCCGGGACGGGTTCACGCCGACGCCGGCGCTGTCGCATGCGATCCTGACCGCGAACCGCGGCCGGCGCACCGGGCTCGCGGACGGTGTGGTCGTCACGCCGTCGCACAACCCGCCGGCGGACGGCGGGTTCAAGTACAACCCGCCGAACGGCGGCCCGGCCGACACGGACGCCACGAAGTGGATCCAGGACCGGGCGAACGCGCTGATCGCGGACGGGCTGACCGGGGTGCGCCGGATGCCGTACGCGCGGGCGGTCAACGCGGACACCACCGGCCGGTACGACTATCTGGCCTCCTACGTGGACGACCTGCCGTCCGTGCTCGACCTGGACGCGGTGCGCGACGCGGGCGTGCGGATCGGCGCGGACCCGCTCGGCGGCGCCAGCGTGGCGTACTGGGGGGAGATCGCGGACCGGCACCGTCTGGACCTGACCGTGGTCAACCCGGAGACGGACCCGGCCTGGCCGTTCATGACGCTGGACTGGGACGGCAAGATCCGGATGGACTGTTCCTCGCCGTACGCGATGGCGTCGCTGATCGGCAAGCGCGACGCGTACCAGATCGCCACCGGCAACGACGCGGACGCGGACCGGCACGGCATCGTCACGCCGGACGGCGGCCTGATGAACCCGAACCACTATCTCGCGGTCGCGATCCAGTACCTCTACGGCTCCCGGTCCGGCTGGTCCGCGGACGCCGCGGTGGGCAAGACGCTCGTCTCGTCCTCGATGATCAACCGGGTGGCCGCGTCGCTCGGCCGCCGGCTGGTCGAGGTCCCGGTCGGCTTCAAGTGGTTCGTCCCCGGCCTGCTCGACGGCTCGGTCGCGTTCGGCGGCGAGGAGAGCGCCGGCGCCTCGTTCCTGCGCCGCGACGGCTCGGTCTGGACCACCGACAAGGACGGCATCCTGCTCTGCCTGCTCGCCTCCGAGATCCAGGCGGTGACCGGCAGGTCGCCGTCCCAGCACTACGGCGAGCTGGTCGCGCGGTTCGGCGCGCCGTCCTACGCGCGGATCGACGCGCCCGCCACCCGCGAGGAGAAGGCGGTCCTGGCCAAGCTCTCCCCGTCCCAGGTCACCGCGACCTCGCTGGCCGGCGAGCCGATCACGGCCACGCTCACGTCGGCGCCCGGCAACGGCGCCGCGCTGGGCGGCCTGAAGGTCACGACCGAGAACGGCTGGTTCGCGGCCCGCCCGTCCGGCACCGAGGACGTCTACAAGATCTACGCGGAGTCCTTCAAGGGCGACGACCACCTGGCCCAGATCCAGGACGAGGCGCGCGAGCTGGTGTCGGCGGCACTGAAGGCCTGACCCGCCGGAAACCCGGGCCCGGATCTTCCCACCTCCGTCGTGGGCGCGCCGGGCGTGCTCCCGCGGGCCAACCCGCGGCGTCCTCCGACTCCGCCGGCGCTCCGCTCCGGCCGCCGCGGCGGAGCCGGTCACGCCGTGGTCACCGGCGAGCACGCCGGCGGCGCGGCCGGTCACGTCCCGGCCGCGCCCCGATTTTCCCGGGGGCGGTGTCGGATCGGGGCGGCCGCGTTCGTGGAAGGGGTGAGAGGCTGCCACGAGGGCGCCGGACGTACGGGAGATGAGCCGACATGCAGTACCTGGTTTCCGTGATCGACGACCGGACCGGCTCCGCGACACCGGTGGAGACGGCGGCGATCACCACGTTCAACGAGCGGGTGCGGGCGGACGGCAACTGGGTGTTCGCCGGCGGGCTCGCGGCACCGGAGACCGCCACCGTGATCGACAACCGGGGCGCGGCACCGGTGTTCACGGACGGGCCGTTCGTGGAGACGAAGGAGTTCATCGCCGGCTTCTGGATCGTCGAGGCGCCGGACCTGGACGCGGCACTCGCGACCGCGGCGGACGGTTCGCGGGCCTGCAACCGGCGGGTCGAGGTGCGGCCGTTCCTGTGACCGGCCCCGATCAGCCCGGTGCGGCCGAGGCGGTGACGCGGGCGCACCGGGCGGAGTGGGCGTGGGTGGTCGCGGCGCTGGCCCGGCGCTTCGGTGACCTGGACGTGGCGGAGGAGGCCGCGGCGGAGGCGTTCGCCACCGCGGTCGAGCGGTGGCCGGCCGACGGCGTACCGCCGAATCCCGGTGCCTGGCTGACCACCACCGCGCACCGGAAGGCGATCGACCGGATCCGGCGGGAGAGCCGGCGCGACGAGAAGCACCGGGAGGCGCGGATGCTCCACGACGACGAGCCGGCCGCGCCGACCGGGGCGATCGACGACGACCGGCTCCGGCTGATCTTCACGTGCTGTCATCCGGCGCTCGGGCCGGAGACCCGGATCGCGCTGACGCTGCGCATGGTCGGCGGGCTCACCGTGGCGGAGATCGCGCGCGCGTTCCTGGTGCGGGAGACCGCGATGGCGCAGCGGATCACCCGGGCCAAGACCAAGATCAAGGCGGCCCGCATCCCGTACCGGGTGCCGTCCGCCGCCGACCTGCCGGAACGCGTCTCCGGCGTCCTCGCGGCGCTGTACCTGATCTTCAACGAGGGCTATCTGGCGACCGGGCCGGAGACGCCGCCGGTACGCCAGGAGCTGACCGCGGAGGCGATCCGGCTGGCCCGCCTGGTCCGTTCGCTGCTGTCGGCGGACGGTGAGGTTGCCGGCCTGCTCGCGCTGATGCTGCTCACCGAGGCGCGCCGGACCGCCCGCGTCTCGGCGAGCGGCGAGCTGATCGCGCTCGGCGAGCAGGACCGCGGCGCCTGGGACACCGAGTTGATCGAGGAGGGCCACCGGCTGCTGGTCGAGCGCCTGGCCACCGGGCAGCCGCCCGGCCGCTACCAGCTCCTGGCGGCGATCAACGCGGTGCACACGGCCGCGCGGGACGTGCGCGACACGGGCTGGACGCAGATCGTCGCGCTCTACGACCGGCTCGCCCACCTCGACCCGTCGCCGATCGTGGCACTCAACCGCGCGGTCGCGGTCGCGGAGCTGGACGGCCCGGACGTGGCGCTGGCCGCGGTCGACCGCCTCGAGGAGCCGCTGGCCGGCTACCACGCGTTCCACGCGACCCGCGCCGACCTGCTGCGCCGGCTCGGCTGGAGCACCGACGCGCGCGCCGCGTACGACCGGGCGATCGCACTGGCCGGCAACACGGCCGAGACCGCGTACCTGACCCGCCGCCGCGACCAGCTCGGATGACGCCGCGCCCCGGCCCGGGGCGGGTCAGGCCGGGTGCGGCGCGCGGCGGGCGACGCCGGCCAGGAGGTCGGCGACCTGCACGCGCGGGTCGGTGCGGGAGTCGGCCATCACCAGGCCGGCCAGCGGTGACCGGCCCGAGCCGTCGGCCAGCGCGGCCTGCAGGCGGCGCAGCCGGGTGGCGGTGAGCGCGCTCTGCTCGTCGTGCGTGACCAGCACCTGCCGTCCGCCGCCGGCCCAGGTCAGCACGGTCTCGGCCAGCGCGGGCAGCAGCGGTTCGAGCGGCGGCGGGATCGCCGGGTCGTCGTCGCGCCGGTGCGGCAGCTCCCGGGCCCGGCCGGCCTCGATCGCGGTGAGCACCGCGACGGCCGCCGGATCCGTCACCGCCCGGAGCAGCGTGTCGCGGGCGTGCAGGAACCGTTCGGCGGCGCCGGGCACGCGCCGCTTGGTGCGCACCAGATCGACGAACGCGCCCAGGAACGCGGGCCAGCCGGGCCCGGCCGCGCGGCCACCCCGGTGCAGCGCCTCCGCCTCCCGCCGGTACGCCCGGGCCAGCCGGGTGCCGCCGACGTAGGACGGCTCGCCGAGCAGCAGGTCCACCACGCGGGTGACCAGGAAGAACTCTTTGTCGAGCAGGTGCACGTGCGCCCGGCCGCGCAACGCGTCCAGCAGCCACCGGCGGGCCGCGGGCGCGTCCGGGCCGCGCAGCAGGCCGCCGGACTTCAGCTCGTGCGGTGAGCGGCGGAACTCCGACCGCAGCGCCTCGATCAGCGCGACCGCCTCGTCCACGCGGAGGTCCACGCTCGCGTGCGCGATCACCGGCATGCCGGGGTGCAGCAGGTTGGTGCCGGAGAACCCGGACTCGTCGCAGGCGATCTCCACCACCGCGCCGGTCAGCGTGCCCGGAGCCAGCAGCCCGCCCTGCAACGGCGTCCTCACCCCACCATGGTCGCCCGTGCGTCAACCCGTTTCGGGCGGCGCCGGGCGCGGTACGCTCGGCCGATGTTCTCGCCGCAGGGACCGTCGCTGCGCGAGCTGGCCGGGCAGGCGCTGACGTCGGTCGAGCGCGGCTACGACCTGCTGGCGCCGAAGTTCGACCACACCCCGTTCCGTACGCCGGACCCGCTGCTCACCGCGACCGCGGACGCGCTGCGCCCGCTCGGCCCGTTCCGCGCCGGGCTGGACGTCTGCACCGGCACCGGCGCCGGCCTGGGCGTGCTCGGGCCGCTCTGCACCGAGCGGGTGACCGGTGTGGACTTCAGCGCCGGGATGCTCGCCCGGGCCGGCGCGGCCCACCCGGACGCCACGGTCGTCCGGGCCGACGCGCGGGATCTGCCGTTCGACGCGGAGTTCGACCTGGCCGTCACGTTCGGCGCGCTCGGCCATTTCCTGCCGTCCGAGCGTCCCGCGCTCTTCGGCGGCGTGCATCGCGCGCTGCGGCCCGGCGGCCTGTTCGCGGTGCCGGTCGGCACGCCGCCGCCGCCGACCTCGCCGGCGTACTGGGTGACGGGCGGCTTCGACGCGGCGATGCGGGTGCGCAACGCGTTGTGGCGCCCGCCGTTCGTCATGTACTACCGGATCATGACGCAGCCCGCGATCCAGGCCGCGCTGACCGCGGCCGGTTTCGCCGTCGACGCCGTCGACCTGCCCGCCCTCGGCAACCGCCGCGACGGCACCCCGCACTACCGCCTCCTCCTCGCCCGCACCCCCGCCTGACCGGCGCGGATCAGCGCGGATCAGCGCGGACCAGCGCGGACCAGCGCGGACCAGCGCGGACCAGCGCGGATCAGCGCGGATCAGCGCGGATCAGCGGGCCGGCTCGGGCGAGAAGATCAGCCGAGGTAGGCGATCAGCCGGTCGGCGAGCTGGACCGGGTGGCTGAGCGCCACCGCGTGGCCGCCGTCGATCTCGTCCGGGACGACGCCCAGCCGGTCCGCGGCCACCCGGCGCTGGAACTCCGCCGGGAAGAACCGGTCCGCGCGGGCGATGAGCACCGTCGTCGGCACGTCCGGCCACGCGGCCAGCGGCCACGGCTCGGCCCACTCCGCGCTGACCTGCTCGCGGACGTGCGCCGGGGCCTCCGCGACGACCGCGTCCGGCACGCCGTCGAAGAACTGCTCCGCCTCGCTGAGCCCGGCCGGCGCCCGGTGGCCGGTGTTGCCCCACCAGTCGGCCGGCGACTCGCCGGGGCTCGGGATCATCGGCGTGAGCAGCACGATCCGCCGCACCGGCAGCCGGCCGGCGATCAGCGGCGCGGTGAACGCACCGTACGAGTGCCCGACCACCACGAGCTCGCTCCGGCCGCCGACCGCGCCGGCCACCGTCTCCCGGAACTCGGCGAACCCCGCGGCCCGGTCGCCGATCGGCAGTTCCGGCACCACCACGTCGTGCCCCCGCGCGGTCAGCTCCGGGACCAGCCGATGCCAGTCCCACGCGCTGCCGCCGCCACCGTGGATCAGAACGAACGTCGCCATGCCCGGAAGCCTCGCACACCCGGCACGCCGGACGCGGGAGAGACGGCGGTCAGTTGCCCTTGCTGCACAGCCCCTGCGGCACGCTGCCGACCTGGACGCACGGCGGGTAGCCGAGCTGCTGGATCTCGTCGGCCTGGTCCGCGTCGACCAGGAAGCCGGCGAACGACCGGGTCAGGTCCGCGGTCTCGGCGAGCGGTCCGTGGCTGTAGAGGTACTCGACGGTCCAGATCGGATAGCCGTCGTTGAGGTCGTCCAGCGTCGCGCCGAGCCCGTCGACGGTGAGCTGCGTGACCGCGGTCCCGGCGGCGACCGCGTTCGGCATGTCGACGTAGCCGATCGCGCCCTCGTACCGGGAGACCGCGTCGATGACCGCGCCGGTGCTGCTCACCTCGCAGATGATCGGGGCCTCGACGGCCGCCTCGGTCCGCGCGGCCGCGCAGCTGTTGACGGTGTTGCCGGCCGGCGGGTCGCCGTCGAGCAGCAGCTTCTGGATCACGGTGCGGCTGCCCGACGTCGAGGTGCGGCCGACCACGCGCACCTCGGTGTCGGGGCCGCGGGTGCCGTCCGCCAGCGTGATCTCGTTCCAGTTCGAGACGTCGCCGCGGAAGACCTTCGCCAGCTCGGCCCGGGGGACGTCGGTGACCGGCAGCGCCGGGTGCACCACGAAGCTGAACGGCACGACGGCGAGCGTGCCGGCGATCTCCACGTTCGGGAACTCGCCGCCGCCGTCGAACCGGCCGTCCGCGAGCGTGAGCCGGCGCGGGCCGTCCTCGGGCGGCGCGTTGTCGAGCTCGTTGAGGCCCTCGATGCTGCCGGACGCGTCGACCGTGATCCGGGAGCCGCGGCACCGCTCCATGTACTGCCCGGCGAGCGTCCGGACCGCGTCCGCGAACGCGCTGGACCCGTTGACGGTGAGCTCGCCCTCGGCGCACTCGGCCCGCGGGTCCGGTGGCAGCCCGACCAGCAGCACCGCGACCAGCGCACCGGCCAGCAGCGTGCTGAGCCCGGCGCCGATCAGCGTGCTGCGGCGCAGGCGGCGGCCGTCGCTGTCGAGGAAGATGCGGCCGTTGCGGAGGATGCCGTTCGTCTGGACCGCGGGCTTGCCGGTGCCGCTGGTGTGCTCCAGCAGCGCCACCAGCTTGAACTCGCTGCCCGGGTTCAGGTGCACCCGGGGCAGCACGATCCGGTTGTCGTGCACCTCGAAGCCCTCGCCGGTGAGCAGGTCCTGCAGGTCCGGCGGACGCGCCTCGGTGACGTCCACGGTGACCAGCCGCCGGTCGGTGCCGGGGAACGTCAGGCCGAGCCGGTGCACGTAGTCCTGTTCGGTGATCGAGCTGCGGCCCACGTTCTTGATCCGGGCGACGACCATGCCCGGGTCCGGGATCTCGGTGTGGTCCGGCCCGATGAGGCGCACCACGTTACCGGCGTCCGGCGGGTCGAACCCGAGCCGGGAATTGAACCGGACCCGGAACGACAGCATCTTTTCCCGGCGCGTGCGCAGATAATTCAGCGCGGTGCCGCCGCCGATGACCACAAGCGCGACGAGCAGCCCGTACGGCCCTTCGAGCAGCCAATCCAACGCGAGACTCGGCACGGCGCACCCCGTTCGTTAACCTGCCGTTCGTGAATTGTCGACCCGTCGTTGTGCATTGTCCTGAATCGACACGTCACAACGTATCCAACGGCGGCAAGAATGCAACTAAAGGCTTTTCAGGTGCCGGTCCACGACGGCCAGCGCGTCCGCGTGCGACAGGGCGCCGGTCAGCACCGCCGGCCGCAGCCCGTCGAGCAGCGCGGCGAGCCGCCGGGCCTCGGCCGCCGGGTCCGGCACACCGGTCGCGTCGAGCATCGTGCGCAGCGCGGCGGCGAACCCGGCGAAGGCCGGCGCGAGCGCGGCCGCGATCTCCGGCCGGACCGCGGCGCGGGACACGAACGCCACCGCGACGCACGCCTCCCGCCGGCTGGTCTCGTCGTAGGGCAGGTACTCCGCCGCGACCGCGCGCGGGCCGCCGTCCGCGCGGCGGGCGACCCGGGACGCGAAGCCGTCGTGCGTGCCGAGGCTCAGCCAGTGCCGCAGCGCGTACAGCAGCATCTCGTCCTTGGTCGCGAAGTAGTGCTGCACCTGGCCCATCGACACACCGGCCGCGGCCGCGACCTCGCGCAGCGACACCGCTTCCAGCCCGTGCTCCGCGGTGATCCGCAGCAGCGACTCGACGATGTGGCGGCGGCGGGCGTCGTGGTCGACCTTTCGTGGCATCGTCACACCGTATTACAATGCGATCGCATTGTAAAAACACGGGGAGGCACCATGAGGTACGCGTCCAACGGCGACGTCCGGCTCGCCTACGAGACGTTCGGCGACCCCGGCGGCGTACCGCTGCTGCTGATCATGGGGTTGGACTTCCAGATGGTGCTCTGGCCCGACGGGTTCTGCCGCATGCTCGCCGCCCGCGGCTTTCACGTGGCCCGGTTCGACAATCGCGACACCGGCCTCTCCACCCACTTCGCCTCGCCCACGGCGGAGAATCCGTTCCGGATGCTGTTCCGGGGCAGCGCCGCCCCGGCCTACACCGGTCTCGACATGGTCGCCGACGGTCTCGCCGTGCTCGACGCGCTCGGCTGGGCGTCCGCGCACCTCTGCGGCGCCTCGCTCGGCAGCGGTCTGGCACTGGCCACCGCCGCCCTGCACCCGGAGCGCGTCCGCACGGTCACCGCCGTGATGGGCGGGCCGCTCGGCCGCCGCCGCGACCTGCTGCGCTACGTCAACTTCGGCATCTTCCCGCGCGCCGCCCGGATCACGCACCCGCCGACCGACGCGGGCGCGATCGACACGCTGGTCGACCTGATCCGGCTGATCTCGTCACCGCACGCGCCGTTCGACGAGCCGTGGGCCCGCTCGGTCGCCACGATCAGCCACCACCGCTCCCCGCGCGACCCCGGGACCACCCGGCGCCAGACCGCCGCCGGGCTGCGGCTCGGCCCGGTCGCCCGCCGGTTCCGCGAGATCACCGCGCCCACCCTGATCGTCAACGGCGCCGACGACCCGCTGATCCGCCCGTCCGCCGGCGCGGCCCTGGCCCGCCGGATCCCCGGCGCCCGCACCGTCGTCCACCCCCGGATGGGCCACATCCTCCCGCCGCACGTCTGGCCGCTCCTCACCGACGAACTCGCGACCCGGGCCGGCCTGTCCTGAGCCGTGGGCACCGGTCACGTCCGTCGAGGACCCGGCGTACCCGCGCGGATGGCGTTTTCTGCGGTTCATCCCACTTCCGTATTGACATGCTCCAGTGTGGACGGTCAGCGTGTGGCGGGTGGAAGCGAATCGATTCCGGGAGGGCGACGACGTGAGCGGTGACCGGGTTCCGGTGCGGATGTCCGAGGAGGGGGTCGCACCGGAGGGCGCGCGGCCGGCCTTCACGCTCGACGAGGGGATGGCGGACATCAAGCGCCGGCAGAACCCCGCGAAGGTCAAGTACCGGAACGCGACGTTCCTGTCGGTGACCGTGCCGGTGGACCGGGAGCGAGCCGACAACCTGCTGCCCGCGGGCGTGCGGATGGCCCAGGACTCGACCGCGCTGGTCTTCGTCGCCGACTACCCGTGGACGAACTTCAACAGCACCTACCGCGAGGCGGCGATCTTCTTCAACGTCCGGCACGGGCCGTTCCGGGCGGCGCACTGCCCGTGGATCGTGGTGGACGACGACGTCGCGCTCATCGGCGGGCGGGAGACGCTCGGCTTCCCGAAGAAACTCGCCGAGATCGACTGGGCCGTGGCGGACGGCGTGGTGACCGCGACCGTCCGCCGGCGCGGGGTCGAGCTGCTGTCGATGACCGGCACGATCGGTGACGAGGTCGCCCGCGTGCCGCCGATCTTCAACCAGCCGTTCCGCAACGTGCTCGGCACGCTGGGGATGTCGGTGCCGCGACTGGTCACGTTCAGCACCGTGGACGAGCCGATCGAGCTGCGCGCGGCCGACGTGCGGCTCACGGTCGGCGGGTCGTACACCGACCCGCTCGACACGATCATCTCCGGTGCGCCGCTGGACGGTCACTACCGCCGGGTCGACATGCGCGTCGGCAGGCTGCCGGTGCCGGTGGGCCTGGTGTCGCCGACGTTCCTGATCCGGACCCACCCGCTGCGGGCGGTGTAGGACCGCGTGCGCACCGCCCCGGGCGGCGCGGACGGCGCCCGGGGCGGCCCGCTCACTCCGTCACGAACGTGGCGTCGGCCGGCGCGGTGGCACCGGTGACGGCCTGGACGTAGAGCAGGTTGTTCGCATGCCGGATGTAGCGGCCGGCGTAGTTCGACGACTCGAACGAGACCGCGGCCGGGTCGGCGAGCCCGGCGCGCTGGTAGAAGCTGGCGTCGCCGTTGAACAGCGCGGTGCCGTCGGCCTTCGCCACGAACAGCTCGAAGTTCCGGTGCCGCAGGTAGTAGCCGGGATAGTTGGTCGACTCCAGGCTGACCGTGCCGGCGCCGGCCAGGCCGGGCACCACCCGGAACTGCGAGTCGGCCAGGTTCGTCACGTTGCTCTCGACCCGGGCCCGGAAGTCCCAGTGCCGGACGTACTGGGACGGCAGGTTGTACGACCGCAGCCGCACCGGGTGCCGGCCGTCCGGGACCGGGATGCCGAAGTTCGGCGTACCGTCGGCGTTCCAGTAGATCTTCTGGACCCGGGTCCGCCGGTTCGGGTCGTTGAGCGGGTCACCGGTGATGTCCCGGTAGCTACGGTCGTGGTAGACCATGATGTCGCTCTGCCCGTCCTCGGACACCGTGAACGAGTTGTGCCCCGGGCCGTACTGGCTGGTGTTGACGTTGCTGGTGAAGACCGGCGTCTGGGTCTTGGTCCAGCTCGCCGGGCTGAGCAGGTTCGCGCTCGCGGACGCGGTGAGCAGGCCGAGGCAGTAGTTGCTGTCCGTGGCGCTGGCCGAGTAGGTCAGGAAGATCCTCCCGTTCCGCTGGATGACCGCCGGCCCCTCGTTGACCTGGTAGCCGATCTTCTCCCAGGCCAGCGTCGGCGCGGAGATGCTGACCGCGGCGGACGACAGCGTCCACGGGTTCGACATGGTGGCGATGTAGAGGCTGGTGTTGCTGGCCGGCAGGCTGTTGTCGTGCTGCGCCCAGAGCAGGTAGCGGGTGCCGTTGTTGACGAACGTGGTGGCGTCCAGCGCGAAGCTCTGCCAGCCGGTCTGGATCTGCCCCTTCTCCACCCAGGACGCGGTGAGCGGGTTCGCGCCGGTGCCCTCCAGCACGTACGGCCGGATCGCCCAGACGTCGTCGCCGCCGGCCGCGAAGTACACGTACCACTTGCCGTTGATGTAGTGGATCTCCGGCGCCCAGATGTGCGCGCTCATCGGGCCGTTGGCGTGCCGGGTCCAGATGGTCGTCTCCGCCGCGGTCGACAGCCCCTGCAGCGTGGTGGCGCGGCGCAGGACGATCCGGTCGTACGCGGGCACGGTCGCGGTGAGGTAGTAGTAGCCGTCGGTGTGCTTCCAGACGTGCGGGTCGGCACGCTGGGCCGCGATCGGGTTGGTGTAGGACACGGCGGGCGCGGCACTCGCCGGCGCCGCCGGTCCGAGCACCGCGAGCCCCGAGGCCACCAGGACGGCGGCGGCCGCGAGTCTTCCTGCGGTACGTCTCATCGAGGTCCTTCCGTACGGGAGCGAGATGTATCGATGAGTGTTAGCGCTCACATGGCGTGCGTCAAGAGCCGGGAAACCGGGCGCGGGTGCACCGCCCATGGTGCAGAATCGGCGCCGTGACGTCGCGACTGAGGCTCAGCGAGCCCGTGCCGGAGGATCTGGCGGAGATGTTCGCGCTCTACAGTGATCCGCTGGTCTGGGGCCCGGACCCGCTGAGCCGGCACGAGACGCCGGAGCAGACCGCGCGCACGATCTCCAACTGGCGTGCCGGGTGGGCGCGGGACGGGCACGGCATGTGGGTGGCACGCGAGCCGGACGGCACGTTCGCCGGCATCGGTGGCACGTTCGTCCGGTACGGCGTGGCCTGGAACCTCGGATTCCGGCTGCTCCCCCGCTGCTGGGGGCGGGGCTACGCGCAGGAGATCAGCGCGGCCGCGCGCGAGGCCGCCGCGGCACTCCGGCCGGAGCTGCCGATGACCGCCTACCTGCTGGAGGGCAACGACCGCTCCCGGCGTACGGTCGAACGCGCCGGCCTGAAGCGGATGTGGCGCGGCCCGGACGCCGGAAACCCCGACCCGGCCGCGATCCGCCTGCTCTACGCCGACCGCCCGCTGGACGCGGACGTCATCCGCGCACTCACCGACTTCTGAGCGGCCACCCGGCTTCCGGTGCGGCGCGCGGCGGCCGGCGTCCCGCCGCACCGGGGCGCGGCACGACTTCGAGGTCGTCGACGACGCGGGGTGACGGGCGGCCGGCACGGTACGGTACTGGCGTGGAACCCGTGACCTCCGCCGCCCTGGCCGCCACCGTCGTCCCGCTCGCGACCGGTGCGGCCGGTGCGCCCGGCACGGCCGCGTGGGCCGCGCTGGCCGAGTTCGCCGCCCGGCACGACGTCGGCGGCCCGGAGCTGGACGCGGTCGACGACGCGCCCGGCGACCCGGCCCGGGTGGCCGCGTTCGCCGACGCCCTGACCGCGCTCGCGGACCGCGACCCGGAGGCCGCGGCCTGGCTGCACCGCTGGCTGTCCGACGCGGACCGGATCGTCGACGTGCCGCACCTCCCGCAGACCGTCACCGACCCGGTCAGCGGCAGCGTCACCCGCCCGCAGGCCTGAACCGCGCGGCCGGGCCCTACATCCGGCTGACGTCCGTCACCGTGAGGACGGCGACGCCGGCCTCGTCGGAGGCGGTCAGGTCGACGACCGCGGTGATGGCCCAGTCGTGGTCCTCGGCGGGGTCGTCGAGGACCTGGCGGACGGTCCACTCGGTGCGGTCCTGGGTGATCTGGAGCAGCGCCGGACCGCGCGCGTCCGGGCCGGTGCCGATGTCCGCGTGCTCCTCGTAGTAGGGCGCGAGCGCGTCGGCCCAGGCGGCGGCGTCCCAGCCGGACTCGGCGTCGAGCTCGCCGAGCGCGGCCCACTGGTGCAGCGCGGCCAGTTCGACGCGGCGGAACATGGCGTTGCGGACCAGCACCTTGAACGCGCGCAGGTTGCGGGTGACGGCCGGCGGCTTGTCGTCGAGCTTCTGCTGCTCCACGAGGAGCGCGCCCGGGTTGCGCAGCCGCTCCCACTCGTCGAGCAGGGACGAGTCGACCTGGCGGACGAGTTCGCCGAGCCATTCGATCAGGTCGACGAGTTCCTCGGTCTTCGCGTCCTCCGGGACGGTCTGGCGCAGTGCCCGGTACGCGTCCGCGAGGTAGCGCAGCACCAGGCCCTCGGAGCGGGACAGGCTGTAGAACGAGACGAACTCGCCGAACGTCATCGCACGCTCGTACAGGTCGCGGACCACGGACTTCGGCGCCAGCTCGTAGTCGGCGACGTACGGGTGGCCCTGCCGGTAGGTCTCGTACGCGGCCTCGAGCAGTTCCGCGAGCGGGCGCGGGTGGGTGACCTGTTCGAGCAGTTCCATCCGCTGGTCGTACTCGATGCCCTCGGCCTTCATCGCGTTGACGGCCTCGCCGCGCGCCTTGAACTGCTGCGCGGACAGGATCTGCCGCGGGTTCTCCAGCGTGGACTCGATCACCGAGACGACGTCCAGCGCGTAGGACGGCGCCTCCCGGTCGAGCAGTTCCAGCGACGCGACCGCGAACGGTGACAGCGGCTGGTTCAGCGCGAAGTCCAGCTGCAGGTCCATGGTCAACCGGACCGTGCGGCCCTCCTCGTCCGGCGACGGGAGGCGCTCGATCACGCCACCGGCCAGCAGCGCGCGGTAGATGAGAATCCCGCGGTGCACGAGGCGGCGCTGCGACGCGCGGTCCTCGTCGTTCTCGGTCAGCAGCCGGCGCATGTGCGCGAACAGGTCGCCGCGCCGCGCGAGGACGTTCAGCAGCATCGCGTGCGACACCTGGAACGACGACGTGAGCGGCTCCGGCTCGGCCTCGACCAGCCGGTCGAACGTGGGCTTGCCCCAGCCGATCGTGCCCTCCGGCGGCTTCTTCTTGACCACCTTGCGGCGCTTCTTCGGGTCGTCACCGGCCTTGGCCAGCGCGCGCTCGTTGTCGATCACGTGCTCCGGCGCCTGCACCACGACGCGGCCGATGGTGTCGAAGCCGGCCCGGCCGGCCCGGCCGGCGATCTGGTGGAACTCGCGGGCGCGCAGCAGCCGGGTGCGGACACCGTCGTACTTGGACAGCCCGGTGAACAGCACGGTGCGGATCGGCACGTTGATGCCGACGCCGAGCGTGTCCGTCCCGCAGATGATCTTCAGGAGCCCGGCCTGGGCGAGCGTCTCCACCAGCCGGCGGTACTTCGGCAGCATTCCCGCGTGGTGCACGCCGATGCCGTGCCGCACCAGCCGGGACAGCGTCCGCCCGAAGCCGGCCGCGAACCGGAAGTTGCCGATCATCTCCGCGATGGCGTCCTTCTCGGCCCGCGTGGAGACGTTCACCGACATCAGCGACTGCGCGCGTTCCAGCGCGGCGGCCTGGGTGAAGTGCACGACGTACACCGGGGCCTGGTGGGTGGTCAGCAGCTCCTCGATGGTCTCGTGCATCGGCGTGGTGACGTAGCTGAACAGCAGCGGCACCGGCCGCTCGACCGAGCGCACCACGGACGTCGGCCGCCCGGTCCGCCGCGTCAGGTCCTTCTCGAAGCGGGAGACGTCACCGAGCGTGGCGGACATCAGGATGAACTGCGCGTTCGTCAGCTCCAGCAGCGGCACCTGCCACGCCCAGCCCCGGTCCGGCTCCGCGTAGAAGTGGAACTCGTCCATCACCACCTGACCGACGTCCGCGTCCGCGCCCTCGCGCAGCGCGATGTTCGCCAGGATCTCGGCCGTACAGCAGATGATCGGCGCGTCCTCGTTGACCGAGGCGTCGCCGGTCAGCATGCCCACGTTCTCCGCACCGAAGACCTCGATCAGCGCGAAGAACTTCTCCGAGACCAGCGCCTTGATCGGGGCGGTGTAGAACGTGGTGCCGTTGCGGGCCAGCGCCGCGAAGTGCGCGGCCGTCGCGACCAGGCTCTTCCCCGACCCGGTCGGCGTGTTCAGGATGACGTTGGCGCCGGAGACGATCTCGATCAGCGCCTCCTCCTGATGCGGATAGAGGCTCAGGCCCCGCTCCTGCGCCCAGAGACTGAAGATCTCGTAGAGCGAGTCGGGGTCCGCGGTGCCGGGCAGCCGGTCGGTCAGCGTGGTCATGGTGTCACCGATCATGCCTGGTCCGGTCACGCCCGCGCCAACCGGGCTTCACCACCCCAGAAGATCAACACCCCGCCTCCGGTACGGATCGCGGCCCCCGGCCCGCTCCGAGCCCGTCCACCACCCACGCGTCCGATCACGCTCCGTTCACTGTTGAACACGACGCCTACCGTGAGATTCCTACCGTGAGATCGAGGTCGGCACCCGGGAGCGGAGAGGGCTGAGGCCATGGTGATGACGGAGAGTCCACCCCGGGCCCGGGAACGGCTCACCGCCGGCCTGCGGCACACGCCCGGCCGGCTCGCGCTCTGGATGACCGTCCTGGTCGCGCTCGCGCTGCTGACCGGCCTGGCCGCGGTCACCGGGATCCGGCAGCGCGCCGCCCACATCGACACGCTCGCCACCCGGCACGGCCCGCTCACCATCGCCGCGCTCGACCTCTACCGGGCGCTCTCCGACGCGGACGCCACCGCCGCGTCCGCGTTCCTCACCGGCGGCCTCGAACCACCCGCGCTGCGCGACCGCTACCTCGCCGACGTGGCCGAGGCCGGCCGCGCGCTGACCGTGCTCGGCGCCGGCCTGACCGGCGCGGACGACGCCGGCGCGGCACACCTGGCCGTGATCGGCGCGCGGCTGCCGGTCTACACCGGGCTGATCGAGACCGCGCGCAGCCTGAACCGGCAGGGTCTGCCGGTCGGCGCCGCCTACCTGCGCGAGGCGAACGGCCTGATGCGCGCGGAGCTGCTCCCGGCCGCGCGCGGCGCCTACGACGACGCGGCCCGCGACCTGCGCGCGTCCCGCGACGGCGGCGGCGCGGTCCCCTGGCCGGCCACGCTCCTCTGCCTGCTCACCGTCGGCGCGCTGATCGTCGTGCAACGGCGGCTGACCCGGCTGACCCGCCGGGTGCTCAACCCCGGCCTGCTGGTCGCGACCGGCGCGGCCGGGCTGCTCACGCTCTGGCTGGTGGTCTCCGCGGCCGTGTCCGGCGCCCACCTCACCGCCGGCGGGGACGACGGCTCCGACCGGATGGAACTGCTGGCGGACATCCGGATCGCCGCGCTCCGGGCCCGCACGGACGAGGCGCTGACGCTGGTCGCACGCGGCTCCGGCGGCGCGTTCGAGCAGCACTGGACGGAGACGATGGAGTCGATCACCCGCGACGGCGGCGCGCTGGACTCCGCCCGCCGGCCGGCCACCGGCGCGGACGCGCCGCACCTGACCCGGGCCGGCGAGGCCGCGGACCGGTGGGTGACCGCGCACCGGGACCTGCGCGCGGACGACGACGGCGGCGACCACGCCGGCGCGGTGACGGTCGCACTCGGCGACGCGGCCACGTACTCGGCCGCGCTCGACGCCGCGCTCGGCGCCGCGATCGCGGCGGACGGTGACGTCTTCGCGGCCGAGGCCCGCCGGGCCGGCACCGCGCTGCGCCTCGCCGACCTGGGCGCGGGCGCGCTCACCGTACTCATGATCGTCGGCAGTGTGATCGGCGTGCAGCGCCGAAGGGCGGAGTACCGATGACCCGTCACCGTCGTCCCACCACCGCGCTCGTCGCGGCGCTGCTGACCGCCGCGGTGCTCGCCGGGTGTGCCACCGGCGGCGCGGGCCTGCCGGACGTGGAGACCGACGCGGGCGTGCCGATGCCGGCCGGCGCGCAGGACCCGGCGCCGCCGGTGTCCGCTCCCCCGGCCGGCGCCCGCGACTGCGACCCCCGGGCCAGTCTCCGGCCGTCCGGCGCGCTCCCGGCTCCGGGGCGGATGCCGGCCGGCAGCACGATGGCGGCCATCCAGGCGCGCGGCACGCTGATCGCGGGCGTGGACCAGAACAGCTACCGGTTCGGCTTCCGGGACCCGCTGACCGGTGACCTGTCCGGGTTCGACATCGACATCGCGCGGCGGATCGCGGCGGCGATCCTCGGCGACCCGAACAAGATCCGGTTCCGGACCGTCACGTCCAGCACCCGGATCGACGCGATCCGCGGCGGCGAGGTCGACCTGGTGATCGCGACCATGACGATGACCTGCGAGCGCTGGCAGCAGGTCAGCTTCTCCACCGAATACTTCACCGCCGGTCAGCGCGTGCTGGTCGAGCGCGGCTCCGGGATCACCGGCATGGACGACCTCGCCGGCCGCAAGGTGTGCGCGGCCGCGGGCAGCACGTCGATCCGGAACCTCGCGGCCCATCCGGCACGCCCGCTCCCGGTCGCGGTGTCCGGCTGGACCGACTGCCTGGTCATGCTGCAGCAGAACCAGGTCGACGCGGTCTCCACCGACGACGGCATCCTCGCCGGGATGGCCGCGCAGGACCCGCACACCGAGGTGACCGGCCCGGCGTTCAGCGACGAGCCGTACGGCATCGCGATCCGGCAGGGCAGTGACGACCTGGTCCGGTTCGTCAACGGCGTGCTGGAGACGATCCGCGCGGACGGCACCTGGACGCGCGCCTACGGCACCTGGCTGTCCGCGCTGAGCGACGACACCCCGGCGCCGCCGGCCGCGAGGTACCGGTGACGCCGCCGATGAGCCGGGACGAGGCCGACGCCGTGCTGGTCGGCCTCATCGCGGCGCACGACCGGATCTCCGCCGCCATGTACTGGCTGGACGACCACCCGGGCCTGGCCGCGCTGCGCCGCACCGGGCTGACCGGCCGGACCGCGCGGGTGGCGACCGAGACGCTGCACCGTACCGGCGTGCTCTGGTCCCGGTTCGCCGCGCTCGGCGCCCGGCTCGACGACGCGCGCCGGGCCCGCGCCGCGGCCGGCTCCCGGCCGACCGCGGCGGACCTGCGCCGGCTGACCACGCTGCTGCGCGGCCCGTCCGTGGCGATCGGCCCGGACGGCACGGTCGCCGAGGCCGCCCCGCCGTCGCTGACGCTGCCCGCACTCGCCGACGACCTGGAACGGCAGGCCGCCGAGGTGCGGGCCGAGTGCGCCCGGGTGCGGAGCGCACTGGCCGCGATCGCGGACCGGATCACGCCGCTGACCGTCGCGCTCGACCGCGCCCGCACCACCGCCGCCGGCCTCGGCGACACCGAACCCGGCCCGTCCACCGGCCCCGGCCCGTCCACCGGCCCCGGCCCGTCCACCGGCCCCGGCCCGTCCACCGGCCCCGGCCCGTCCACCGGCCCCGGCCCGTTCACCGGTTCCGGCCCCGGCCCGGCCACCAGCCCGGCCACCGGTGCCGGAACCGGCCGGGGGCCCGGCGTGGACGGCACCTCGAGCGCGGCGCGGGAGACCGCCGCGCGAGACGGTGGGGCCGGTGAACGGCTCGCGGACGTCGAGGCGCGGCTGGCCGAGGAGCATCTCGCCGCGCTCGCCGACCCGCTCGGCGCGGTCGGTGCCGGCGCGGACCGGCGTGCCGTGGCCCGGCTGCGCGACCTGGCCGAGGAGGTCAACCGCGTCGCGGCGGACCTGGCCGGGCTGGCGCGGCTGCGCGACGCCGCGGCCGGCCGGCTGGACCGGCTGACCCGGGACGTGGACGCGGTCGCGGCCGCCGAGGCCCGGACCGCCGAGGCGTTCCGGACCGTGCACGACAAGATCCACGAGCCGGGTCTGCCGGAGCCGCCGGCCGCGGCCGCGTCGCTGCGTGCCCACCTGCGGCAGATCGCGGAGATCCGGCGGGAGCGGCGCTGGGCGCGACTCGGCGCCGAACTGGACGCGGCCGAGCGCGGCGCCGCCGCCGCACTGGACCGGGCCGGTCACCTGTTCGAGGCCGCGGACGGGCTGCTGCGCCGCCGCACCGAGCTGCGCGGCCGGCTGTCGGCGTACCGGGCGAAGGCGGCGCGGCTCGGCCTGCTCGAGGACGGCCACGCGGCCACGCTGCACGAGGCCGCGGAGACACTGCTCTACACGTCACCGTGCGACCTGCCCGCCGCGACCGTCGCGGTGGTGGCCTACCAGCGCGCGCTGGCCGGCGCCGGGCCGGAACCCACCGCCGTCCCGGCCCGGAACACCGAACCTCCGCGAGGGGAGCGACCGCGATGAGCGCGGACTGCCGGCGACCGGGCTGCACCGGGGCGTACAGCCCGGACGGCTACTGCGACGAGTGCGGCCGCCGGGCGCCGGCCGAGGAACCACGATCGGAGGCCACCGCCGCCGGTACGCGCGGGTCCGCGCGGAGCGGCACCGGCGGTACCCGCGGCTCCCGGTCGTCGCGCACCGGCGGGCGCGGCCGGCTCGGCGCCGGGCTGGTCGAGATGCCCCGGGTGCCGCCGCGCGACCCGGCCGCCGCGGTGCTGGCCGAACCGGTCGTGGCCGAGCCGAAGCGCTACTGCACCGCCTGCGACAAGCCGGTCGGACGCGGCCGGGACGGGCAGCCGGGCCGCACCGAGGGCTTCTGCCCGCACTGCGGCACGCCCTACTCGTTCCGGCCCCGGCTCGAGGCCGGCGACGTCGTGCAGGCACGCTACGAGGTGCTCGGCGCGCTCGCGTACGGTGGCCTGGGCTGGATCTATCTGGCCCGGGACCGGCACGTGTCCGACGCGGTGGCGGACCGGTGGGTGGTGCTCAAGGGCCTGATCGACACGTCCGACCCGGACGCGGCCGCGGCCGCGGTGGCCGAACGCCGCTACCTGGTCGAGCTCGACCACCCGAACATCGTCAAGATCCACGACTTCGCGCAGCACCCGGACCCGGTGACCGGCGAGCCGGCCGGCTACCTGGTGATGGAGTACATCGGCGGGCAGTCGCTCAGGGAACTGCTGGTCACCCGGCGCGAGCAGACCGGTGCGGCCGCCGTGCCGCTGCCCGAGGTGATCGCGTACGGCGTGGAGATCCTGCCCGCGCTCGACTACCTGCACAGCCGGGACCTGCTCTACTGCGACTTCAAGCCGGACAACGTGATCCTGGCCGAGGAGCAGCTGAAACTCATCGACCTGGGTGCGGTCCGGCACGTGTCCGACATGGAGTCCGCGATCTACGGCACGCCCGGCTACCAGGCGCCGGAGATCGCCGAGGAGGGCCCGTCGGTCGCGTCCGACCTGTACACGGTCGGCCGCACGCTCGCCGTGCTCGCGCTCGGCGTCCACGGCTTCACCAGCACGCACGCGCACCGCCTCCCGACACCGGCCGAGGCGCCGCTGCTGGCCGAACACGACGCGTTCCACCGGGTGCTGCGCCGGGCCACCCACCCGCGCCCGGAGCGCCGCTTCGCGACCGCGGGCGAGTTCAGCGAGCAGCTGCTCGGCGTCCTCCGCGAGGTCCTCGCCGTCACCGACGGCACGCCACGCCCGAGCACGTCACTGCGCTTCACCCCGGAACGCCGCACGTTCGGCACGGACCCGGCGCCCGTGCACCAGCACACCGCCGGAGCTGCCATCGGCCGGCACACCGCCGGGGCTGCCCTGAGCCGGCGCGCCGCCAGGTTCGCCGTGGGCCGAGGCGCCGCCGGGGTTGCCGTAGGCCGAGGCGCGTCCGGGGCTGCCGTGGGCCCAGGCGCCGGCGGGGCTGTGGTGGGCCGAGGCACCGGCGGGGCGGGCGTGAGCCCGGACACCACCGGGGTGGGCGTGCGTGGGGGCCCCGCCGGAGCGGCCGGGAGTCAGGGAGCCGACGCAGCCGCCGTGAGCCGAGGCATCGCCGGGACAGGTGTGGGCGGCGACGCGGCCCCGGATCCGCGTGAGGTCGCGGCGGCGCTGCCGACCCCGCTGGTGGACGTGCTCGACCCGGGTGCGGGCTTTCTCGCCTCGATCGGGACCGGCACGCCCGCCGAGGTGATCGCCGCGCTGACCGCCGCGCCGGTGGACAGCCCGGAGGTCGCGTTCCGGCTGGTCCGGGCGCACATCGACGGCGGCGGCCCGGACCGGGCGGCCGCGGAGCTGGACCGGCTGGCCGCGGCGGACCCGCTGGACTGGCGGGTCGACTGGCACCGGGGCCTGGCCGCGCTCGCCGCCGGTGACGCGGCGTCGGCCCGGGACGCGTTCGAGGCGGTCCACCACGCGCTGCCCGGTGAGCGGGCGGCCCGGCTCGCGCTCGCGGCCGCCTGCGAGTGCGCGGGCGACACCGAGGCGGCGGCCGGTCACTACGCGCGGGTCTGGGCGGTCGACCGCGGGTTCCTCAGCGCCGCGTTCGGGCTGGCCCGGCTGCGGCTCGCGGCCGGTGACCGGGCCGGCGCGCTCGCGGTGCTGGACCAGGTGCCGGAGAGCTCCGCGCTCTACCTGACCGCCCAGGTCGCCGCGACCCGCGCCGGGCTGGCCGACGGCGGCCCGGTCGACGACCTGCTCGGTGCGGCACGCCGCCTGGAACGACTCACCCTGGACACGGAACGGCAGTCGCGCCTGACGGTCGAGCTCCTGGAGGCCGCGCTGGCGTGGCTCGGCGGCGGCGCCGCACCACCGGCCCGGGAGCGGATCCTCGGCACCGAACTGACCGAGCGCGGCGTGCGGTTCGGGCTGGAACGCGCCTACCGCATGCTGGCCCAGCGGGCGCGGACCCGCGAGGAACGGTACGCACTGGTCGACCGCGCGAACGCGGTCCGCCCGAGGACGCTGGTGTGACCGCGCCCCCGGCCTGCCCGGAGCACGGCCCGGCCGGTGACGACGCCACGTTCTGCGAGGTCTGCGGCCGCCACCTGCACACCGGCGCGCTTCCGCCGCCGCGTCCACACCCACCCGCCGACCGCACCCGCCCACCCCACCCGCCCGCGTCCGCCACGCATGCGACCGACGCGGCCCGGCCAACCGATCCGCACGCCACCGGCACCCCACCGGCCGGCGCACGCGCCGCCCACACACCCGCAGCCGGTGCGCACGCTGCCCGCACCCGGGAGGTGGTCGGGGTGGTGACGAAACGGACTGATCCTGGACACCTGGACGGCCGGTCGGCCCCGGAGGACGATCGCGGCCGGCAGACGCCGGAACACGATCACGGCCAACGGACGCCGGAGGACAGTCGCGTCCGGCGGACGCCGGAACACGATCACGGCCAACGGACGCCGGAGGACGGTCGCGGCCGGCGGACGCCGGAGGACGGTCGCGGCGGAGGGACGCGCCCGGTGGGCGTCGTCGGGCGTGGTGGGGGGAACGCCGCGCCCGTGGGGGACGGTGTCGCCCGGCAACCCGTCAGGAGCGGCGGGCGGGTGGCGACCGTACCGTCGTGGGATTTGCGGGGTTTGGGTGGGGTGTGGCGGTCGGCGCGGGCGAGTCGTGGGGTCTGTGGCGCGTGCGGCGCCGCCGCGGATGCCGCGGGTGGGTGGTGCGGCGAGTGCGGGCGGCGGGTGAGCGTCGCGGCGGAACGGGCTGAGCTGGTGCTGGACGGCGTCGCGGCGGTGACCGACCGGGGCCGGCGGCGGCACAACGAGGACGCGGTCGCGATCGGGCGCGCGGGCGACGCGGTCGTGGCGGTGGTCTGTGACGGGATCTCCAGTGCCCGGCACGCCGACGTGGCCGCGGTCGGTGCGGCCGAGGCGGGCGTGTCCGCGCTGCTGGCGGCGCTGGCGGACGGCGCGGACGGCACCGGGGCGACCCGGCGTGCCGCGTCCGCCGCGGCCGGCGCCGCCGCGCGGACCGGGCGGGGCGAGGACCGGGACGCGCCGCCGGGCTGCACCTACGCGTCCGTGGTGGTGGCGGCGGACGGCGTGACCGTGGGCTGGGTGGGTGACAGCCGCGTCTACTGGGTGGGCGCGGACGGCGATGCGCAGCAGCTGACCGTGGACGACTCGATCGCGGCGATCCGGGAGGCGGGACGGCCGGTGCCGGCCGGGCTGGCAGACGTGGATCCGCGGTCCCGGGCACTGGTGCGCTGGCTCGGCGCCGACGCGGGCGAGGTGGTACCGCAGGTCCGGCACTTCCGGCCGGTGCGGGCCGGGCACCTGGTCGCGTGCTCGGACGGGCTCTCCCGCTACCTGCCGACCCCGGCGGCGCTGGCCGCGGCGCTGGTTCCCGGCGCGGACCCGGCGACGCTGGCCCGGGCGCTGACCGCGCTGGCCGTCGACGCGGGCGGCGACGACAACATCGCGGTGGCGGTCCTGCCCGTCGGCGGCCCGCCGGAACCGGCCGTCCCGGAGGCGGACATCCCGTCGGCGGCACGCCCGGAAGCGGCGAACGCGACGACAGCCGGCCCGAACGCGGCCGGACCGGCAGCGTCCCACGCGGAAGCGAGCCGAAGAACGGCAAACCCGGAACCCGTCGGCCCGGAACCGGTGAGCGGCACGGGAGCGGTAGGCGGCACGGAACCGGTCGGTGGCACGGGGACGGTCGGTGGCACGGGGACGGTCGGTGGCACGGGGACGGCGTCGGCGCAAGTAGCGAGGAGTGCGTGATGGTGGCGGAGAACGGGCGGGCGCGGTTCGAGGCGGAGGTGGATCAGAACGAGTTCCTGCCTGCGGGCGGCCGGACCGTGGACGCGATCCTCACCGTGACCGCGACCGGTGGAACAACGACCGGTGGGACGACGGCCGGCGGGCGGATCGCGCAGATCATCATCGTGGACGTGTCCGGCTCGATGGCCGCGCCGGCCACGAAGCTGGCCGAGGCGAAGAAGGCGACCGCCACCGCGGTCGACACCATGCCGGACGGTACGCCGTTCGCGGTGATCGCCGGCAACGGCACCGCGGCCATGGTGTATCCGCGGGAGCGGGGCACGGTCGTGGCGGACGCGCGGACCCGCGCCGAGGCCCGCGCCGCGGTGCACCAGCTGTGGGCCAACGGCGGCACCGCGATCGGCCGCTGGCTGGACCTCGCCAACGCGGTGTTCGCCGGCACCCGGGCGGAGATCAAGCACGCGATCCTGCTGACCGACGGCGAGAACCAGCACGAGTCGCGGGAGCAGCTGGAGCGGGTGCTGGCCGCGTGCGACGGAAAGTTCATCTGTGACGCGCGCGGTGTCGGGCACGGCTGGGTCGCGGAGGAGCTGCGGCTGATCTCGTCGGCGCTGCTCGGCACCGCGGACGGGCTGGAGTCGCCGTCCGAGCTGGCCGCGTCGTTCACCGCGATGACGCGGGCCGCGCAGGGCAAGTCGACGGCGGACGTGGCGCTGCGGCTGTGGACCCCGGCGAACTCGGTGGTCAGATCGGTCAAGCAGGTGTTCCCGCGGGTCGAGGACCTGACCGGGCGGCGTACGGAGGTGAGCGCGCGGATCGGGGAGTACCCGACCGGCGCGTGGGGCGCGGAGAGCCGGGACTACCACATCACGGTCGACGTGGAGCCGGACGCGGTCGGCGAGGAGATCCTGGCCGGCCGGGTCAGCCTGGTCGCCGGCGGGCAGGTGCTCACGGAGCGGCTGATCCTGGCGAAGTGGACGGACGACACCGCGCGGTCGACCCGGATCAACCGGCGGGTGGCGCACTACACCGGGCAGGCGGAACTGGCCACGGCGATCCAGGAGGGGCTGCGGGCACGGGACGCGGGTGACGAGGAGACCGCGACCGCGAAGCTGGGCCGGGCCGTGCGGCTGGCCACGGAGAGCGGGCACACGGACACCGCGAAGCTGCTCGCCCGCGTCGTCGACGTGGAGGACGCGCGGACCGGCACGGTACGGCTGAAGCGGCGCGCCGCGGACGAGAACGTCGAGATCATCAACGTCCGGTCCACGAAGACGGTCCGGGTGCAGCGGCAGCGGGAGGACTGAGGACGGCCATGACGACGACGGCGACCTGCCCGAAGGGGCACCACTCCGCGACCCTCGACTACTGCGACACGTGCGGCGCGCCGATGCACGGCGTCCCGCGGGATGCGGAGCCGGTGGGAACCCCGGCCGGCGCGGCGCTGCCGGGCATCCGGGAGGCGCCGGGCATCCGGGAGGCGCAGGGCGGATGGGACGGCGCGGAGGGCTGGGACGGCTCGGCCGCGGAGATCACCCAGCCGGTGCGTCCGGGATGCCGGCGATGCGGGACTCCGCAGGCCGGGCGGTTCTGCGAGGAGGACGGCTACGACTTCCTCCTGGCGCCGCCGGTCCCGCCCGCCGACGCGGCAACCGGCACCATCCTCGGCCTCGGCCGGCAGAGCGGCCCCGACCCGCAGGGTGGCCCCGACCCGCAGGGTGGCCCCGACCCGCAGGCCGGCTTCGGCCCGCAGGGTGGCCTTGGCCCGCAGGGCGGCCCCGGACCGCAGGCGGGTCCCGGCACGCGGACGGATCCCGGGCCGCGGGCCGGCTCCGGGCCGCGGGCGGAACCCGGTGCGGGGGACGGTTTCCGGGCCGCGGAGCCGGCCGGGGGCACGACCGGCCGGCTGGAGGTCGTGGTGGGCGCGGACCGGGCCTACTTCGACGGTGTCGTCGCGCAGGGCGGGGCGGACGCGGCCGGCATGGTCTATCCGCGCTTCGCCGCGGAGCGCCGGTTCCCGCTGGCCGGTGACCGGCTGCTGATCGGCCGTCGCAGCCGGTCCCGCGGCATCCACCCGGACATCGACCTGGCGAGCCCGCCGGAGGACCCCGGTGTCTCGCACACGCATGCGTTGCTGCTGCACGACGGCGGTGCCTGGTCCATCGTGGACCTCGGCTCGGCGAACGGCACGTACGTCAACGATCCGGCGGGAACGGCGATCCCGCCGCAGACCCCGGTCGCGTTGCGGGCCGGTGACCGTGTCTACGTCGGAGCGTGGACGTCGCTGACCGTGAGGAACACACAATAGCCCTCCCCCGGCCGCCCGGCCAGTAGTGCCGGATATCTGACGGCACCTTTCTCCGGAAATGGCCGCCGGAATCGCGATCGCACGCCATTGGGCGTCTGCGCGATGAATTCCCGACAACACGGCTGTTTCAATTTCGAGTCCCAGTTCCCCACGGTTTCCGGCGATTCCCGTGGTCAGCGCGGTGCCGCGGGAACATCCGCGCGCGATTTGGACGACAAGACCCGATCGCTCCACATGAGATGATCGGGACCGGTTGGGCCCGATTCACGCGCGCCGACCCGGGGGTGGCCATCCGGATGACTCGGGCATCCACCGTACGGACTAGGTTGCCGACCCGGACGGTCGTTTTCGTCACTCCGTGCGGCCGCCGTGAACGCTCTGCGTAGCGATCTAGCGACGTTTGGCGGATGCGCTCCGGAAGTCAGGACGCGCCGGAAGTTGCAGCCCGCCCACGCCCGAGACGCCACCCGCCGTTCGACACCCACCCGGAAAGCCCACGTCAGGGCCGTGAAGAGGGTTCGTGTTCATCAAGACCTGGATTGATCTCGATGGCTGCAAACGATTTTTCAGCCATTTCCGCTACCACTCACGCACGCCTGCGTCAATGCGCAATTCGCGGTCCGAAGGCCCCTTGCGATCATTGCTAGCGTTCACCATTGTTTTCGCCGGGCACCGCCGTCCCGGGCCCGGCCAGGCCGGACAGTCCTGGATGGACTACTCAATCGGCTCCTCATCGGAGGTTCACCACATGGTCCTCACCGGACCCTCGCGCCGCCGTGTCGCGGCGCGCATCGCACTCGCCGGGCTGACCGCGCTCGCGGTCGTGCTCGGCGGTCAGACGCCGGGTAGCGCGCAGCTCCCGGCCGCGCCCAGCGCGCAGCCGCCGTCCGTTCCCGGGCTCGGCCAGGTCGACACTCCGGCGTTCCAGGTGCCGGGCCCGCTGCCGAAGCGCTCGGGCAGCATCCCCCAGGTCGCGCCGAAGGCCGGCTCCGCCGCCGCCCGCGCCGCGCTGGTCAACGACCAGGTCAACCTGAAGGCGCTGATCATCGGCGTCGGCACGAACGACTTCGGCATCGCGACCTGGAAGGCCACGCTGGACCGGGTCGGCGCCAAGTACGACGTGCTCGACGCGGCGACCACGACCGTCACCACCGGCACGCTGACCACCGGTGGCGTCGGCAACTACAACGCGATCCTGCTGACCAACAGCATGCTGCTGCTGCCGAACTTCTCGTCGGCGCTCGACGCCACCGAGTGGAACCTGCTCTGGAACTACGAGCTGAACTTCGGCGTCCGGCAGGCCGCGCTCTACACCAGCTACGGCAGCTGGCCGGAGACGTACTGCCTGAACGGCGTGTCCGAGGGTGGTGTCACCGGTGACACGGTGCTGCCGGCGTCGCTGACCACCGCGGGCGCGGGCGTCTTCGACTACCTGAACCCGTCGGCGCAGATCCCGGTCCAGGAGTCGTGGGTCTACAAGACCTCGCTCGTCGCCGGCTGCAACGGCCAGGCGCTGCTGCAGGACGCGACCGGCAACGTGCTCGCGGTGAAGGCGACCACCAGCGGCCGCGAGAAGATCGCGCTGACGTTCACCTCCAACGTCAACCTGATCCAGTCGGACCTGCTGGTCTACGGCCTGTTCGAGTGGGCGACCAAGGGCCTGTTCCTCGGCGAGCGCAAGCACCACCTGAACGTCGACATCGACGACTGGTTCAACAGCGCGGACCACTACAAGGAGGACGGCACCGTCGAGTACGACCCGGGCTTCCGGGTCAGCGGCCACGACACGGTCAACCTGGCCGCGCAGCAGACCGCGCTGAGCACCGCGCACCCGAAGGTCGGGGACTTCAAGTTCAACCTGGCCTACAACGGCTCGGACATCGACACGTTCGCGGGTGACACCTGCTACCCGAACGGCGACGAGACCACGCTGACCTCGACCACGAAGTGCCTCAAGGACAGCTTCCGGTGGATCAACCACACCACGAACCACCCGGAGCTGAACCAGACGGACTACAACACCTCGCTGTTCGAGATCCAGGACAACGCCACCCGCGGTGCGAACATCGGCCTCAACGTGCCGGCGACGATCCTGAAGACGCCGGAGTACTCCGGCCTGGGCGTCTACAACCCGAACCCGGACGACGACACCGGCCCGCCCACCGACTACGGCCTGGCCGGCTCGAACCAGGCGTTCCTGGACGCGGCCGCGTTCGCCGGGGTCACGCACGTGCACGGCAACATGTCGTTCAACAGCCACAAGCCGGCGAACTTCAACACCAGCATCGTGCACCCGCTGAAGAACAGCATCAAGGTGGTGCCGGACTGGCCGACGAACATCGCGTACCACACCACCACGCCGCCGGAGGAGGCGCACTTCTACAACTCCTTCTACGGCCCGAACGGCCTGTTCCCGTACTGGCCGACCGACCGGACGTACCAGCAGATCCTCGACTACGAGGCCGGCGTCATCGGCTTCCAGCACGTCGCCACCGGCTCGATCTACTCGCACACGTTCCACATCGCGAACGTGCGTGACTACGGCAGCGGCAACACGCTGGTCACCGACTGGGTCGACAACATCATGGACAAGTACGAGGCCACGTTCAACGTGCCGCTGATCAACTCGTCGTGGACCGGGATCGCGTCCTACACCGACGCCCGGAACACGCACTTCGCGGCGCTGACCGCCGGCGCGAACGCCGTCTACGACCGGGTCGCCGGGACCATCACGGTGTCGGTCCCGAACGGCGGCACCGTCCAGGTCGGCGGCGTGGCCGCCACGGTCGCGAACGCCACCACGTACGGCACCGCGGTCACCGCGCCCGTCACCGTGACCGGCACGCCGGTCGTGGTCGCGGCCGCACCGCGCCTGTAACGACCGGTGACACCGCACGACCGGTAACACCGCACGACCGGAACAACGGAACAACGGAACAAGGCGAGAGGAATCGGGGGCCGCGGATGAGAGTCGCGCTGGTGTCGGAAGGCACCTACCCCTATGCGATGGGTGGCGTCAGCGTCTGGTGCGAGCAACTCATCCGCGGCATGCCCGACTACCGGTGGGAGGTCGTCGCGCTCACCGTCGACGGCACCGAGAAACCGGCGTTCGCCTACCCGGAGAACCTGGACCGGGTGCACAACATCCCGCTGTGGGGCGCGCGGCCGGAGCGCCGCCGCCCCCTCGGGCGGGCGCTCGTGCCGGCCCGCCGGCCCGGCGCCGGCTTCGTCGAGTCGTACGAGGTGTTCCTGCGCGCGCTGGTCACCCCGCTGGAGTCGACCCGTTCCGAGGAGGGCGCGGTCAACCGCAGCATGTTCCTGCTGGCGCTGCGCGGCCTGTTCGAGTACGCCAACGACGGCGGCGACCTGAGCGCCGCGCTGGTCTCCAACGAGGCGCTGGACATGATGCTGGCGGCCTGGCACACGCTGCGGGTCGACGAGACCGGGCCGGCGCCCACGGTCGCGGACGCGCTGGAGGCGGCCTGGCTGGTCTCGCACATGATGCGGCCGCTGTCCGCTCCCCCGGTCCGGGCCGACATCGTGCACGCCTCGATGAACGGGCTGGCCACGCTGACCGGGATGGCGTCGAAGTGGGCCTACGGGACCCCGATCGTCATGTCCGAGCACGGCATCTACCTGCGCGAGCGGTACATCGCGTACCTGCACGACGGCGCGCCGCACGCGGTCCGGGTGCTGGTGCTCAGCTTCTTCCGGTCGCTGGCCGGCGCGGCCTACCTGATCTCCGACGTGCTCGCGCCGCACTCCGCGTACAACCGGCGGTGGCAGCTGCACAACGGCGCGGACCCGGATCGCATGTGGACGATGTACAACGGCGTCGAGCCGGACGAGTTCCCGGCCGCGACCGGTGAGCCGGACGCGCCGACCATCTCGTTCATGGGCCGCGTCGACCCGCTCAAGGACCTGCACACCCTGATCCGCGCGTTCGCCATCGTCCGCAAGGAGATACCGGACGCCCGGCTGCGGATCTTCGGGGGCACGCCGGTGGCGAACCGGGTCTACCACGCGTCCTGCCAGGAGCTGATCGACGAGCTGGGGCTGAGCGACTGCGCCACCCTGGAGGGCCGGGTCGGCAACGCGGTCGAGGCGTACCACGCGGGCAACATAGTGGCTCTGACCAGCATCTCCGAGGGCTTCCCGTACACCGTGGTGGAGGCGATGGCGTGCGGCCGGCCCACGGTCTGCACGAACGTCGGCGGCGTCGCGGAGGCGGTCGCGGACACCGGCATCGTGGTGGCGCCGCGCGACTTCGAGGCCGTCGCCGAGGCCGCGATCACGCTGCTCAGGGACCGCGAGCGGCGGCTGCGGCTGGGTGCCGCGGCCCGCGCCCGGGTGCTGGAGCACTTCACGCTGCGCCGCTCGCTGGAGGCGTACCGGAACGTCTACGAGGGCCTGGCCAAGCCGGCCGAGCAGACCGCTCCGCCGCGTCACCTGCGCGGTCAGACCAAGGGCCGGGTCCCGGTGCCGGAGAAGCGCACCCGTCCCGGCGTGGCGCCGGTGCCGAGGCAGCGCGCCCGCAAGGGCATGGCCGCGGTGCCGCGCCGAGATCCGGGGGTACGCCCGGCGTGGCCCCCGCTGCCGCCGGTCCCGGTCACCGCGGTCGTCGACGAGACCGTGGAGACGACCGGCACGGACGAGACCACGGTGCTGCCGCGCACGCCGCACGCGCCGGCCGGCTCCGACGAGACCACGCTGCTCCCCCGGCTGACGTTCGACTCCGACGACACCACGAAGCTGGACGGTGAGGCGCGATGACGCTCTCCAGCGACGTCGGCGACGAGGTGCCGACGAGGAAACGGCGGCCCCGGGCCGGTGGCGGCATCATGGCCGCGGCCCGCGCGGCCAGCGAGGACGAGGCGCCGGCCACCGACATCACGGTGCTGCTGCCGAAGATCTCCACCGACCCGGTCGACGACCTGGTCGAGAAGGTCCGGCCGAAGCTCGGCAAGGCCGTGGACGCGCTGCAGGTCGCGGCGCTGCTGGAGTCGGACGGGCACACCGACCGCGCGGCCCGCGTCGAGTACGGCTACACCGACGTCTTCGCGCTCGCGCTCGAGGTCTACAAGCGGATGGGCCCGCCGTCGCCGGTGGCGCCGGACGAACCGAACCCGGTCGTGCTCACCCAGGGCCGCAAGGACGCGCTGCGCACGCTCGCGCACGGCCCGCTGTACGTGCTGCCGTCCGCCGCGTTCCCGGCCGTGCTGGCCGTGGTCGGGTTGCGCGCGTTGGTCATCGGCCTGGTCGCGGCCGGCACGCTCGGCTGGGTGCTGTCCGGCACGGCCGCGCACGGCGCGTACCGCATGCTGGGTCTGGGCCGGGAACGCTCGGCCGCGCGGATCCTGTTCTGGTCCGCGGTCGCCGGGCCGCCGCTCGGCCTGCTGCTCGGCGTGGTGGTCGCGCTCGGCTGGGGCGGCGGGCCGGAGCTGGTCGCGATGATGACCGGCCAGCTCGCGTACCAGATGGCCTCGACGCTGCTGGTCTTCTACCGCCGCGAGCTGTGGCTGGCGCTGTCCATGGTGCCCGCGTTCGTGCTCGGCGCGCTCTACCTGATCCTCGGCGGCACCGGGCTGCGACTGGCGTCGGTCGCGGTGACCGTGCTCGGCGTCGCGGCCGCGTACGCGTTCGGCCTGATGGCGACCACCCGCCGGCACGGCGAGGAGGCGAAGCCGGAGCCACCGCTGCTGGCGTCGCTGCGCCCGGAGCGCCGCGGGCTGATCGGCGTCACCGGGTACGGGCTGGCCTCGGCCGCGCTGCTGTTCCACGCGCAGGCGCCGTACCTGCTCGGCCGGCTGGACGTCGCGGTCGCGGCCGTACCGCTGATCCTGTGCATGGGGTTGGTGGAGTGGCGGGCGAACCGGTTCTGGGCCGAGACCGTGGCGCTGACCCGGCGGGTGCACCGCCCGGCCGAGTTCGTCGCGGGCGTCTGGCGGTCGATCGGCCGTGAGGTGCTGACCTGCCTCGCGGTGCCGGCCGCGGCCGCGCTGCTGCTGCTGGCCTGCCTGTGGCTGACCGGCCTGCTCACCGCGGCCGGCGTGCTGATGACGGCCGCGCACGTGGTGCTGGCCGGCGCGTACTACCTGGCGTTCCTGCTGGCCGGGCGTTCTCGCTTCGGCTGGCTGTGCGTGACCATGACGGTCGCGGTCGCGCTGCACCTGGTGCCCGCCCTGGTGCTGCGTGCCGGGCCGGTCCTGGACACCTCGCTCTACCTGGGCAGCGTCCTCACGCTGCTCGGTCTCTTCGCCGCAGGCCTGGTCCCGGTCATCGGGCAGGCCCGGCACTACCGGTAAGACCCGAGCTCAACCGACCGTGGGGAGGTCTGGATGCACGCGGTGATCCTCGCCGGGGGCAAGGGTGTACGGCTCCGTCCGTACACGACGGCCCTGCCGAAACCCCTGATGCCCATCGGGGACAGCCACTCGATCCTGCAGATCGTGCTGGAGCAGCTCGCGTCGTGCGGGTTCACCTCGGTGACCCTCGCGATCAACCATCTCGGCCCGCTGATCCGCGCCTTCGTCGGCGACGGCAGCGAGTGGGGACTGACGATCGACTACGTGGAGGAGGAGAAACCGCTCAACACCGTCGGACCGCTGTTCGGGCTGAAGGACAGCCTGCCGGACGAGTTCCTGGTGATGAACGGCGACGTGCTCACCGACCTCGACTACGGCCACCTGCTGCGCACGCACGCGGACTCCGGTGCGGCGGTCACCGTGGCCACGTCCGAGCGGGTGCACCGGATCGACTTCGGGGTGCTGGACAACGCGGACGGGCGGATCACCGGGTTCCGGGAGAAGCCGTCGCTGACGTACTCGGTCAGCATGGGGGTCTACGGCATGTCCCGGAAGACGATCGCGCCGTACCCGGCCGGTCAGCCGTTCGGCTTCGACCAGCTGGTCCTGGACCTGCTGGCGAAGAACGAGCACGCGGCGATCTACCCGTTCGAGGGGTTCTGGCTGGACATCGGCCGGCCCGAGGACTACGACGAGGCGAACCGGAACTTCGCGGAGCTGAAGCCGATCCTGCTGCGCGAACGGATCGTCGTGCCCGCCTCGCCGGAGGAGATCCTGGCCGCACCGGGTCCGGGAGCCCACGCACCGGAGGCGATCATCGCGCCGCCGTCGGTGCCGCTGCCGGCCTCGGCGTCGCCCGAGGCCGTCACCGGGGAGCCGGTGTGACGCGAGTTCTGCTGTTCGGGGCGTCCGGCTTCATCGGCGGCTACGTGCGGTCCGTGCTCGCCGCGGACCCGCGCGTCGCCGAGCTGGTCACCCCGGGCCGGGCCCAGCACGACCTGATCGCGGGCGACGTGGACGGGCTGACCGCGCTGCTGCGCGCGACCGCACCGGACGCGGTCGTCAGCTGCGTGGGCGCGCTCGGCGGCACCGCCACCGAGCTGCTCGCCGCGAACACGCTGGTCGCGGCGAAGCTGCTGGAGGCGGCCGCGGTCGCGGCGCCGCGGGCCCGCCTGGTGCGGATGGGCTCGGCCGGTGAGTACGGCGTGACCGACCCGGGCCGGTCGGTGCGCGAGGACGACCCGCTGGTGCCGGTCGGCGCCTACGGCGTCAGCCACGTCGCCGGCACCCGGCTGTTCTCGATCGCGGACGGGCTGGACGCGGTCTCGCTGCGCGTGTTCAACCCGATCGGGCCCGGGATGAGCGAGGAGACGCTGCTCGGCCGTGCCGCCGCGCGGATCCGCACCGCGCTGGCCGAGGGCACCGACGAGATCCAGCTCGGCCCGCTCGGCGCGCACCGCGACTTCGTGGACGTGCGGGACCTGGCCGCGCTGGTCGGCAGCGTGGTCCTGGCCCGGGACGTACCGAGCCGGGTCTACAACGCGGGCAGCGGCCGGGCGGTGACCGCGCGGGAGGCGGTCCGGCTGCTCGCGGCCGAGGCCGGCTGGACCGGGACGATCCGCGAGGCCGGGGCCGGCCCGTCCCGGTCGGCCGCGGTGACGTGGATCCGCGCGGACGTGACCCGCGCACGGAACGAGCTGGGATGGACGCCGGTGCGCGACCTGGAGACAACGATCAAGGACGTCTGGAACGCCGGGGAGCGCCGGTGAACCAGGACTGGTGGCGGCGGCGCTGGTGGATCCCGGTCACGGCCGTGGTCCTGGTGCTGCTCGTGGCCGGGGTGTGGGGGCTCGTTGCCGAGGGCCCCCGCACCACCCCGCCGGGTCTCTCCCAGGGGTCGCCCACCCCGTCGGCGCCGGCGTCGGCCGGCCCGTCCGCGGACGCGGGCGTCGGCTCGGCACCTCCGGGGTCGCCGTCCGCCACCCCGTCCGCGTCCGCGTCCGCGTCGGCGCCGGCACCCCCGGCGCCCGGCAAGATCACTACTTGGGCGTACCAGCTGCAGGACTATCCGTCCGGCGGGCTGCAGCACCTGGCGGCCGGGCCGTACCAGATGGTGGTCATCGATCTCGCCCGCGACGCGCACAGCGACTTCTTCCGCAAGGACGAGATCGGTGCGGTGCAGCGGACCGGCAAGCGGGTGCTGTCCTACTTCGAGATCGGCAGCCTCGAGGACTTCCGGCCGGAGTACCCGGGCCTGCGCAAGGACGCCCCGGAGATGTTCGCCAACGAGTGGGGCGACTGGCCGGGCGAGTACTTCGTGCGTTACTGGGACCCGCGCTGGTGGGACCGGGTGATCAAGCCGCGCGTCGACCAGGCCATCGCGTCCGGGTTCGACGGCGTCTACCTGGACACCCCGCTCGCGTACGAGGAGATCGACCTCGGCGCCGCGCAGGGCCGGGACCGGGACGCGCTCGGCCGGGAGATGACCAACCTGATCGTGCGGATCAGCAAGTACGCGAAGGAGCGCAAACCCGGCTTCCTGATCGTTCCGCAGAACTCGCCGGAGCTGCGCGAGCACCCCGGCTACACGGCCGCCATCGACGGGATCGCGATGGAGGAGCTGTTCTACCTGGCCACCGACGAACCGTGCACCGAGGACTGGTGCACGGAGAACCTGGCGAACACCCGGGCACTGCGCGACGCGGGCAAGTTCGTGCTCGCCGTCGACTACGCGGTCCGCAGGGACGCGGTGTCGTCCGCCTGCGGCCGCTATCGGGCCGAGCGCTTCGCCGGCACGGTCACCGTACGCGATCTCGACCGGCCCGCCGCGATCTGCGGCTGACCGCTCACATCCGAGAGGAGCACAACGCAATGCCAAGCAAGATCGGGGTCGTGGGCCTCGGCTACGTGGGCCTCACGCTCACCGCCGCCCTCGCCGAGAAGGGCTTCACCGTGTACGGCGCGGACGTGTCGCCGGCGATCCTTGACTCGCTGTCGCGCGGCCGGCCGCACATCTTCGAGCCCGGCATCGACGACATCTTCGCGAACCGGATCGGCAAGGACATCTTCGTCTCCACGGAGCTGCCGTCCGACGTCGAGGTCGCCGTGATCAGCGTGTCGACGCCGGTCGACGACATCACCCGCCGCCCGAACCTGGCCAACCTGGCCTCGGCCGCCCGCGGCGTGGCCGCGTCCTGCCGGCCGGGCACGCTGGTCGTGGTGCGCAGCACCGTACCGGTCGGCACGTCCCGCAACGTGGTGCTGCCGGAGCTGCAGGCCGCCTGGGGTGACGACGTCAAGCTGGTGATGGCGCCGGAGCGCACCATCCAGGGCCAGGCGCTGCGCGAGCTGGTCGAGCTGCCGCAGGTCATCGGCGGCCTGGACGCCGCGTCGCTGGAGGCCGGCGTGGAGTTCTTCGCCGGGCTGGCGCAGACCATCCAGACCGTGTCCAGCCTGGAGGCGGCGGAGCTGGTCAAGCTGACCAACAACTGCCACACCGACCTGATCTACTCGTTCGGCAACGAGATCGCGCTGATCGCGGAGCGGCACGGGCTGGACCCGCTGGAGGTCATCCGGGCCACGAACGTGGACTACCCGCGGCCGGACATCGCCAAGCCGGGGTACGTCGGCGGCGGCTGCCTGTCCAAGGACCCGTACATCCTGATCGACTCGGCCGGCGACCGGCCGCCGTTCCTGGTCGGCAAGGCGCGCGAGCTCAACGAGTACCTGCCGATCCACGTCGGCGAGACCATCGTGAAGATGCTCAAGGAGGCGCGCGGCCGCAGCCTCGGCGCGCGCCTGGCCGTGCTCGGCTGGGCCTACAAGGGCTGGCCGGCCACCGACGACATGCGCGGCACGCCGATCGCCACCATGATGCGCGTGTTCTCCGCCGCCGGCGTCACGGTCATCGGGCACGACCCGCTGGTCAGCGACGACGTCATCCGGCAGTACGGCGGCGAGCCGGTGTCGCTGGACAAGGCGTTCACCGACGCGGACGCCGTGCTGATCATCAACGACCACCCTGACTACCGGGCGATCCAGATCCCGGACATCCTCGGCGGCGCGAAGCCGGCGTTCATCTACGACTCGTGGCGGGTGCTGGACGAGTCCGCGGTCCGCGCCGCGGGCATCCGGTACGCGGGTCTCGGTTACCTTCCTTCGGTTGAGGCGGTTTCGGCGTGAAGGCTCTTCTCCTCGGCGGTGCCGGCTTCATCGGCCTGCACCTGGCCCGGCGGCTCGTGCGCGACGGTCACGACGTGACCGTCGTGGACGACTTCTCCCGCGGCCGGCGGGACGCGTTCCTGGACGAGCTGCGGCCGTCCATCGAGCTCGTCTCCGGCGACCTGACCGACCCCGCCGTGTGGGCCGCGCTGCCGTCCACCGGCTGGGACGAGATCTACCTGCTCGCGGCCGTGGTCGGCGTGCGCAACGTGGAGCAGGACCCGGCACGCGTGGTGCGGGTCAACACACTCTCCGCGATGCACCTGCTCGACTGGGTCGCACCCGGCGCGAAGGTGTTCTTCGCGTCCACCAGCGAGGTCTACGCCGGTGGCGTGGACGCCGGGGTCGTGCCGGTGCCGACGCCGGAGGACATCCCCGCGCTGATCTCCGACGTGACCGCGCCGCGCTTCGCGTACGCGGTCAGCAAGCTGCTCGGCGAGGCCGCGTTCATCCACACGTCCCGGGCGCGCGGCTTCGACGCCGTGGTCGGCCGGTTCCACAACGTGTACGGCCCGCGGATGGGCGCCGACCACGTCATCCCGGAGATGTCGCTGCGGGCACTCAGCGGCGCCGAGTCGTTCGCGGTGCCGGGCGCCGACCAGTTCCGGGCGTTCTGCCACGTGGACGACGCGGTGTCCGCGATCCGGGCGCTGATGGCCGCACCGGCCGCCGCCGGCCGGATCGTGCACATCGGCAACGACCGCGAGGAGACCAACATCGGCGACCTCGCCAAGCTGGTCCTCCGGGTGGCCGGCGCCACCGCCATGCTCGCCCCGTCGGACGCGCCACCCGGCTCGGTCCGGCGCCGCTGCCCCGACCTGACGCTGCTGCGCTCGCTGACCGGGTACGAGCCGACCGTACCGCTGGAGGAAGGGGTCAGGACCACGTTCGCGTGGTACAAGGAACACGGGCGGCCGCAATGAGCAAGGCCCCGATCTGCTTCTACTACGGCAACGGCAAGCTCGTCGAGCTGGCCGAGTACCCGCGCGTGGTGCTGCAACCGGACTTCTACAAACCGGCCGAGCTCGCGTACCTGGCCGACGCCGGCGTGCAGACCCTCGGCTACCTGTCCCTGTCCGAGGACACCGGCCCGCCGGCACCGTGGCAGCGCCAGGAACGCAACCCCGACTGGGGTGGCGCGTTCGTCCACGTCGGACACCCGCTCTGGGTCGAGCACGTGGTCGGCCAGGCCAAGGCCGCGATGAAACAGGGCTTCCACGGCCTGTTCCTGGACACGCTCAACGTCGAGCTGACCTACCCCGAGGACGTGCCGCACCTGCTCACGCTGGTCGGCGCGATCCGCGAGGAGGCCCAGCCGGCCTACCTGCTGGCCAATCGCGGCTTCGGCATGCTCCCCCGGCTCGCCGAGATCGTCGACGGCGTCGTCTTCGAGTCCTTCTCGGCCCGCTGGACCGACGAGGGCTACGCCCCCTGGCCCGCCGACACGCTGGAGTTCCACGCCCAGATCGCCGAGCAGTTGCTCCAGCTCGAAGTCGACCTGATCGCCCTCGACTACGCCGACACCCAGGGCCTGACGGACTTCGCCGTCCGCCGCGCCCGCCAGTTCGGCATGCAGTGCGTGGTCAGCGACCGGGCGCTGTCCCGCGTCTGACCACCCGGTGCGGGGCCGGGCCGACCGGTCCGGTCCCGCACCGGGTGGTTGCCCGGCTGTGTTCACATCGACTTATGGGGACGGCCCGCGAATCGATGATCCTGTTCGCAGGAGCGACCGCCGACGGCAGCGCCTCGGCGGAGAGCGGCTGGGAGACGATAGGCGACATCGGCCAGACGGTCGGTGCTTTCGGCACGGTGATCGCGGTACTTGCCCTGCTCGGCGCGATGCGCTCGCTCCAGCTCCAGCGGCGGCAGACACACGCGTCCGAGGAAGAGGTTCTCCGCGCGATGCGGTACAACCTCATGATCCTGGCACTGCAGCACGAGAAGTATCTTCCGCTGTGGGGGTTCCCGCCATCCCTGCCACAGGAAGAGATGGCGTTGCGCGCCTATCTGGGCATGATGTTCAGCTACTTCGAGGCCGGCTTGCGCAACGGTCGCATGACGGAGCGGGAGCTCGACCAGTCACTGTCGAATCTCTTCCACATCAAGGTGGGGCGCGACTTCTGGCACGATCACCGCGACGTCTACCTCGAGTCCGGTGATCCATCCGCCGTCAGACTCGCGCGGATAGCGGATCGGCACTGCCCGCCCGCCTCGCGAACGGATGAGCCCGCGGCGGGGCCGCACGACGTGAGCCGCACACGCGACGTTACAGGCAACGATCCCGGTTGATTCCGGTAGTCACGGTTTCCCGGGGATCGGGTGAGGCATCGCGCGTCCGGACGCCGGGCGAGCGGTTGCGGGGCCGTGGCGTCGCAACCGGCGGAGGGGACGGAAGCGGCGCGGGCGCGGACAGATCGGCCTTTCCGCGGTACGCGGGCCCGCACGCCGTCAGCGACCGGGTGTAACGACGCCGGGTGCCGGGTCGGCGCGACGGGCGGGTCCGGTGCCCGTGGCGAGCAGGGCGGCTGTGGTGGTCAGGTGGGCGGTCCAGGCGGCGGTCAGGGCCCAGGCCGTGCCGAGCGGGGTGGTGAGGTGGAAGGCGGCGAGGAAGGCGACCAGGGCCAGGGACGCGCGGGTGAACTGGCGGGTGAAGGCGGGCAGCGAGCGGCGGGTCTCGATCACCACGAGCACGCCGGAGTACGGGAACGTGACCACGAATGCCTGCAGCACGCCCGCGAACTGGGCGATCGCCAGCGCGACGGCGACCACGAGCGCCACCTGCGGCACGGTCGGGCGTCGTGGGGGTGTGGCGGGGGTGGGCGGGGGGCGGCGCAGGCCGGTGGCCGCCCACAGCAGGCAGACCGCGGCCAGCACCGGTGCGAACGGCAGGTCGCCGAGCGTGGTGAGCGGCCAGGCGACCAGCAGGTACGCGGCGATCGCCAGCGCGTCCGCGAGGAGGATGTGCAGGCCGGCGCGGTGGTGCAGCGTGCTCGCCAGCACGAAGAAGAGCACCAGCAGGACCACGCCGATCAGGTGGCGGGCGTCGACCGGGCCGCCGGAGGCGAGCAGCGCCAGCGTCATCGGCAGGGGCAGGCTGTAGACGACGGCCTTCCAGCGCATCGACGGGACCAGCCGGACCGCGACCACCACGGCCGCGATCAGCAGCGCGGACGCGATCGTCACCCGGCGGCCCGCTCGATGCAGGCCTCGGCCAGGTCGCGCAGGCGGCGTACCGTGCCGGGGTCGTGGTGGAAGACGTTGCCGCTGATCCCGCCGAACGGGTTCATCTCGGCCTGCCAGGCGTGCGTGTCGTCCCAGACGACCATGTTGACCAGCAGGTCGCGTGGGGCGTCCGCGTGGTCGAGCAGGAGGGCGCGGACGCCGGCGGCGCGTTGTTCGGCCAGCAGCGCGGCGAACGCGGGCTCGGTGCGGTCCGCGACGATGAAGACCCGGGTGATCTGGACGCCGCGGTCGATCGCGGCCGTGTTGGCCCGCCAGTAGTCGCGGCCGAGCGGCGCGGTCCACCAGTCCGGGCCGACCGCGGTGATGTTCGTGACCGCCCGCATGCGGCGCCGGCACCGGGCCGTGTGCTCGATCAGCTGCCCGGCGTCCCAGGCCGCGGTGCGCAGCTGGCCGCGGGACAGCCCGTCCAGCTCGTCGACGAACCGCCGGCAGCGGCGCCGCAGTTCCTCGCGGGCGGTGCGGTCCCGGTACTGCGCGGAGATCTGCGCGGTCAGCGCGAGGATCCGGGTGAGTTCGGGCCGCACCGCGGGCACGGCGTCGACCAGGTCGTGCGTCTCGGCGCGCCGTTCCGCCCGGAGTGCGGCGCCGACCACGAATGTGAGCGTCGAGCCGAGCAGCGCCACGATGATCGCCTCGCCGGGGCCGGCCCAGTCGACGAGGTTGAGCGCGGCGCCCAGCATCGTGGAGCCGGCCACGCCGGCCGCGGCGAGGCGCTCGTCGAAGGATCTGCGGAACAGGCCCACGGGTCCGTCTGCCATGCCGTCACAGTAGGCACTAGCAGCAACAATGTCACTACATGAGGTGACCGGTCAGGCGAAGACCGGGCCGGTGCCCTTGTTGCGCTTGGCCTCGTACATGGCGCCGTCGGCGAGCTTGAGGACCTCGTCGGCCTCGTACTCCTGGCCGTCGGCGGGGGCGCCGTCGTCGTCGACCATGGCGATGCCGATGCTCGGGACGACGCGGGCGGGTTCCTCGCCGCCGACCGGGATCGGGACGGCACAGTTGTCGATCATGCGCTGGGCGACCGAGCGGGCCGAGTCGCGGTCGCCGACCGCGTGGCAGATGACCACGAACTCGTCGCCGCCGAGGCGGGCGACCACGTCGCCGCCGCGCAGCACCTCGGTCAGCCGGCCGGCGGTGACGCGCAGCACCTCGTCGCCGGCGTCGTGGCCCATCGTGTCGTTGACCTTCTTGAAGCCGTCCAGGTCGAGGAAGAACACGCCCATCGGTGGCGTGCCGGGCCGCCAGCGCTTCAGCGTCTGGGCCAGGTGGTGGGTGAGGAACCGGCGGTTCGGCAGGCCGGTGAGCGCGTCGTTCAGCGCGAGCCGTTCCTTGCGGCGCTGCTCGGTCACGTCGTGGTTGACCATGATCGCGGCGAACGAGCTGCCGGACTGCTCGGGCAGGCCGGTCAGCGAGCACTTGATCTCGACCTCTTCGCCGTCGGCGCGGCGCTGGCGCAGCTCGCCGTTCCACACGCCGGTCTCCCGGATGTACGGGATGACGTCCTCGAACGTGAGCGGCTCGCCGTCCTCGTCCAGGAAGCGCGTGTCGAGCAGCGCGTGCGCGTCGCAGCCGACCGCGTCCGCGAGACTGTAGAGGTACACGCCCTCGGCCGCGGTGTTCCAGGTGACGATGCGGCCGTCGCCGTCCCAGGAGACGATCACGTCGGAGACCTGGTTGACGATCTCGGCCTGGGCGCGCATCTCCTCGAACGCGACCGCGGAGCCGTTGAGCAGGTCGACCGTGGAGAGGCTGGTCGCGGCCATCTCGGCGACGGCCTGCAGGTAGGACAGCTCGTCCTCGGTGAACGCGTCCCCGCCGGTGTCGCGGGTGACGACCAGGATGCCGGTCGGGTGCCCCTCGGCGCGCAGCGGCTGGATCGACACGGCCGAGATGCCGCGCGCGGTCAGCCCGGCGACCAGCGCGGGGTCGAGCGCGTCCAGGTTCGTGCGGATCTCGGCCGGGTCGAGCACGGCACCGACGCCGCTGACCGTGACCGCGGTGACGAACCCGTCGTAGTCGCCGACCGTGATGCTGCCCGGCGCCTGCCGCAGGACCTGCTCGGCGACCGGGTCGCGGTGGGTGGCCCCGATCCGGGTCAGCGTGCGGTGCGTGCTGGACTGGGTCCACACGGTCGCGCTGTCCGCGATGATCGTGGCGGCCTCGACGACGACCGCGGCGAGCCGCGCGGGATCGGCGAGCGCACTGTTCGCCGCCCGAGCGATCCCGACGAGCGCCCGCAGGCGTGCCGTGCCGTTCATCGTTGCAGCCACCATGGCCATCCTCCTCCCCGCAGACGCGCTTCGGGTGCTTCTTCGGCACCCGCGTCATCGGTCTGAGGAAAGGGGACGTGAACCGGGTCTCACCGGGCCGGTGACAGGTCGGCGGGCGCGCGGCGGCGCAGCAGCGTCCAGGCGAACAGCCCGGCCGGGATGATCAGCCAGCAGGAGAAGAGGCGGTAGCCGAGCACGGCCGCGGCGGCCGGGGCCTGGCCCGCGCCCGCGGAGACGAGCGCGGCGAGCAGGCTGGCCTCGATCACGCCGATGCCGCCGGGCGTGATCGGGATCTGCCGCACCAGCTGCACCACCACGTAGACCGTGCCGAGCTGCACGAACGTCAACGGCAGGTGGAACGCGTACGCGACCGCGGCCAGGCAGCACAGGTCGGTGAACCAGTTGACCACCGCGAACAGCAGCGCGAGCCGGCGGTACCGCCCGTGCATGCCGGCCGCGACCGGCCAGACCGCCCGGACCGTGGCGAGGAACCCGGTGTCCGGCGGGTCGAAGGCCACCACGGACCCGGGCGTACGGTGCCGGTCGTGCAGCACGCTCGCCGTGATCGTCGTGAGCAGCGCCAGCGCGCCGGCCGCGGCCGCCACCGTCGCGGCCGGGTGCGCGGACCACTCCGCCGCCGGGTCCTCCAGCACGATCACCAGGTAGCCGAGCAGGTACAGCACCAGCAGGCCGAGCACGGAGAAGACGCCGGACAGCAGCATCGCCGTGGTCGCGGCCGCGCGGCTCGCGCCCCACCGCCGGAACGTCTGGAACGCGAACCCGGCCGACATCGCGGACCCGGCCGGCATGGTGATCGCGATCGCGGACCGGCTGTACGTCATGGCGAGCGCCTGCCCGAGCCCGACCGGCACGCCGAGCCCGCGCAGCAGCCACAGTTGCTGGCGGGCGAACATCGTCAGCGACACCCACTCCGCGACCAGCCCGAGCAGCAGCCACCACGGGTCGGCCGTGGTGATCGCGGTCCAGACGTCACCGGCGTCCGGCAGCCGGTCGCGCAGCAGCACCAGCGCGACCACGCCCACGGTCGCGAGCAGCACCGGCCGCGCCCAGCGACGGACGACTGAACGCTCCGTGACGTACCCCCCGAGCTCCCGGTGTTTCTCCATGGTGCCGGTGGCTGAGGCTTTCCCGGCTCGGTACAACCGGATCGCAACTTTCGGCAACCGGCGGTGCACCCGGCGGACCGGAGAGTTCTCCCTGGCCAGCGACGTGCTGACTTCCACGGGGGGAACCGCAGATGAGCACCACCACTTCCACGCTGAGTGACCGCGAGCGCGAGGACATGATCCGCGCGAACATGGCTCTGGTCGGTCACCTGGTCCGGGACATGCTCGGCCGGGTCCCGGCGCACGTCAACCGCGACGACCTGACCTCGGCCGGCCTGGCCGCGCTGGTCACCGCCGCGCGCGGCTTCGACCCGGAGCGCGGCATCCCGTTCCACCGGTTCGCCGCGACCCGGATCCGCGGCGCGCTGCTCGACGAGCTGCGCGGCCTGGACTGGGCGTCCCGCTCGGTGCGCAGCCGGGCCCGGGCCGCGGACACCGGCCGGCAGCACCTGACCGCGACGCTGGGCCGCACGCCCACGCCGCAGGAGCTGGCCGAGTACCTCGGCGTCCCGGTGTCGGAGATCAACTCGACCGCGGACGACGTGCAGCGCGCGGTCGTGCTGTCGTTGCAGGGCTTCACCACCGGCAGCGCGGACGACATGGTCACCGAGTCGACCATGGGCCCGGAGGAGCTGCTGGTGCACCGGGAGCGGATCGGCTACCTGCACAACGCGATCGAGGCGCTGCCGGAGCGGCTGCGGATCGTGATCACCCGGTACTTCCTGAACGAGGAGCCGATGGCGGTCATCGCGGCGGAGCTGGGCGTGACCGAGTCGCGCATCTCGCAGCTGCGCGCCGAGGCGCTGACGCTGCTGCGCGACGGCCTGAACACGCACCTGGACCCGGAGCAGGTCAAGACGTCCGGCCGCGCGGACGGGTGCGTGGCGCGCCGCCGCGCCACCTACTTCGCGCAGATCGCGAACCGGGGCGACCTGAGCAGCCGGCTCGCGTTCACCAACCACCAGGGGCTGCCGACGCACCTGGCCGCATGAGACAAGGCCCGCCACCCTCCCGTCGAGGTGGCGGGCCTCGCGTCGTCAGAGCGCGAAGGTGATCGAGCCGACCTGCAGCACCGACGGGAAGGTGCCGATCGAGGTGGCGAACCCGGACGTGACGTCCACCGAGTAGAGCGTGCTGCGGTTCGTCACCGGGTTGATGATCGCGGCGAACGCGGTGTTCGCCACGGCCCGGCCGTTGCTGATCGTGCTGTAGACGTCCAGGCTCGCGCTGAGCGCCGGGTCGACGCCGAGCGCGCCCTGCGGGAAGAGCGTGCCGGCCGCCGGCGGGTTCTGCAGCGAGAGCTGGTTCGCGACGGTGTCGACGTCGTAGAGCGCGGTGAGCGTCATGCCGCTGGTGTCGTTGTTCATGTACGCGGCCGCGGTCACCCCGGTCGCGGACTTGCCGGTGGCGCCGTCGGTCAGCGCGGTCTGCGCCGTGGTGACGTTGCCGTCGACGTCGTGGCTGAGGTTCTGCCCGGTGTTGCCGATGATCCGCAGCCGGTCGGCCACCGGGTTGAAGTCCACGCCGAACGACTGGCCGCTGAGTCCCACGCTCAGCTGGCCGACCTTCGTCAGGTACCACTGGTTGACCGTGTAGACGCCGCCGGCGTTGGCCACCACGTAGGTCAGCCCGTTCGCCGGCCGGGTGTCGAGACCGATCGCGTAGGTGTCGTGGCCGGTGAACCCGACGATGTCCTGCACCCACTGGCTGACGTTCGGCGTCTGCGACTGGAACGCCAGCATCGTGAGGCCGTCCGCGGTGATGCCCCAGCCCTGGACCTGCGGCACCGCCGCCTGGCCGGCCGCCGGCCCGCTCGCCACGACCGTGACCGTCGCGACCGCGCTCAGCGCCGCCGCCGCGAGAACTCTCTTCAGGTGCGCCTTCATGATTCCTCCCCCAGATCGAGTGACGGGAGGAAAGCTATGGCGCGGTACGGGACGCGCGCTGGACGCCGACTGGACGCGGCCCGGGCCGGCGCTGTCACGGACACGACCGGAAGAACGTCGGGGGGTACGGGACGACTCCCGTACCCCCCGCTGGCTCCTGATTTTCAGAACCGGTCGAACTTGGCCTCGATCTCCGGCACGAACGCGTCCTGGTCGCGTCGCGAGTAGGACGGCCCGCCGGCGACCGACGCGCCCTGCGCGGAGTAGTAGCCGGTGCCGTTGCCGCCCATCCGGCCCGCGTGCTCGCGCCCGGCGTAGTCCGCGCCGGCGTAGTCCGTGCGGGCCCGCCGCACCGGCGCGCCGACCTGGAAGAAGTCCATCATCGTCTGCAGCTGCGTGGTCTGCGCGGACATCTCCTCCGCGGTCGCGGCCAGCTCCTCGCTGGACGACGCGGTCTGCTCGGTGACCTTGCCGATCTGGTTCATCGCGATGTTGATCTGACGCACGCCGGTGGACTGCTCCCCGCTGGCCGCCGCGATCTCCTGCACCAGGTCGGAGGTGCGGATGATGCTCGGGATGATGGTGTTGAGCAGCGAGCCGGCCCGCTCCGCGGTCTGCACGCTGCCGGACGCCAGCTCACTGATCTCCTGCGCCGCGACCTGGCTGCGCTCGGCCAGCTTGCCGACCTCGGTGGCGACCACGGCGAAACCCTTGCCGTGCTCGCCGGCGCGCGCGGCCTCGATGGTGGCGTTCAGCGCGAGCATGTTCGTCTGGAACGCGATGTCGTCGATGATCCCGATCTTGCTGGTGATCTCCTTCATCGCGTCCACGGTCTTCTGCACCGCCTCGCCGCCCTCCAGCGCCTCCGCGCGTGCCTGTGCGGCCATCTCCTCGGTCGCCCGCGCGTTGTCGCTGTTCTGCGCGATGCCCGCGGTCATCTGCTCGAGGCTGGACGTGGTCTCCTCGATGCTGGACGCCTGCTCGGTCGCGGCCTGGGAGAGGTTCTGCGACGCGCCGCTGATCTGACTGGCCGCGTTGTTGATCTGCGCGGACGAGTCGATCACGGTGCTGACCGTCTCGGAGAGCCGGTCGAGCGCGCTGTTGAGCGCCGTGCCCATCCGGCCCACCTCGTCCCGGCTGTCGACCTCGAGCCGCTGGTCGAGCCGGCCGGCGGCCAGCCCGCTGAGGACCGCGACGGTCCGCTCCAGCGGGCGGGCGATCGAGCGGGTGATCACCTGGACCATCACGAACGTGAAGAGCACGGCGAAGACGATCAGGCTGATCAGCACGGTCCGCGCGGTCCCGTACGCCGCGGCCGAGGCCTCGGTGGTGGTCTTCGCGGCCAGGTCCTCCGCGTCCAGCAGCCGGGTCAGCGATTCGTCGATCGCGGTGGTGATCGGGGCGATGTCCTCCGCCACCACCTCGTTGAAGAGGGCGTAGCTGTTGGACGCGCCGGCCGGGATCAGCTTGTCCCGCACCACGGTCTGGTAGGCGGTGAAGCTCTGGTCGATCTGGTCCCGGTCGGCGTCGTCGCCGGCGATGTCCTTGCCGTCCACCACGCCCCACGCGCTGGTCAGCGCGACCAGGGTCTCCTCGACCCGGACCGTCGCCGCGTCGTTCTCCTCCTTGCCCTGCGCCATGCCCAGCACGCGGGTGGAGAGCCGGGCGTCGCGGTAGGCGATCGCCACCTCGTCCAGCGACTTCGTGTTGTGCAGGTGCACGGTGTACATGCTGGCCAGCCGGTCCTGCGCGCTGCCCAGCTGCACGATGCCGACCACGCCGACCACCAGCAGCAGGACGCAGGTGATCAGGGCCATCCAGCGCAGCTTCCAGGCGACCGACAGGTTCTTGAACCCGAAGCCGGTCGACGGTTGCCGAGCATGTGACGCGTTCGCCATGGCGGGGCTCCTCGGTTGATCTTCGCCTCGAGAACACAGCGTAGGCGGCCGCATCGGTCGTTATCCGACAAAGGCTCATATTGCCTGTCCAAGAGGAGACAACATGATCGGATGAAGTGGTTCACCCCCACAGACCGAGAGGAGCGGCGGTGAGCGACGTTTCCACCATGCCGGCGGCGGCGCGGGCCGGGTCCGGCCGCTATCTGACGTTCACGCTCAACGACGAGGCGTACGCGCTCAACATCTTCCACGTGCTGGAGATCCTCGAGTACCGCAACCTCACGGTGGTGCCGATGATGCCGTCGTTCATCCGCGGCGTGATCAACCTGCGCGGCCGGGCGGTGCCGGTGATCGACCTCGCCATCCGGTTCGAGCGCGGCACCACCACGGTCCGGCGCCGGACCAGCATCATCATCGTGCACATCGACGCGACCGGCCTCGAGCCCGGCCCCGGCGGCACCGACGGCGACGGCGGACAGGACCTCGGCATCCTGGTCGACTCGGTCAACAAGGTGGTCGCGCTCGGCGAGGACGACATCGAACCGGCGCCCAGCTTCGGCTCCGGGATCCGGGCCGACTACATCAGCGGCATGGCTCGCCGCGACGGAGACTTCCTGATTCTTCTGGATGTCGGCAACGTTCTGTCGATCAGTGACATGGTCAGCTTGGGCGAGGCAGCCCGGGCGCGCGGCCGTGTCACCGAGTCCGACGAACCAGCCGACGAAGGAAACTGATGCAGCAGTCGCTCACCAGCCGGCCCATCGGCCCGGACGAGTTCGCCTACATCACCGGCCTGCTCTACCGGGAGACCGGCATCCGGATGACGCCCGGCAAGGAATCCCTGGTCACCGGCCGCCTGGACAAGCGGCTGCGCGCACTCGGCCTGAGCGGATACGGCGAGTACGTGCGCTACCTGCGCGGACAGGCGGACAACGGGCCGGAGCTCCGCCAGCTGATCAACCTGCTCACCACGAACGAGACGTTCTTCTTCCGCGAGCAGCAGCACTTCGACTTCATCCGCGACACGGTGCTGCCGGCCCGGGATCGCAGCCGGCCGTTCCGGCTGTGGAGCGCGGCCAGCTCCACCGGCGAGGAGGCGTACACCGCGGCCATGGTGCTCTCCGAGTCGCTGCCGGACCAGCGCTGGGAGATCGTCGGCACGGACATCTCCACCCGCGTGGTCGAGGGCGCGCAACTCGGCATCTACCCGCTCACCGCGGCCGACAAGATCCCGCGTCAGCTGCTGCGGAAGTACTGCCTGCGCGGCCGGGACGAGTACGACGGCAGCATGGCGGTCGCCCGTCCACTGCGCCAGCAGGTCAGCTTCCGCCGGCACAACCTGATGGAGAACCTCGAGCACCTCGGCCGGTTCGACGTCATCATGCTGCGCAACGTCATGATCTACTTCGACCCGGAGACGAAGCGGCAGCTGATCGGGCGCCTGCAGGAGATGCTGCAGCCGGACGGATACCTGATCGTCGGCCGGTCCGAGTCACTGAACTCGATCCCGTCGAAGCTGGTCATGGTCGAACCGTCGATTTACCGGATCCCCGGGCAGCAGCGTGGCTAGCCTCGTGGAGGTGGTGCTCAACCCGGGCGAGTTCTGCTTCGGCGACGCCGGGACCCGGATCCACACGCTGCTCGGGTCGTGCGTGTCGATCACGCTCTGGCATCCGCGGCGCCGGGTCGGCGGCATGTGCCACTACATGCTGCCCGTGCGCCGGCTGCCCGGCGCGGCCGGCCCGCTCGACGGACGGTACGCCGACCACGCGGTACGGATGTTCCTGCACGAGATCGGCCGGCACGGCACCCGCCCGTCGGAGTACGTGGCCCGGATGTTCGGCGGCGGCAACCAGTTCCCGCCGGCGCAGCGCCGCGGCCGCGCGCCGGACGTCGCCCGGGACAACATCGACGCCGGGCTCGCGCTGCTCGACCGGCACGGCTTCCACCTGGCCGAGACGCACCTCGGCGGGCGCGGCGCGCGCCGGCTCTCGTTCGACGTGGCCACCGGTGAGGTGGAGTTGCACGCGACGTCCCGGCGGGCGCCATGACCTCGGCCGGCACGATCCCCACGGTGCCCGGGCGGGCCATCGGCGTGCTGATCGTCGACGACTCCGCGGTGGTGCGGCAGGCGCTGACCGCGCGGCTGGCGGCGAGCCCGGGCATCGAGGTGATCGGCGCGGTCGCCGACCCGGTCTTCGCGATGGCCCACATGAACCGGGCGTGGCCGGACGTGGTGGTGCTGGACCTGGAGATGCCCCGGATGGACGGGCTGACGTTCCTCAAGAAGATCATGGCGGTACGGCCGACGCCGGTCGTCGTCTGCTCCGCGCTGACGGCCCACGGTGCCGAGACCGCCGTGGAGGCGCTCGCGGCCGGCGCGGTGGCGGTGATCCCACGGCCGGTCACCGGGCTGAAGCAGTTCGTCGAGACGCAGTTCTCCGACATCGTGGCGGCGGTGCGCGCCGCCGCGCTCGGTGGGCAGCGGGGACGCGCATCCGTACCGCCGCATGACGTTGATCTGGCTCTTGCGCCCGCCGGTGGTCGTGCGGCGCCGGCGCCGACGCGCGCCGTGGCCGCCACGCGGCTCGGGTCACCGCCCCCGGCCACCCGGCTCGCGCCGTTCCTGACCCCGCCGGACCCGCGGTTCGCGCCGCCGGCCGTGCCGGCCACGCGGCTCGGGTCGCCACCGGCCGCGCCCGCCGTCGTGCTCGACCCGCCCCACCTGACCGATCTGCCGGGACACAAAGCGAACAAGGCGGTCGTCAGCGCGGAACGGGTCGTGGCGATCGGGACGTCGACCGGCGGCACGAAGGCGCTGGAGGTCGTGCTGCCGGCGCTGCCGCGGTCGGTGCCCGGCGTGGTGATCGTGCAGCACATGCCGGAGCGGTTCACGGCCGCGTTCGCGCAGCGACTGGACACGATGTGCCGGGTGCGCGTGCGCGAGGCCGCGGACGGCGACGAGGTGCTGCCCGGGAACGTGCTGGTCGCGCCGGGTGGGCGGCACATGGAGTTGATCAGGATGGGTAGTGGTTACCGGGTGCGCGTCTTCGACGCCCCACCGGTCAACCGGCACCGGCCCTCGGTCGACGTGCTGTTCCGGTCCGTCGCCCGGGCGGCCGGCAACGCGGCACTCGGCGTGATCATGACGGGCATGGGCGACGACGGCGCCCGCGGCCTGCTGGAGATGCACCGGGCCGGCGCGTTCACGGTCGCGCAGGACGAGGCGACGTGCGTGGTGCACGGCATGCCGCACGAGGCCGTCACGCTCGGCGCCGTCGACCGGGAGGCGCCGCTCGGATCCATCGCGGAGGTGATCCACCGGTATGGCTGAGATGCTCTGGGTTCTGCTGGGCGTGTGCGCGGGTGGCGCGGCCGGCTACGGTCTCGGGCGGCGTCGCGCCCCCACGGCCGTCGCCGCCTCGCAGCCGGCCCACCAGCACCTGCACAGCGTCAGCCGGCTCGCCGGATCGCTGGTGCCGGTCTGGTCCGCGCAGCTCACGTCGTCGCGGACGCAGATGGAGACCGCGGTCGGCACGCTCACCGAACGGTTCGCCGAGATCGTCGAGAACCTCGACACCGTCCTCGAGTCGTCCACCGGCGTGCTCGACGAGGGTCAGGGCGGCACGTTCGACCGCAGCCGGGAACGGCTCGGCGGCGTGGTCGGCACGCTCGACGACGCGCTCTCCTCCAAGCGGGCGACCGTCGCGGAGCTGCGCACGCTGCTCGCGTTCAACGACGAGCTGCGCCAGATGTCCGGCGAGGTCACCGCGATCGCGGCGCAGACGAACCTGCTGGCGCTGAACGCGTCGATCGAGGCCGCCCGGATCGGCCGGGCCGGTGCCGCGTTCGGCGTGGTCGCGGACGAGGTGCGGCAGCTCGCCGACCGTTCCGCCGGCACCAGCGAGCGGATGGCCTCCAAGGTCGGGCACGTCGAGTCGACCATCAGGACGCTGCTCACCCACGCGGAGGAGACCGCGGAACGCGAGGACGAGGCGGTGGCCGGCGCGAACGCGGAGGTCCAGGCCGTCCTCGACGACCTGCAGGCCGTGGTCGCCGGTTTCCGGGACTCGTCCGCCACGCTGTCCCGCGCCGCGACCGGCATCCGCGGCGACATCAGCGACTCCCTGGTGAACCTGCAGTTCCAGGACCGGGTGTGCCAGGTGCTGGAACACCTCCAGGCCAGCATCGACCGGCTGCCGGCCGTGGTCGAGGAGGCGGGCGAACGCGCGCGCACGGACGCGCCGCCGATCGACCCGGACGCGGTCCTCGGCGAGATGGAGGCCAGTTACACCATGGCCGAGGAGGTGGACGCGCACCGGTCCGGATCCGGCGCACAGGTCCGCGACTCGGAGATCACGTTCTTCTAGGGGGATGACATGGGGAAGACCATTCTCGTGGTCGACGACTCCGCGTCGGTGCGGCAGGTGGTCAGCATCGCGCTCAAGGGCGCGGGCTACGACGTGCTGGTCGGCACGGACGGCAAGGACGCGCTGGCCAAGCTGGACGGGCGCCGCGTCCACCTGATCATCTCCGACGTGAACATGCCGAACATGGACGGCATCACGTTCGTGACCGAGGCGAAGAAGCTGCCCGCGTACAAGTTCACGCCGATCATCATGCTGACCACCGAGTCGCAGGAGGACAAGAAGCGCCAGGCGCAGGCCGCGGGCGCGAAGGCGTGGGTGACGAAACCGTTCCAGCCCGAGCAGATGCTCGCGGCCGTGAGCAAGCTGATCGCGCCGTGAACGAGCCCGCGGGCCCGGCGCCCGCCGCACGTCACCGGCGGACCGCGGCGGAGGAGGCGGCATGAGCACCGTGGAGCTCGCCGGCGAGCTGACCATCCACTCCGCGGCCGAACAGGCACCGCGACTGCTCGCCGCGCTGGAGGAGAAGAGCGTGCTGCGGGTACGGCTGGCGGACGTCACCGAGATCGACACGGCCGGGCTGCAGATTCTGTTGCTGACCCGGCGGGAGGCGGCCCGGATCGGGTCGACGGTCGAGTTCCGGGACGCGAGCCCGGCCGTCCGCGAGTCGCTGGCCATCGTCCACCTGGACCCGTCCCTGGAGGCGCTGTCGTGAGTTTCTCCGACGATGACGCGACCGAAGCCCTGGACATCTTCATCACCGAGGCCCGGGAGCTGCTGGAGTCCCTGGAGGAGGGCCTGCTCGGGCTGGAGACGGACCCGGACGCCACCGAGACCGTGAACGCGGTGTTCCGGTCGGCGCACACGCTGAAGGGCTCGGCCGGGCTGTTCGGACTGTCACACCTGGTCAGCTTCACGCACGTGGTGGAGACGCTGCTCGGACACGTGCGCGAGGGCGAGGTCCGGGTCACGCCGGAGCTGATCAGCGCGCTGCTGCCGTGCGCGGACCACATCGCCGGGGTGATCTCCGGGGTCGCGGAGGGCCGGATGTCGGCCACCCCCGAGGAGGAGACCGCCGGCGCGGCGCTGCTGACCCGGCTCACGCCGTTCCTGCCGGGGTCGTTCGCGGCCGCCGTGCCCGCGGCCGAGGTCACCGACGTGGCCACCGATCCCGGCGCCCGGGGCTGGCGGCTGAGCCTGCGGTTCGGCCCGGACTGCCTGCGCAACGGCATGGATCCGCTGTCCTTCGTGCGCTACCTCGGCACGCTCGGCACGCTCGACCGGGTCGCGGTCGACGACTCCGCGCTGCCGGACGCGGCCGACATGGACCCGGAGAGCAGCTACCTCGCGTTCGAGATCGACCTGATCACGGACGCGCCGAAGGCGGAGATCGAGTCGGTCTTCGAGTTCGTCCGCGAGGACAGCGACATCCGGATCACGCCGCTGGCCGCCGCGTCCTACGTGGACTACATCGAGGCGATGCCGCAGCGGGACCGGCTCGGCGACGTACTCCTGGAGAGCGGCGCGGTCACCCCGAGCGAGATCGACACCGCGCTGCGGATCCAGCGCGAGCGCTCGCTGTCCGTACCCATCGGCCAGGTCCTGATCGAGGAGGGCATCGCCGACCCGGCCGTGGTCGAGGCCGCGCTCAGCCGCCAGCGCAAGGTCGCGGACAGCCGCTCCGGCGACACCCAGACGATCCGGATCGACGCCGCCCGCCTCGACCGGCTCATCGACCTCGTCGGCGAGCTCGTCATCGCGCAGGCCAGCACCACCATGCTCGCGGCCGGCGCGGAGGCCCAGGGCGAGGTCACCCGGCTCATCGACGAGGTCCGGCACAGCGCGCTGTCGCTGCGCATGGTCCCGATCGGCATGACGCTGCGCCGCTTCGAACGCGTGGTCCGCGACGTCTGCGTCGACCTCGGCAAACAGGTGCAGCTCACCATCACCGGCGGTGACGCCGAGATGGACAAGGCCCTGGTCGAACGGATCAGCGACCCCCTGCTCCACCTGGTCCGCAACTCCCTCGACCACGGCATCGAACCGCCGGCCGAACGGGTGCGCTGCGGCAAACCCGCGGACGGCACGCTGCGGCTGCACGCCTACCACGACGCCGGCAACATCGTCATCGAGGTCGCCGACGACGGGCGCGGCCTGGACCGCGACCGGATCTTCGCCAAGGCCGTCGACCGCGGCCTGGTCCCCGCGACCGCCGCGCTGACCGACGCCGAGGTCTACGACCTCATCTTCGAACCCGGCTTCTCCACCGCCGAGACCGTGTCCAACCTGTCCGGCCGCGGCGTCGGCATGGACGTCGTACGCCGCAACGTGACCGCGCTGCGCGGCAGCATCGAGGTGGAGTCGGTCCGCGGCCACGGCGCCACGATCCGCATCCGGCTGCCACTGACGCTCGCCATCATCGACGGCTTCCTGGTCGGCGTCGGCCCGTCGTCGTTCATCGTGCCGCTGGACCGGGTGACCGAGTGCGTCGAACTGCCGCCGGGCCCACAGGGCCGCGACTGCATGAACCTGCGCGGCGAGGTGCTGCCGTTCATCCGGCTCCGGCAGATCTTCGGCATCCCCGGCCTGCCGGCCCGGCGCCAGAACGTGGTGGTGGTCGAGCAGAGCGGGCAGCGCACCGGCCTGGTGGTCGACGCGCTGCTCGGCGAGTTCCAGACCGTCATCAAGCCGCTCGGCCCGCTGTTCGCCAACCTCAAGGGCGTCAGCGGCTCCACGATCCTCGGCAACGGCGACGTCGCCCTCATCCTCGACGTCGGCCCCCTGGTCTCCGAACACACCGACCACGAACGCGCCCGCCAGGCCGTCGGCGTCGGCTGAACCCGGCCCTACATCACGCGTACGGTCGCGGGGAGCCGCGACCGGACCACCACTGGTCACCATCTTCTTCGGCGCCCGGTGGGGGTGAGGCGGGGTTCGCCGAAGGTGTTGTTCTCGTGACATTCCCGGGTGGGTGTGGCCGGGTCGCAACCTGGGGCTGGCAGAGTCGGGGGATGGCGCAGCGCGAGGATGAGCGGGACAGCGGGCTGGGCGTGGTCTTCCACAACCTGGACACGCAGGTCCTGACCGTCGGGCGGCGGCCGCGGCGGCCGCGGCGCCGGAGGGCGGGGCGGCAGACCGGGATGGTGGCGGCGGTGCTGCTCACGGCCGCGTTGATAGCGTCGCCCGCGATCGTCTACGCCGGCATGCTGCCGGATCGGCCGCGGGACCGGCCGGCGGGCGTGGTGCCGGCCGGTGTGGACGCGCCGGAGACGGCGGGACCGGCCGCGAGCACGCCCGCGCCGCCGTCCGGGCCGATCACCGTGGCCGAACTGCGCGGTTTCGCGCTGCAGCAGGTGCCGGCCGGGTGGACGTGCCCGGTCAGCGGCGTCACGGCCACCGAGGAGCCGGCCGTCGGGGCGGTCTGGGCCACCTCGATCGCGCACGGCGACGTGGACGGTGACGGGGCCGCGGACGCCGTGGTCGTGTTGCGGTGTGTGCTGAAGGAGTCGGCGGGGCCGGAGGCGGCGGTCGCGTTCACCCGGCTCGGCGCGGACGTGGTGCCGATCGGCGTGGTGACGGTGACGACCGGGACGACCGTGCAGTGGCTGACCGCGGTCCGGGTGGCGGACGGCGGCGCGGTCACCGTGTCGTTCGGTGACCTACAGCCGTACGCGGATCAGCGCGCCGAGTGGACCCGCCACCAGGACGCGGACTTCTGGTACACCGGGAACGGCCAGTTCGCCGGGTCCCTGCCGTCGTTCACGCCGGTGGCGAACCCGTCCGAAAGACCGAGAGCCGATCTGTGGGTACGGAGTGGGAACCTCACCTACGACGCGGAGGGTGCGGGCACGATCTCGCTCACGGTCGGCAATCGCGGGCCGGCCCCGGCGGACGACGTCTGGCTGACGCTCGACCCGGGCAGCCCGCTCAGCGCGCGCGTCCAGGGCTGGGACGCGTGCCTGGAGGTCCGCACCGCCGCGCCCTGGGCGGTGCCGACCGAGGCCGGCCGCTCGATCCCGCTGTCCGCCGCGGCACCGGAAGCGACGCCGGGCACACCGACGACCTCGGGCGCGCCGGCGGCCCCAGGTGCGCCGGCGGCCCCAGGTGCGCCGGCGGCGCCGGAGGCCACGACGGGCCCGGCGGCGGACGTGGAGACACCGGGCGGGCAGTTCCCGGTGCAGTGCCGGCTCGCCGACCTCGATGCCGGCGAGGAGCGCAGCCTGCTGCTCGTCGTCCGCCGCGACGCGGGATCCGCGTCACAGGGGACGGTCGTGCTCTACCGGCGGGCGCTCGGTGGCGCACCGGTCCCGGACCTGAAACCGGGCGACGACCAGGCGGTCTTCGCCGTCCGATAGGGCTCCGCGGCACGGCGGGCGGACCGGCCCGCGGCGGGCTAGCATCGGCCCGATGCTGGAAGCGGCGTTCTGGGGTTTCGTCGGCGGGTTCGCGCTGTTGGTCGGTGCCGTGCTCGGGCTGGTCCGCCCGGTGCCGGACCGGGTGGTCGGCACGGTGATGGCGTTCGGTGCCGGCGTGCTGATCTCCACCGTCTCGTTCGACCTGGTCGAGGAGGCGTTCACCGAGGCCGGCGCGGTGCCGGTCGGTGTCGGCATCCTGGCCGGCGCGGTCACGTTCTTCGCCGGTGACGCGATCGTCGACCGGCGCGGCGGCGACGACCGCAAGCATCCGGCCGCGAACGCCGGCGGTGCCGCGTTCGCGTTGGTGCTCGGCGCGATGCTGGACGGCATCCCGGAGTCGGCCGCGATCGGCGTCTCGCTGCTCGGCGGCGGCGCGGTCAGCACCGCGGTGGTCGCGGGCGTGTTCCTGTCCAACGTGCCGGAGTCGCTGTCGGCCGCGGTCGGGTTGCGCGCGTCCGGCCGGTCGGTGCGCTGGATCCTCGGCCTCTGGGCGGGCGTCGCGGTCGTCTCCGCGGTCGCGGCCGCGCTGGGTTACGCGCTGCTCGGCGGCGCGGGACCGGCCACGGTCGCGGTGGTGCAGGCGTTCGCGGCCGGTGCGATCCTGACCATGCTGGCGGACACGATGGTCCCGGTCGCGGTCCGGTACTCCGGCCCGCTGGTCGGCATCGTGACGTGCGCCGGCTTCCTGCTCGCGTTCATGCTGACGCACGCCTGAGGCGTCCCCCCGGCACACCGCCGCCTGCCGGTCACCCGGTCGCAAGCCTGTCCGCCGGCCACCCGGCCGCCCGCCCGGCCGCGCCACGCGAACGCACGACCGGCCCCGCACGCCACCCGGAAGCACGACCGGCCCCGCACGCCACGCGAACACACGACCGGCCCCGCACGTCACCCGGACGCTCGGCTGCTTCGGCGGCGTGGGAGGTGCGGCCGGGTCGTGGTGACCACCCGCCGGCCGGCAGGGAGGCCGCCCGCGGCCGACCGGTGCCCGCGGGAGCACTCGGGACGCGGCCACGCCGGAAGCGGGACGATGAATGTCGCTCTTCGACGTCAGCTCGCGGGTGCCGCACCGGAGCCGGCCGGGCGGGTCGTCGGCAGGCCGAAGCGGGGGAACAGCCGCGCGGCGTCGAGGAAGTTCGTGACGGCGGCGATGCGGCCGTCGGTGATCTCCAGCGCGATCAGCGACCACGGGCCGGTCGTGCGGTACTGCGCGTAACCGGGAAGGCCGTTGATCGTGATGGGCACGAGACGGGAGCCGCGGCAGCCGGCGCCGGTGCCGGTCATCCAGGCGCGGATGTCGGCCCGGCCGCGCAGCCACAGCGGGACCGGCGGCATGGACAGCGTCGCGTCCTCGTGCAGCAGCGCGGTGAGCGCGTCCATGTCGTACGCCTCGAACGCGCGCACGTAGCGGTCGAGCAACGCGTTCTGCGCCGCGTCGGTGACCGTGCGCAGGTCGCCGGGCGTGGTGGTGGCGAGCGTGGCGCGGGCCCGCTGGAGCGCGCTGTTGACGCCGGCGACGGTCATGTCGAGCAGGTCCGCGACCTCGGCAGCGGACCAGGACAGCACCTCGCGCAGGATCAGCACGGCACGCTGGCGGGGCGGCAGGTGCTGGAGCGCGGCGACGAACGCGAGCCGCACCGTCTCCCGCCCGGCGACGACGACGGCCGGGTCGTCCGGGATCGGGCCGAGCCAGGTGGCGTCCTCGAGCGGCGTGCCCGGTGACGTGGCGTGACCGGAGCCGGCCGGACCGAGGTCCATCGGGCGGACGCGTCGCTGCGCGCCGGTCAGCATGCTCAGGCACACGTTCGTGGCGATCCGGTAGAGCCAGGAGCGCAGCGCGGACCGGCCCTCGAAGCGGTCGAGGCCGCGCCAGGCCCGGACCATCGTGTCCTGGACCGCGTCGTCGGCCTCGAACGCGGAGCCGAGCATGCGGTAGCAGTACCCGGTCAGCTCCGGCCGGTAGGCCTCGAGTTCGGTCAGCACGTCGGTCATGGACGAAAAATCTATCCGGGGACCGATGAGTTTCCGTCACCCGCCCGGTCCTAGGGAGGTAAGAAGCATCAACGAGGAGGCAGCACATGACGTACGCCGAGGTCAACGGCATCAACCTGTACTTCGAAGAGGTCGGCGAGGGCAGCCCGCTGGTCCTGTTGCACGGCGGGCTCGGCAGCGGTGAGATGTTCGGGGCGATCCTGCCGGCGCTGTCCGCGCGGCACCGGGTGATCCTGCCGGACCTGCAGGGCCACGGCCGGACCGCGGACATCGACCGGCCGATCGACATCCGCACGATGGCGGACGACATCGCCGCGCTCATCGCCCACCTGGGCCTGGACCGGCCGGACGTGGCCGGCTACTCGCTGGGCGGCGGCGTCGCGCTGCAGCTCGCGATCCGCCACCCGGGCGCGGTCGGCCGCCTGGTCGCCGCGTCGGCCGGCATCCGCCGCGACGCCACCGACCCGGAGATCCTCGCCCAGCAGGGCCAGTTGACCGGGGCCGCGGTGGAGTTCATGAAGGACACGCCGATGTACGAGCTGTACCAGCGGGTGGCGCCCCGCCCGGAGGACTTCCCGCGCCTGCTCGACAAGATCGGCGAGTCGATGGCCGTCGACTACGACTTCACCGAGGAGGTCCGCGGCCTCCAGGTGCCCACGCTGATCGTCGCGGCGGACGCCGACATGTGCCCGGTCAGCCACTTCGCGGAGGTCTTCGCGCTGCTCGACGGCGGCGTGCGGGACGGCGGGTGGGACGGTTCGGGCCGGCCGAAGGGCGGTCACGCGCTGGCGATCCTTCCCGGCCTCACCCACTACAACCTGGTCGACTCCCCGCTGTTCGCCCAGGTCACCCTGGACTTCCTGGCCAGGTCCTGAAGGCCGGTCCGGCGGTACGCGGTGCGGGGCCACCGCGTACCCGTTCGGCCTACCGCGTTCCGGCGGGTCCGTGCCGGACAATGTGCCGATGCGGCGAGCGTGGACGCGGACCCTGCTGATCGTGGCTCTCCCGGTGTCGGTGCTGGCGTTCGTCAACTGGGCGCGCCTGCTCTCCGGCACCGGCCTCGAACACGCGGACCAGCGGGCCAGCGTGCTCAGCCTCGCGGTCGGCGTGCTGAGCCTGGTGGTTTCCGTGATCAGCCTGGTCGTCACCTGGCGCGCCGCCGCCCCGGCGGACGCGACCGACGTGATCCACGACCACCTCGTGCGTCGGACGAGGCGAAGCCTGGAGGAGGAGGCGACCGCCCGGGATTTGCACCCGCCGTACCTGCAGCCGACCCGCTGGTCCGGCGCGGGCGGGTCCGGCACCATCGAGGATCTCGCCCGGCACGTCGCGGACCTGCCGGTCCGGCAGCTGGTCGTGCTGGGCGCGCCGGGCAGCGGCAAGAGTTCGATGGCGCTCCGGCTGGCCCTCGACCTGCTCGACGGTGACACGCGGGTGCCGGTGCTGCTGTCCGTGCCGGCCTGGGATCCGGAGCGGAGCCTGGACGACTGGCTCGCCTCGACGCTCCTGCAGGTCCACCCCGATCTGCGCGACGGACGCCGATTCGGCAGGTCGGCCGCCACGGTCGCGGCCGGCCGGGTGCTGCCGGTCCTGGACGGCTTCGACGAGGCGCATCCGGCGCACCGGGTGGCGGTGCTGCGCCGGCTCCGTACCGAGCTCGCCGCGGGCCGCCCACTCGTGCTGGTCTCCCAGGAGAAGCCGTTCCGGGAGGCGGTGCAGCGGTCCGGGGTGACGCTGGCCCGCGCCTCCGAGATCACCGTGCAGCCGCTGCGGCCGGACGAGGCGGCGCGTTACCTGCCGGTCGGCCAGCACCGGGGTACGGAACGCTGGCGGGACGTCGTCGACCACATCGAGCGCACCCCACGCGGACGCCTGGCGGTGCTGCTCTCCTCGCCGCTCATGATCTACCTGGCCCGCGTCGCGTACGACGATCCCCGCACCGATCCCGGCGAGCTGCTCACCATGACCAACCCCGAGGCGCGGGCCGCGCTGCTGGACGCCTTCCTCCCGGCCGTCTACGGGCGCCGGGCCGGGCCGTACCCGGCGGCGCGGGCCGGCCGGTGGCTGCGATACCTGGCCCGGCGGATGGTCGCGCGGGACCGGCCGGTGCTCCACTGGTGGCAGCTGCCCGACCTCAACCCGGCCACGGCCGGGTCCCTTCGCCTCCTGGTCGGCGTGCTCGGGTCGGTGTTCATGAGCATCCGGTTCGGCCTGCCGGTCGGCCTGATCACCGCGGTCGTCGCCAGCCGTGCGGTCGGCGCTCCGGTGACCGGGCCCCGGCCGGTCAGAACGGCGTTCCGGCCCGCCCACGCCGCGGTGGGGCTGGTCGTCGGCGGCGCGTGGGCGGCCGCGATCGGCCTGCTCGTGGTGCCGGACGAGGACGTCCTCGTCCCGGCGCTGTCCGGGCTGGGCATCGGGCTGACCACCGCGTTGCTCACCGGCGTCGCGTTCGGCCGCGTCCACGACGACCGCGTCGACGACGGCCGGGCGCTCCGCGACGACCGGAACGTCCTGCTGGCCGTGCTGGCCGTCGCGGCGATCACGGGGCTGCGGTCCGGTCTGCAGTGGAACTGGTGGATGGGCACCCAGCAGTTCGGTCGCACCGCCGTCATCCTGCTGACCGCGCTGGGGATCGCGCGGGTGGGCGTGCCGTGGCTCCGGTTCGCCTGGGCGCGGCTGCTGCTGGCCCTCACCGGCCGGACCCCGTTCCGCCTGCGTCACTTCCTCGACGACGCGCACCGGCGCGGAATCCTGCGCCGTTCCGGAGCCGGTCTGGAATTCCGCCACACCACGCTGCTCCGCTACCTCGCCGCGCCGCCGGACCCGGCCCGCGCCGCGCCCTCGGCCCCGCGTTAGCGCCGGTGTCGACGCGCGGGCCGGTCGATCCTCACGATCCCGTCGGCCCGCCGTGGCGGCCCGGCTCGCGCAGCCCGGCTCGCGCAGCCCGGCGAGGAGCGCGCCGCGCGGGCCGGGTGCCCGGCACCCGGGTGCACGTGTGCCGGGCACCCGGACCTGTGGTGCGGAAACGGTCCGCGGGGCGGGCCGTTGCCCCTTCCGCACCGGTGACGCGGGGATCGTGCTCATCGGGGGCCGTGGCCGGCCGGGGTGTCGGCTGCCGGGGTGATGGCGGGCGCGAGTTCGTCCACGACGAGCAGGTCGGCGCGGAAGCGGTGGGTGCGGTAGGCGGAGCGGGCCACCATGTGCGCGGCCACCGGTGCGGTGGCCAGCTGGAAGACCGCGACGAGGACCAGTGTGGTCACGTCGACCGGGTCGCGCAGTCGCAGGCCACAGCCGATCAGGATCAGCAGTAGGCCGAGGACCTGGGGTTTCGCGGTGGCGTGCATGCGGCTGAGCAGGTCGGGGAAGCGGAGCAGCGCGATGCCGGCGGCGAGGCAGAGCAGTGCGCCGCCGATCATCAGGACGACCGCGATGACGTCGATCATGACCGGCCTCCGTGGGTGGGGACGTTGAGCGCGGCCGGGTCGGTGTCGGACTGCCCGGCCGCGGCCGACGCGGCGGTGTCCGGTTCCGCGGTGGACGAGCCGAGACGGGCCACGCCGACCGAGCCGACGAAGCCGAGGATCGACAGCACCACCAGCACCGGCAGCGCGGTCGCGTCCCGGCTGAACGCGGCCTCCGCGGCGATCGCGGCCACCACGACCGCGAGCAGCACGTCGGTGGCGATGACCCGGTCGAGCACGGCCGGCCCGCGCAGGATGCGGTAGAGCGTCAGGCCGGCGGCCGCACAGAGCAGCACGGTCAGAATCACGCCGGACACGGTCATGCGCGCTCCTCCTCGTCGGTACGGACGGCGGTGTCGACCACCGGTTCGGCGGCCGGGGTGACGCGCCGCTCCTGCACGTCGCGGCCGGCCGTGAACCGCCGGCCCGCTCTCTCCGCCGGTCCCGGCCGGGCGGCCGCGACGTGACCGGGCACGGAGGCGGGGGTGGCCGGGTCGCCCGCGCGGCCGGTCCGGGGCACGCCGGTCGCGTGCAGGACACGGGTCTCCAGGCGGACCACCGCCGCCCGCGCCCGCTCCACGTCCTCCCGGGTGGACACGCCGATGACGTGCACGTAGAGGATCGCGCGGGCGCGATCGGCCTCCACGATCAGGCTGCCCGGGATCAGCGACAGCGCGGCCGCGGTGAGCGTGATGTGCAGGTCGGTACGGGCCCGCAGCGGGACCGCGACGATGGCGCTGGCCGGCACCGGGCCGGGCCGGATCGCCAGCCACGCGACCTGCGCGCTGGCCAGCACCAGGTCGCGCAGGAAGCAGACGGCGAACAGCACGGTCCCGGCCGGGCTGACCCGGCCGCCGAACGGCACGGACGGCAGCGGGAACATCATCAGCGCCAGGACCGCGACCAGCACGCCGCCGAGGATCGTGAACGGGCCGGCGTTGCCCCAGAGCAGCAGCCAGACCGCCACCATGCCGGCCACGGCCACCGCGCGTTCGCGCAGCGTCGCGCGCCTCACTCCCCCACCTCCGGCAGGTCGGCGACGGTCCGCACGTACGCGTCGCGTCCGATCAGGTCCGCGGCGGACGTGGCCGCGACGCTGAACAGCGGTCCCGCCGCCACGGTCAGCGCCGTGCCGAGCGCGACCAGCGCGACCGTCGGGCCGACCATCATCGCGGGCAGGCGCACCGCGGACTCGTCCGGATCATGATCATCCGGCGGTACGGCCGACGGTGCTCGCCCCGCGCGCGCCGACGCGTACGCGCCGCGCTCGTCGCCGGCGGACACCGGCACCGACGGCCCGGTGACCGGGACGGACACGGCCGGCACGCAGTCGACCGCGGTCACGTCCGCCGGTGCGACACCGGGCATCGCCGGGTTCGGCGTGCGCCAGAACGCGAGGTTCCACACGCGCGCGATCGCGTACAGCGTCAGCAGGCTGGTGACCGCGCCGCCGGCGACCAGCGTCCAGGCCAGCCAGCCGCCCACCCCGGCCGCGGCCTGGAACAGCCCGACCTTGCCGAGGAAGCCGGAGAACGGCGGGATGCCGGCCAGGTTCAGCGCCGGCACCAGGAACAGCACGCCGAGGATCGGTGACAGCCGGGCCAGCCCGCCCAGCCGGTCCAGCGCGGTCGACCCGGCGCGCATCTCGATCAGGCCCGCCACCAGGAACAGCGTGGTCTGCACGACGATGTGGTGCGCGGTGTAGAAGATCGACGCGGACAGGCCGGCCGGCGTGGACAGCCCGATCCCGAGCAGCAGGTACCCGATGTGGCTGATCAGCGTGAAGGACAGCAGACGCTTGATGTCCGACTGGGCGACCGCGCCGAGGATGCCGACCACCATGGTCAGCAGCGCCACGATCAGCAGCAGGTCGGTGACCCGCCCCTCCGGGAACAGCAGCGTCTCGGTCCGGATGATCGCGTAGACGCCGACCTTGGTGAGCAGGCCGGCGAAGACCGCGGTGACCGGCGCGGGCGCGGTCGGGTAGCTGTCCGGCAGCCAGGACGACAGCGGGAACACCGCGGCCTTGATGCCGAACGCGAGCAGCAACATGCCCTGCAGCACCAGGCGCAGGTTGTCCGGCAGCGCGTCCAGGCGCGTCACCAGCTGCGCCATGTTGAGCGTGCCGGTCGCGGCGTAGACCAGGCCGAGCGCGGTCAGGAAGATCAGCGAGGAGAGCAGCGAGACCACCACGTACGTCGTACCGGCGCGGATCCGGTTCTCCGTGCTGCCCAGCGTGAGCAGCACGTACGACGCGACGAGCAGGATCTCGAAGCCGACGTACAGGTTGAACAGGTCCCCGGACAGGAACGCGTTCGTCACGCCCGCGGTCAGGATCAGGTACGTCGGGTGGTAGACGGACAGCGGCGTGTCCTCCACGCCGTCGACCATGCCCTGGCCGATCGAGTAGATCAGCACGCACAGCGTCACCGCGGACGACACCACCAGCATCAGCGCGGCCAGCTGGTCCGCGACCAGCACGATGCCGAGCGGCCCCCAGCCGCCGACCGCGACCGCGAGCGCGCCGTCCTGCGTGGACAGCACCAGCAGTGCCAGCGACACGATCAGCGTGGTGGAGAGCGCGGTCAGGCTGACCGTGCGCTGGGCGCGCGGGCGCCTGGTGAGCAGCAGCGTGACGGCCGCGCCGAGCAGCGGGATGACGACCGGCAGCGGTACGAGGAACGTCATGCCCGTACCGCCGGGGAGTCCTGGTCCTGATCCTGGTCCTGGTCGTCGCCGATCTGGACGTCGTCGCGCTCGGCGAGCACCACGATCCGGCGGTCCTCGGCGTCGTCCTGGACCTCGTCGTGGCCGGTGATGTCCCGGCTGCGGTAGGCGAGCGCGAGCAGGAACGCGGTCACGGCCAGCGTGATCACGATGGCGGTCAGGATCATGGCCTGCGGCAGCGGGTCGCTCATCTCCTCGTCCGCGACCGTGCCGACGATCGGCGGGCCGCCGGCCCGGCCACCGGAGAGGATGAGCACGTTCGCGCCGTGGCCGAGCAGGATGACGCCGACCAGGATGCGGGTCAGGCTGCGTTCCAGCAGCAGCACCACGCCGGCCGCGAAGAGCACGCCGACGAGCACGATGTACACGAGGTTCGGGGTCACGCGGTCACCTTCTCCCGATCTTGATCTTGGTCTCGGTCTCGGTCCTGGTCTCGGTCCTGCCGCTGGTCCGGCTCGTCCTCCGGCGGGGACTCGTCCGGCCCGCCCTGCGGCTCCGCGCCGAGGCTGCGCAGGATGTCCAGCACCAGCCCGATGACGATCAGGTAGACGCCCACGTCGAAGATCGTGGACGTGGCCACGTGCAGGTCACCGAGGACCGGCGCGTGCACGTCCACGATCGCGGTCTGCAGCACCTGACCGCCGAGGAACATCGCGGTCACGCCGGTGCCGACCGCGATCAGCAGCCCGGTGCCGAGCACCGCGCCCGCGTCGACCGGCGCGGCCCGGTTCAGCTCGCGACGGCCGCCGGCCAGGTAGCGCACGGTCAGCGCGAGCGCCGCGACCAGCCCGCCGGCGAACCCGCCGCCCGGCGCGTTGTGGCCGGAGAGCAGCAGGTACACCGAGAACAGCACGATCGTGTGGAAGATCAGCCGGGTGACGACCTGGAGGATCACGCTGTCCTCCTTGCCGGTCCACACCGCCGGCGGCGGCCGTTTCGGCGTGGGCGTCTCGGCCCGGCGGCGCAGCGCGGACGTGCGCTGGAAGATCAGGCTGGCGACGCCGGTCGCGGCCACCACCAGCACCGAGATCTCGCCCATCGTGTCCCAGGCCCGGATGTCGACCAGGATCACGTTCACGATGTTCGTGCCGCCGCCGTAACTGACCGACAGCTCGGGAAAGCCCTCGGAGATCGGCGCGGCGACACGGCCGCCACCGGCCACGAACGCCATCCCGGCCGCGGCCAGCCCGACCGCCACGCCGAGCACGATCCGCCAGTGCCGGGACACGCGCAGCGGACGCTCGGAGAACTTCGCCGGCAGCCGGCGCAGCACCAGCACGGCCATCACGATGCTGGCCGTCTCCACCAGCGCCTGGGTGAGCGCCAGATCCGGCGCGCCGTGCAGGATGAACAGCACCGACACGGCATAACCCGCGACACCGGCCAGCACGAACGCGGCCAGCCGCCGCTGCGCCCGGACCGCGCCGATCGCGGCCGCGACGATCGCGACGCCCGCGACCGCCTGCAACGGCGTGTCCCAGACCCGGTAGCCGGTCGGCCACGGCGCACCGGCCACCAGCGCGGTACCGGCGATCACGACGAGCACGACCAGGATCACGCCGAGGTACGCGGGCAGCGAACCACGCTGCGTCGCACCGGTCAGCTCGACGGACAGCCGGTCGACGCCGCGCAGCGCCCGCTCGTAGACCCAGGCACCGGCGCTGATCCGGCCCGGCGCGTGGATGCGGTCGCGGGTGAGCCGGAACAGGCCGGCACCGGCCACGATCGCCAGCACGGACAGCCCCAGCGGCAGGCTCAGCCCGTGCCAGAGGGCCAGATGAACCTCCACACCGGCAAGCCCGCGCGGGTACGCGACGAGCCCGCGCTCCACGACCGGGGCCGCCAGGCCGCCGGCCAGCCCGGCCAGGGCGAGCAGCACGGGAGCGGCGAGCAGACCGGGGCCGGGCGGGTGGAAGTGTTCACCGCCGGCACCGGCCGGGGCGGTCGTCGCGGTGCCGCTCCGGGCGGCCGGTCCGGTGCGGCCGATGCCCCCGGTGGCGGCGGGCCGGGTAACGGCCGGTGTCGTGCCGTCGTTGACGGCGGATGCGGTGCCGTCGTTGACGGCGGATGCGGTGCCGTCGTTGACGGCGAGTGCGGTGCCGTCGTCGACGGCCGGTCCGGTGACGGCCGGTGTCGTGCCGCCGCTGGCGGCGGGCTTGGTGACGGCCGGTATGGTGCCGCCTGCGGTGGCGAGCTCTGTGCCGACGGCGGTGGGCTTGGTGGCGAAGGCGCCCCACAGGAAGCGCAGGCTGTAGGCGACCGTGAGGGTGGCGCCGGCGACCATGGCGACGAGCGCGAGCGTGTCCGCGGGCTCGCCGGTGGCGAACGCGGCGAACATCGCCTCCTTGCCGAGAAAGCCGAGCAGCGGCGGCACACCGGCCATCGACGCGGCCGCGAGCGTGGCCGCGATCGCGAGCACCGGCAGCCGGCGGCCGACGCCGGACAGTCCGCGCAGGTCGCGGGTGCCGGTGGCGTGGTCGACGGCGCCGACCGTGAGGAACAGCGCGGACTTGAACAGCGCGTGCGCGAGCAGCAACGTCAGGCCGGCCAGCGCGGCGGCCCGGGTGCCGGCGCCGAGCACGGCCACCAGCAGGCCGAGCTGGCTGACCGTACCGTAGGCCAGCAGCAGTTTCAGGTCGTACTGGCGCAGCGCCGCGAGGCCGGCCAGCAGCGTCGTGGCCAGGCCCGCGCCGACCGTGAGCAGCTGCCAGGCGAGCACGCCGGCGAACGCGGGCGCGAGCAGCGCGACCAGGAACACGCCGGCCTTGACCATCGCGGCCGCGTGCAGGTAGGCGCTGACCGGCGTGGGCGCGGCCATCGCGGCCGGCAGCCACGCGCCGAACGGCAGGATCGCGGACTTCGCCAGCGCACCGGCCAGGATCAGCACCACCGCGGTCGTGCCCCACGCGCCGGCCGGCGGGTCCTGCGCGAGCTGCGACCAGCGGTGCGTGCCCGCACCGGCGCCGAGCATGACGATGCCGACCAGCATGGCGAGGCCGCCGAGCGTGGTGACCAGCAGTGCCTGCATGGCCGCGCGACGGGCGGCCCGGCGGCCCGGATCGGACGCGATCAGCAGGTAGGACAGGACGCTGGTCAGCTCCCAGAACACGTAGAGCAGCAGCAGGTCGTCCGCGAGCACCAGGCCGAGCATCGCACCGGCGAACGCGACCAGCAGGCCGGCGTGCCGGGCCTGCTCGGCACGGTCGTCGAAGTAGTGGGCGGAGTAGGCCAGCACGAGCGCGCCGACGCCGCCGACCAGCAGCACCAGCAGCCAGGACAGCGCGTCCAGCCGGAATGCCAGGTCGAGCCCGAGCTGCGGGATCCACTCGATCGTCTCGGCGGTGCGGCGCCCGGTCCGCGTCGCGGCCCAGACGGCGGCGCTCGCGGGCGCCAGCGCGACCAGGTAGAGACCACGGCCGCCGATCGCGCGCACCAGCCACGGCGCGACGGCAGCCACAACGGCGTGGATCACCAGCAGAACGAGCACGGGCCCCCCGGGGTCGTGCCGACTGTGCGCCGCACCCATGCCGCAGGTGGCGAACGCGCCACCCGGCGCCGAACGATGACAGCGGCAAGCCTTTCCGGACGGCTTGACGGTACACACTCAGCGAGATGTCAGTTACATGACAATCAAAACCGGGTGCTGAGACCTGCTTCACCGAACGCGGCGGGTCTGGACGCGGGGTACCACAATCGACCACATGATCCGCTTTCTGCTCAACGTCCTGTGGCTGATCTTCGGCAGCGGCATCCTGCTCGCCATCGGCTACGGCATCGCCGCGCTGATCTGTTTCGCGCTGATCGTGACGATCCCGTTCGGCGTGGCCTCGCTCCGCCTCGCCGTCTACTCGCTGTGGCCGTTCGGCCGCACGATCGTCCCGAAGCCGAGCGCCGGCGTCGCGTCCGGCGTGGCGAACGTGATCTGGGTGGTCGTGGCCGGCTGGTGGCTGGCGCTGACCCACATCACGGCCGGCATCGCGCAGTGCGTCACCATCATCGGCATCCCGTTCGGCATCGCCAACTTCAAGCTGGTGCCGGCCGCGTTCTGGCCGCTCGGCCAGGAGATCGTCGACATCGACGACCGCGCCTGACGCACCGTCGGCCCGCCGCGGGCTGTGCACAATCCGTCTTTCGCGCGGCCGGCAGCCGTGCCTGCGCGCACGATGGACCGGAGCCGGGAGCCAGCGGGGGGCCGATCAGTGCCGCGACCACCACACACGTCCCGGGCCACCGCGTCACCGGGGGCCGGCACCGCCGCGGGGCGGGCGCCCGCGGCCGGAGCCGGGTACCCGCGCGGTGGACCGGGCGGGCCCGGCCGATACCGTGCCGCGTGTCGCTCGTTGGGCGTCCACCGGCAGCGCACGCGCCGGGTGACGCCCGGAAGGACCCGCACCGATGATCCCCTCGCCTGACGAGTCGGGCCGGCAGCCACGCCGGGAACCCGCCGCCGACCGCCGTGACCTGCCGCCGGAACTGCGGGTGGTGGTGCTCGACGACTGCCTCGCGGACGCGTGCCGCACCGCCCAGGACATCCTCGACCTGGCCGCCGACGTCCGCATCAACATGATCGACATACGCGGCGGCGACCTCCTCCAGCGCCTCCTCACCCGCGCCCGACGCGCCGGCAAGGTCCGCGCACTGCTCCGGGCCGCCCACGCCCGCTTCCCCGATCACGACGACCTCACCTGGCTCCACGACTCCATGTTCGGCCGCCCACCGTCCCGCCCGTCGACCACCCACACCACGGCCCCGGCCCCGGCCACACCACCGACCCGCGCCACACCACCGGCCCTCGCCGCACCGCCGGACCCTGTCACGCCGCCGGACCCTGTCACGCCGCCGGACCCTGTCACGCCGCCGGATCCGGCCGCGCCGCCGGATGCCGCCGCGCCGCCAGCCCTCGCCGCACCGCCGGATCCAGGCACGCCGGCGGACCTCGAGGCACCGCTGAACACCGCCGCACCGGCGTCCCCCGCCGCGCCGCCAGCTCCGGCAACGTCGCGGACCACCGCCGCGCCAGTTTCTGAGACACCGCCAACCGCCGGGGCACCGCCAGCCCTCGCCACGACGCCCGCCACGCGCACACCACCAGCCCACGTCACGGCGCGGGTCACCGCGGCGCCGTCGCCGGCCCACGCGGCTCCGGCCGTCGTCGTGGCGTCGGCCGCCGGCGCTCCATCAGTCGCCGTCGCAGCGCCAGTCCTCGTCGCGCCGACGGCCGCAGCCGCGGCCCCAGCACCGTCACAGCCCTAGCATCCGTCGCGTCACCGGCCCTGGCACCATCGCAACCCCAGCGGCTGTCCGGCCGCAGCCCCAGCCCCGTCGTGGTGCCGGCCAGGCCGCCGAATGCCCCATCCGCCGACAGGCGTCGCAGCGCCAGCCAGCGTCGCAGCGCCAGGGCGTGGATCACCGCCAGCCGCCAGTCGCCAGCGCGGAGCCGGCGCCACCGCGGTCGCGGCCCAGCGGGGATGGCGGCCCAGCAGGGGTGGCACTCAGCGCGGAAGCGGCCCTCCGCGCGGGAACAGCCGCCAGCGCGAAAGCAGCCGCCAGCGCCGAATCGACGCGGAGCCGGCGCCAGCGCGGGGTGGCGGTGGGTTCGGGGATGGTGCCCGGCGGCTGGGGTGGGGCGCGGGGTGGCCGGGGTGGCTGTTGAAGTCGGGTGGGTCCGGGGGGTGGGCGGGCGCGGAGGTGGGGGTGCGGGCGCACGCGGCCGTGGCGGTGGTGGGTCACGAGAGCCAGCAGATGATGGCGTCGCCGCAGGCGGCGGCGCGGGTGAAGTAGTCGCGGACGGCCGGGAGGCGGGCGGCGAGCGTGGGGAGCGCGGCCGGGGTGTAGAGGTGGTAGAGGCCGGCGCGGCGCAGCTCGGCGGCGGTGACGCCGTGGACGAACTCCTCCGCGGTCAGGTCGCGCAGCGCGGCGGCGGCCGTGCGCACCTGCGCGGGCGTGAGGTAGGCGGGCGGGTCGGAGTCCCACTCCTTGTCCTCCGCGGACGGTGCGGCGAACGGCTCCTCGCCGAACACGATGTCGACCGGGAAGTCGCGGCGGCGCAGCAGGAAGTCGATGCCGGCCCAGTCGCCCTCGAGGCCGCAGCGCGGGCCCTCGCCGTCGGCGATGAACTTGCGGACCGCGGTCAGGTCACCGCGCAACGGTTTCAGGTCGGCGGGTGCGGCCCGCATCCACTCTCCAAAGAGTCCCATGGCCGCAGACCTTAGAACACAGGTACGACAAGAATCCGGCGTGCGGACGATCATCGATCCGGCGGAGCGGGGCGGCGCCACCGCGGCCCCGGTGCCGGGGAAGTGGCCACGGCGGGGAGCCGCGCCGGGTGCGCGGCGTGGCGCGCGCCGCGGACCCGGTCACGGCGAGAGGCCGCGGCCACCGAGCCGTCGCGCGACCGGACCGCGAAGCGCCCTCGCCGGTGCGCGCGGGACGCGCGTACCGGCGGATGGGGTGGATCCTTATGCGGGTGTGAGCCAGAGGACGCCGAGCGGGGGTACGCGGAGGACGGCCGAGACCGGGTAGCCGTGCCAGGGGATGTCGTCGGTGTAGATGCCGCCGAGGTTGCCGACGCCGGAGCCGCCGTAGACGTGGGCGTCCGTGTTGACGAGTTCGGTCCAGCGGCCGGCGAAGGGCAGGCCGATGCGGTAGTCGTCGAGCGGGCCGCCGGAGAAGTTGGCGACGCAGGCGAGCGTGCCGCCGTCCGGGGCGATCCGGAGGAACGCGACCGCGTTGTTCTGCACGTCGTCGTTGACGATCCAGCGGAAGCCGTCGGGCGTGGTGTCCTGGGACCAGAGCGCGGCCTGCGCGCGGTAGACCTTGTTGAGGTCGGTGAGCAGGCGTTTGAGGCCGGCCCGGCGCGGGTCGTGGAGCAGGTACCAGTCGAGGCCGCGTTCCTCGGACCACTCGCGGTCGTCGCCCAGTTCCGCGCCCATGAAGAGCAGGTTCTTGCCGGGGTGCGCGTACATGTACGCCATCAGCGCGCGGGTGTTGGCCATTCGCTGCCAGTCGTCGCCGGGCATCTTGCCGGCCAGGGAGCCCTTGCCGTGCACCACCTCGTCGTGGCTGATCGGCAGCACGTAGTTCTCCGACCACGCGTAGACCAGCGAGAACGTGAGCTGGTGGTGATGGTACTGCCGGTGGATCGGGTCCTTGCCGATGTACGTGAGCGTGTCGTGCATCCAGCCCATGTTCCACTTGAAGCCGAAGCCGAGGCCGCCCTGGTCGGTGGGCGCGGTGACGCCGGGGAACGCGGTCGACTCCTCGGCGATCATGAGCGTGCCGGGGTACTGCCTGCCGACGGTCGCGTTGACCTCCTGGAGGAAGCTGATCGCGTCCAGGTTCTGGTTGCCGCCGTACTCGTTGGGCAGCCACTCCCCCGGGTTCCGGGAGTAGTCGAGGTAGAGCATGCTGGCGACCGCGTCCACCCGCAGGCCGTCGACGTGGAACTCCTCGAACCAGTAGAGCGCGTTCGCGACCAGGAAGTTGCGGACCTCGCGGCGGCCGTAGTCGAAGACGTACGTGCCCCAGTCCGGGTGTTCGCCGCGCCGCCAGTCGCCGTGCTCGTAGAGCGGGGTGCCGTCGAACCGGGCGAGCGCCCACTCGTCGCGCGGGAAGTGCGCGGGCACCCAGTCGAGGATGACACCGATGCCGGCCTGGTGCAGTTCGTCGATGAGCAGCCGCAGGTCGTCCGGGTCGCCGAACCGCGAGGTGGGCGCGTAGTAGCCGGTGACCTGGTAGCCCCAGGAGCCGCCGAACGGGTGTTCCGCGACCGGCATGAACTCGACGTGCGTGAAGCCCGTCTCGACGAGGTAGCCGACCAGTTCGTCCGCGAGCTCGCGGTAGCCGAGGCCGGGGCGCCAGGAGCCGAGGTGGACCTCGTAGACGGACATGGGTTCGCGGTGCGGCTTGTTGAGCGCCCGCTGGGTGATCCACTCCGTGTCGTTCCACTCGTAGGTGCTCTGGAAGACCACCGAGCCGGTACGCGGCGGGATCTCCGTGTGCCGGGCCAGCGGGTCGGCCTTCTCCCGCCAGTGGCCGTCCGCGCCGAGGATGCGGAACTTGTACCGGGCGCCGTCGGGGACGCCGGGTACGAAGATCTCCCAGACGCCGGTGCTGCCCATCGAGCGCATCGGCCAGCCGTCGTGCGGGCCCCAGCCGGTGAAGTCGCCGACGAGCCGGACGCCCTGCGCGTTCGGGGCCCAGACCGCGAACGCGGTGCCGTGCTCGACGGTCCGGGCGCCGAGCACGGTCCACAGCCGCTCGTGCCGGCCCTCCGCGATCAGGTGCAGGTCGAGTTCGCCGAGCGTGGGCGGGTGACGGTACGGGTCGTCCTGCTCCTCGCCGTCGACGTCGAGGCGGTAGTCGGCCGGCTCGCCCGGGACCACCGCTTCGAAGACGCCGTCGGCGTGGACCCTCGTCATCGGGTGTTTCGTGCCGTCCGGGGTGATGACCGAGACGTCGGTCGCGTGCCGCCGGAGCGCGCGGACGACCGAGCCGTCCGGATGCGGGTGCGCACCCAGCACCGCGTGCGGGTCGTGGGCGTTACCGGTGATCACCCGGTCCATGGCGCTCACCCTCCGATCCGCTCGACGGTGAAGATGTGGGCGGGGTTGAAGATCGGGTCGAGCCGGACCGCGTTGCCGGACGCGCCCCACACGTGGTTGGAGCCGCTGAGCAGGTCGTGCACCCTGATCCGGTCTCCCCAGGCCAGGCCCAGCGACGGCATGTCCAGGTCCACGGTCGCCCACTGCACGCCCGCCGGGTCGAACGAGCAGGCGACGAGGATCGTGTTCGCGGAGTCCGGGTCCTTCTTCGACCACACCAGGACGGCCGGGTTGTCGCAGTGGTGGAAGCGCAGGTTCCGCAGCCAGTGCAGGGCCGGGTTCTGCTTCCGGATGTCGTTGAGCCGGGTGAGGAACCCCTTGAGCGAGCGGCCCTCGATCTCCGCCCGCTCCCAGTCCCGCGGCCGCAGCTCGAACTTCTCGTTGTCGAGATACTCCTCCGCGCCCGGCCGCGGCTCGTGCTCGAACAGCTCGTACCCGCTGTAGAGGCCCCACGACGGCGACAGCATGCTGGCCAGCACCGCGCGGATCTTGAACATCGGCGGGCCGCCGTGCTGCAGCGACTCGTGCAGGATGTCCGGCGTGTTCGGCCAGAAGTTCGGCGTCATGTAGTGCGCGGACGCGACCAGCTCCACGCAGTAATCGCGCATCTCGTGCGCGCTGGTCCGCCAGGTGAAGTACGTGTACGACTGGGTGAAGCCGATCTTGCCGAGCCCGTGCATGATGGCCGGCCGGGTAAACGCCTCGGCCAGGAAGATCACGTCCGGGTCGGTCTTCTTGACCTCGCCGATCAGCCAGTGCCAGAAGTCCAGCGGCTTCGTGTGCGGGTTGTCGACCCGGAACGCGCGGATGCCCTCGCCCATCCAGTGCCGGACGATCCGCAGCATCTCCGCGCGGATCCCGGCCGGGTCGTTGTCGAAGTTGAGCGGGTAGATGTCCTGGTACTTCTTCGGCGGGTTCTCCGCGTACGCGATCGTGCCGTCCGCGCGGTGGGTGAACCACTCCGGGTGCTCGGTGACCCACGGGTGGTCCGGCGAGCACTGCAGCGCCAGGTCCATCGCCACCTCGACACCCAGCTCGTTCGCGGTCGCGACGAACTCCCGGAAGTCCGCGGCCGTGCCCAGGTCCGGGTGGATGGCGTCGTGGCCGCCCTCCTCCGCGCCGATCGCCCACGGCGAGCCGACGTCCTCCGCCCGCGCCATCAGCGAGTTGTTGCGCCCCTTGCGCCAGGTGCGGCCGATCGGGTGGATCGGCGGCAGGTAGAGCACGTCGAAGCCCATCTCCGCGACCGCGGGCAGCCGCTTCGCCGCGGTCTGGAACGTGCCGGACCGGTGCGGCAGCACCGCGCCCTCGGAGCGCGGGAAGAACTCGTACCACGAGCTGAAGAGCGCCTTACGGCGATCGACCCAGACTCGGTACGTCTCGGAGGCCGTGGTGTAGCGGCGGATCGGCTTGTCCCACAGCAGATCCTCCAGCTGCAGCGCCGGAGTGGTCCGCTCGACCAGCGACAGGTCCTCGTCGCGCAGCGCCTCGGCCGCCGCGAAGATCCGGGCCCGCTCCGCCCGCGGCGTGGGCATGACCGCCTCGGGGATCTCGCCGGACTCGGTGATCACCGAGCCGCGGCCGTACGCGTACCCCCGGTCGGTCAGCTGGATGCCGGCCCGGCTGTCCGCGTTCAGCGGCAGGTTCCGCGCGGCCTCGGACAGCAGCGCCGCGCCCTCGGCCAGGTCGTTGGCCAGGTCGGCGAGGCCCTGCCCGGCCGCGAGCTTCTTGGTGACCGCGTTGTGCCAGGTGAGGTACGGGTCGTCGAACGCCTCGATCCGGAACGTCCACTCCCCCGGCGCGTCGGGCCGGACGAACGCCTCCCAGCGGTCCAGCCCGACGCCGAGCGGGCGCATCCGGGTGAACGGGCGGTCGGCACCGTCCGGCCCCTGCCACACGACGTTCACACCGAGCGCGTGATGGCCCTCCCGGTACGCCGTCACCGTCACCGGCAGCAGCTCACCGACCACGGCCTTCGCCGGATAACGTCCCCCGTCCACGGTGGGGGCGACCTCTTCGATCGGGAATCGTCCGGTCACCCTGCAAACCTAAACCAGGAGAGCCCGAACCGCGCGCCGAGAAGATCAGCGTTTCCCGATCATGGTCAGTGCGCGCGCCACGACCTGCGCGGTGGCGTCCGCGTCGTAGCCGGGCAGGCTCTCGTCGGTGAACAGGTGCACGCTGCCCGGATACGTGAACACCTCGCCGTCGTCGGCCTCCTTGACCAGGTCGCGCGCCGCGTCGAGGTCACCCTCGGCCGCGAAGATAGGGTCGTCCGCCATGCCGTGCACCTGCACCGGCACGCCGCGCGGCCACGGGCCGAACTCGCCGTGCGGCAGGCAGCCCTCCAGCAGCAGCGCGCCGCGGGCGCGGGGCCGGGTCTGGGCCAGCATCTGCGCGGGCGACACGCCGAGCGAGACACCGGCGTAGACCACGTCCTCGGGCAGCGCGTCCGCGGCCACCCGGCCGCGCTCCGCGATCCGGGAGAAGCCGACCTCCTGCGCGTAGGCGAGGCCCTCCGGAAGCGTCGCGAACGTCCGGCCCTCGAACAGGTCGGGCAGGTGCACGGTGTGGCCGGCGGCCTCGAACCGCGCGGCGAGCGCCCGCACGCCGTCGGTCAGTCCGTGTACGTGGTGGAACAGCACGATCTCGGTCATGCGTCCCATCCTGCACGGTTATCCCGACACCGCATGTCGGGATAGCGTTTCGGGGTGCGCGCGTCCCGGATGATGTCACTCCTGCTGCACCTCCAGGTGCGCGGGCAGGCCACCGGCGCGGAGCTGGCCCGGCTGCTGGAGGTCAGCGAGCGCACCGTGCAGCGGGACGCGGAGGCGCTGTCCGCGGCCGGCGTGCCGATCCGGTCGACGCGCGGCCCGGCCGGCGGCTACCGGCTGGACGGCGGCTACCGGACCCGGCTGACCGGCATGGGGCTGGACGAGGCCGGCGCGCTGGCGTTCCTCGGGCTGGCCGGGCCGGCGGACGACCTCGGTCTCGGATCGCTCCTGGAGGGCGCGCGGGTGAAGCTGTGGGCCGGGCTGACCGGCGCGGCGCGCGACCGCGCGATGAGCACCGCGGCCCGGTTCCACCTCGACCCGGTGCGGTTCTTCGGCACGCCCGAGCCGGTGCCGTGCCTGTCCGCGCTCGCGCGGGCCGTCTGGTCGGACCGCCGCGCCCGGATCGTCTACACCGTGCGCTCCGGCGAGACCGCGACCCGCGAGGTCGACCCACTCGGCCTGGTCCTGGCCGCCGGCGTGTGGTACCTGGTCGCGACGCGGGACGGCGCGCGCCGCACCTACCGGGTGTCCCGCGTCCGGGCCGTCGACGAACTGCCCGCGCCGGTACGCCGCCCGCGCGACTTCGACCTGGCCGAGGCCTGGTCGGCCGCGCGGGCGGAGCTGGAACGCGAGCGGACCGCGGTCGAGGTCACGCTCCGGATCGCCGGGCACGCGCTCGGCCGCCTCCGGGAGACGCTGCCGGTGCACGGCCACGACCGCCTCCCGGCCTCGTGCTCCGGCGACGTGACGGTCACGGTCCCGTACGAGAGCGTCGACTGGGCGTGCACCGCGCTGCTCGGCCTGGGCGCGGCCGTCGAGGTGCTGGGGCCGCCGCGGGTGCGCGCCCGGATCGCGGCCGAACTACGCGCCGCCGCCGCCCGCTACCCCGCCTAGAAACTCCAGACCGCGTGCTTGCCGGGCCCGACCGTCAGCGTGGACGTGCCGATCTGCTCCACGTGCCGGGCCACCGGCCGGTTGAGCGCGAACGTCACCTCGCGCAGCCCCGCGTCGGCCAGCGGGACCGCGTCGAACCGGAGCGTGGTGCCGCCGCGGGTGACCACCGCGCCGCCGCCGGGCAGCTCACGCACCGCGAACCCGCCGGCCCGCAGCAGCGGCAGCGTCGCGGCCAGGTCGGTCGCGGTCACCGCCAGGTGCACCCCGGTGACGTCCCGCATCAGCTTGGCCGCGTAGTCGTCGGACAGGTACCGCTCGCGCCCGACGTCGCCCGGGAACGAGGCCGGCTCCACGTTCGCCCGCGGGTCGGCCAGGTACTCCGGCCGGTACTCCATGCCCCAGGCGCCGAACGCGTCGTACGTGGTCGTGGTGAACACCGCGTCGAACCACGGCACCGGCACCCCGTCGCCGAAGTCGCGGGTCTGGGTGAACTCGATCGGCGCGGTCAGCCGCGTGATCACGGCCGCCAGATCACCGTCCCGCTCGGTGGACACGCCGAGCCCGGCCGCGCCCGGCTGCCCGTCCTGCCCCGGCAGCTCGCCGGCGCCGAACAGCTCCAGGTAGGTCTGCCGGCCCATCAGGTAACGCCCGGTCCAGGTCACGCCGCCGGCCCCGGTCGCGGTGCGGATCTGGAAATTCGCGAACTCCCGCAGGTACGCCGAGTCCTCGATCGCGTCGGCCGTCACCGGGTCGACGTTGCCCCAGGCGTGGTTGTAGAACAGCAGCTGCCGGCCGGTGGCCCGGGCCGGTGTGCCGGTCGCGGTCACGGCGACGACCAGCGCCGCCGTGACCGCGAGAAGTGTGCGCAACGTCCCCCGTAGCGTCGTCATGACCCGGATCCTATGCCGATCCATAGATCAACATCAGAGCACCGAGCGGTAGACCTCCATCGTCGCCTCGGCGATCGCCGGCCAGGAGAAGTGGTCGACCGCGCGCTGCCGGCCGGCCAGCCCCATGCGCCGCGCCCGGTCCGGGTCGGTGATCAGCGAGTTGATCGCGGCGGCGAGGTCGGCGACGAAGCGGTCCGGGTCGACCGGCGTGCCGCTGCCGTCCGTGACCTGCTCGATCGGCACCAGCAGCCCGGTCACGCCGTCGTCGACCACCTCCGGGATGCCGCCGGTCGCGGTCGCCACCACCGCGGTCTCGCAGGCCATCGCCTCCAGGTTGACGATGCCCATCGGCTCGTAGATGGACGGGCAGACGAACACCGTGCTGTGCGTGAGGACCTGGATGACCTCCGGCTTGGTCACCATCTCCGGAATCCACACCACGTTGTCCCGGGTGGCGCGCAGCTCGTCGACCAGCGCGGACACCTCGGCCGCGATCTCCGGCGTGTCCGGCGCGCCGGCCAGGAACACCAGCTGCGCGGCCGGGTCCACCTGCCGGGCCGCGCGCAGCAGGTAGGGCAGGCCCTTCTGCCGGGTGATCCGGCCGACGAACGTCAGCGTCGGCACGCCGGTCGCGATGCCGAGCCGCTCCAGCACGCCGGTCGCCGGGTCCGGCGCGTACTGCGCGGTGTCGATGCCGTTGTGCACCACCCGGACCCGCGCCGGGTCGACGGCCGGATAGGCGGCCAGCACGTCGCGCCGCATGCCGTCGGAGACCGCGATGACCGCGTCCGCCGCCTCCAGCGCGGTCCGCTCCGCCCACGAGGACAGCGCGTAGCCGCCGCCGAGCTGCTCGGCCTTCCACGGGCGCAACGGCTCCAGGCTGTGCGTGGTCACCACGTGCGGCACGCCGTGCAGCAGTTTGGCCAGGTGACCGGCCAGGTTCGCGTACCATGTGTGACTGTGCACGAGATCCGTGCCGGCGACGCCGGCCGCGATCGCGAGGTCGACTCCGAGCACCTGGAGCGCCGGATTCGCGTCCTTCAGCTCGGAGATGTCGGCGTACGCCGACGCATCGGGACGGGGGTCGCCGAAGCAGTGCACCCGCACCGGCGTCAGCGCGCGCAGCGCCGCCGCCAGGTACTCCACGTGCACGCCGGCGCCGCCGTAGACGGCAGGCGGGTACTCCCGCGTAAGAAGGTCGACTCTAAACCTGTCTGTGCCCACCATCGCACCCTAATCAAAGATTGACTCTTCGGCTGGCGGAGCGCACCCGGCCTGGTTAACGTCCTTTTATGACGCCCAAAGTTCTCGCCATCGTCCTGGCCGGAGGTGAGGGCAAGCGGCTCATGCCGCTCACCGCCGACCGTGCCAAACCCGGTGTGCCCTTCGGGGGCATCTACCGGCTCATCGACTTCGTCCTGTCGAACCTGGCCAACGCCGGCTTCCTCAAGATCGTCGTGCTGACCCAGTACAAGTCGCACTCGCTCGACCGGCACATCACCCAGACCTGGCGGATGTCCAACCTGCTCGGCAACTACGTCACGCCGGTACCGGCGCAGCAGCGGCTGGGCCCCCGCTGGTTCGCCGGCTCGGCCGACGCGATCTACCAGAGCCTGAACCTGATCAACGACGAGAATCCCGACTACGTCATCGTCTTCGGCGCGGACCACATCTACCGGATGGACCCGCAGCAAATGCTGCAGGACCACATCGACTCCGGCGCGGACGTCACCGTGGCCGGCATCCGGCAGCCGCTGTCGATGGCGGACCAGTTCGGGGTGATCGAGGTCGACGAGAGCGGCCGGCGGATCTCCGCGTTCCGGGAGAAGCCGACGGACGCGATCGGCCTGCCGGACGCCCCCGACGAGATCTACGCGTCGATGGGCAACTACGTGTTCACCACGAAGGCGCTCTGCGAGGCCGTCACCGCCGACGGGAAGGACCTGGCCAGCAAGCACGACATGGGCGGCAACATCATCCCGAGCTTCGTCGCGCGCGGCACCGCGAACGTCTACGACTTCCGCGACAACGTGATCCCCGGATCGACCGAACGGGACCGCGCGTACTGGCGGGACGTGGGCACGCTCGACTCGTACTACGAGGCGAACATGGACCTCATCGCGATCCACCCGATCTTCAACCTCTACAACATGAAGTGGCCGATCCTGACCGACCACGCGCCGTACCCGCCGGCCAAGTTCGTGCACGGCTGGGAGGAGCGCATCGGCCGCGCGGTCGGCTCGATGATCTCGCCCGGCGTGGTCGTCTCCGGCTCACTGGTGGAGAACTCGATCCTCTCCCCCGGCGTCCGCGTCCACTCCTGGGCCAACGTCAGCGGCTCCGTCCTGCTCGACGGCGTCGACGTCGGCCGCCACGCGGTGGTCCGCAACGCCATCATCGACAAGAACGTCCGCATCCCGGAAGGCGCGGAGATCGGCGTCGACCTCGAACGCGACCGCCAGCGTTTCACAGTCTCCGACAACGGCATCGTGGTCATCGGCAAGAACCAGCGCATCGAACGATAAAACCCGTTCAGCGGTACGCGCCGGGCGCGTCCACCGCCTCGGTCGCTTCGCGGTCCGGGCGCTGGACGGCCCGGCGTTCCCGTTCCGGCCCGCTCACCTCCCGCACCCCGCCGCCGGGCTGACCCGGCGGTCCCGGCGACCCCGTGCGCATATCGGCCAGACTGGATGCATGGAATCGCATGCCGCCCTGATGACCCGGGCCTTCGAGACGCTCACCCGCGACGGCGTCGACGCCGCCGCCACCCTGCTGACCGACGACTTCATCGCCAACATCCCCGGCCTGCCCACCCCGCTGCACGGCCGCGAGGCGTGGGCGGCCGGCGTCCGCCAGATGCTGGCCGCCTTCCCCGACCTGCGCATCACCATCGAGGACACGATCACGCAGGACGACCGGATCGCGGTCCGGGCCCGCTTCCACGGCACCCACACCGGCCCGTTCCAGGGGATCCCCGCCAGCCACCGCCCGGTCAGCTTCGGCAGCATCGAGATCTACCGCATCCGGGACGCCCTGATCGCCGAGGAGTGGGTCTCCCCCGACATGCTCTCCCTGATGCGCCAGATCACCTGAACTCTCAAAACTCCGGCCACACCCGCCACCCGCGCCGGCCGGCACCCCGCCCACTCCGGCGTCGGCCAGCACCCAGCCCTTCGACCGGCACCGCCGGCACCCCGCCAGTCCCACGTCAGCCAGCACCCAGCCCTCCCCCGCACCGCCGCTACCCCGCCACTCCCGCGTCGGCCAGCACAGAGCCCTCCCCCGCACCGCCGGCACCCCGCCACTCCCGCGTCGGCCGGCACGCGACCCCGGCCCGGCGTCGACGGGCCGGGCCGGGGTCGACGGGCCGGCTCGGCGTCGACGGGCCGGCTCGGCGCGCCGGCCGACACCTGGCCCGGAGCCGCGCTGGCGCTGGTGCCACACCCGAGCCGGCCCGCACTCGCCCCGGCCCCGCCCTTCACCAATTCCGGTCCGGCCCTCCGCCGGATGAACGGCCGGGCACTCCGTGCCCGAATTTCGGCATATCGCGGGCAGCGTGGGTGCGGGTGCCGTGTCGATGCCGTTCCCGTGGGGCGGGCGAGGCCGCGAAACCGCCACGGCCTCGCCCCGAGCAGGTCAGGCCACGGCCGCCTCGATCGCGGCGGTGAGCGCAGGGGCGCCGGCGGCCAGGCCGGCACCGTCCTGCATGGTGCGTCCGCAGCCGGACAGCTCGACGTAGGTGACGAGACCGGACGTCACCGGCTCCAGGATCGCGAACCGGCCCGACGCCTCGGCGCACGGCGCGGCCGTCGCGGCCGGTGGGAACGCCGCCCGCACCGCCGCCCACGCCCCGGCGGTCAGCACGGCACCGGACTCCAGCGTGCCCGCCGGTTTCCCGCTGCCCCGCTGGTTCTCCGGAACGAGGTAGACGCACAGCCGCAACTGCGCGTCCCCGGGCGGCGGGGCCGCGGCCGGTGGCGCCTCCGTGCCGAAGCCGGCCGTCACCGCGATCATGTCGGCATGCGTGTCCGCGCAGCCGGTACCCGCGGACAGGCTCGACCGGGCCTCACCGACCGGCGTCTCCGTGACGGTCGTGCTCTGCAGCGCGGACAGCGCGGCCAGCACTTCACGCCGGGGCTTGCGGCAGTCGTCGTGCGGGACACCGGGCCGCACCCAGCCGCCGTGCGCATCGTGCAGCACGAACCAGGGCAGCACGATCGCGTCGGCCGTGCACACATCCGCCGTACCCGGCAGGTCCGGCAGCCGCAGCGCCGCCGCGAGCGCGGCCACCGCCGCCGGGTCCTCGGTGCGTTCCTCCGCCATCACGACGTCCTGCCCACCGTCCGGCCGCTCCGCGAACTCCGCGCCGCACGTGGTGACCGCCACCGGCACGAAGTCCTCCGGCAGCCGCGGATCATCTCCCTGGTCCGAGCCGGCCGGCGGGATCATGCCGCCCGTCGCGTCCGGCGGCGTCGCCATCGGCACCGGCGCGCCCGCCGCCGCACACGACTCCCATCCCGTCGCCACCGGCGCCGCCGGACCCACCGGCCCCGCACCCGGCCGTTCCCCCGGCCCCGCACACGCCCCCGCCGACATTGCCGTCATCACCAGCATCCCGGCCACGATTCGCTGTCGCACAACGCCCTCCCGTATCCGCCCGATCCCCCTTCGACGTCCCACCACACCGCCCAGTTCCGCCACCGCCCAGTTCCGCCACCGCCCAGTTCCGCCACCGCCCAGTTCCGCCACCGCACGCACCGCCACCGCAACGCACCCACCGCCGCCGCAACGCACCGCGTTGGCGACCGGCCCAGCCGACGACCCGGCCAACGGCCAACGGGCAACGGGCAACGGGCAACGGAACCCAACGGGCGACGCCCGACCAACGGGCAACGCCCGACCAACAAGCAGTGCGGGGCCAACAAGCAGCGCTAGCCGACAGGCGACGAACCGGCGAGGCCCGGCGGGCAACGCAGCCCGCCGCACGGGCGAGGCCCGACGTGTCGGCGCGTGCCTGGCGGTCGGATCGGCACCATTACCCGGCGACAGGACGCCGGGGAGCGAGCGCGATCCGGGGCGGCTGCGGATGCGGCGCTTCTCCGCGCCCGGCCGCGCAACGCCTCCGGCGTGGGGGCGGCACGTGCGGCGCGGCGGGGCGCGGTGGCACGTCGGCCATGCGGGCCGTGCGGTGGCGGTGCGTGCGGTGGCCGGTCACGGGGCGTCCGGCGTTCCAGGTCCGCGTATGGTGCGCGTCGTGCCGATGACGCTGCGGGTCCGCGCCGACGTGACCGACAAGGAGCTGAACGGGTTGTTCGCCGCGTCCTGGCCGGGGCATCGTGCGCGGACGTGGGCACCGGTCCACGCCCGCAGCCTGGCCTGGATCACCGCGCGTTCCGGCCGTGACCTCGTCGGCTACATCAACGTCGCCACCGACGGTGGCATGCACGCGTTCCTGCTCGACACCACGGTCCACCCCGCTCACCGCCGGCGCGGGCTCGGCCGGCGCCTCGTGCGGGAGGCGTCCGCCGCGGCCGGCGCCGCCGGCGCGTCGTGGCTGCACGTCGACTACGAACCGCACCTGGACGCCTTCTACCGAGGTTGCGGCTTCACCCCGACTGCCGCGGGCGTCGTCCGGCTCCGCTGACCGCGCCGGCTCACCGCAGGTCGTGCGGTCGCGGCCCCCCATCGAGCCGGCCGGGCGCCGACATGGTGCGGCCATGGATCCTTCGGGGCCGGCGAACGACCGTGGCGGGGTGTGCCGTTCGCGATTCTCGCGCTGACGGTGATCTGCGGTGGCGGATATCTCCTGCTGCCGGACCGGACCGGACCGGACCGGGACGAGCCGACGCCGGCCACCACCTCGGCGCCGATCCAGGAGGCGCTGACGCTGCCGGCGGGCCAGGCCGGGCGGGTCGGTCACGCCGGGACCGCGTTGCCCAGGTGCCGGACGACGTCCGGTCCGGCACCGTCGAGCTGACGGTCGGGGCACGATGAACGACCCGCGTGGCGGCACCGCGCCGATCGTCGTGAACGGCGGGCCGACCCGGAGCCCCCCGTTCACGGTCGAGCGGTGACCCGGCACGGACCTACCGCAGGTGGCGGACCGTCAGGTGCGGGTCGGAGGCGATCTCGCGCTCGGTGAAGCGCTCGGTGACCCACCGCTTGTCGTTGTAGACGTGGATCTGATCGGTGTGGTGGGGCGACGTCGGGTTCGCGGACTGGCCGTACGTGAGAAGCGTGCGGGTGCGCGGGCCGGAGCGGGTCAGCTCGGTGGCCATGATGAAGCTGGACCCGTGCTGCACGCCGGAATCCGGACGGGTGACGTCGGCGGTGATGACGTTGAAGCAGCCCTCCCGGCCGTCGCAGCCGTGCACGCCGATGTTCTCGTACTTCTGCACGTCGGCGAGACGGACGTCGACCGGGACACCGGCCGCGGCGAAGGCCTGGACCGCGTCGGCGAGCGCGGTGCTGACTCCCGGACGGGTCGCGTCGAAGTCGCGTGGCGTGCGCACCGGGTCGGCCGGGTCGAACGGGACCGTCCACGGGCTGGTCCGCAGGCGCTGGATGAACACGCGCCAGAGCGCGGCGCCGCGGGCCTCGAGGTCGCCCCGCGTGTTCCACCCGGCCAGCGCGGCACAGGCGGCGGTCAGGTCGACCGTGCGGCCGTCGGTGGCGACCGCGGACGGTGCGGGCGCGCCGGACCGGCACCAGGCCAGCACGGACGGCAGGCCGCGCTCGGCCGTGAAGTTACGGTTGTTGAGCTGCATCGCCTGCAGTTCGGCCAGCGTGAAGCCGGAATCCGCGATGCCCTCGGCGATCATCTCGAGGCCCAACCGGGTCCGGTACGACCGTGGCGTCCCGGTGTCTCCGACGATCGCGGGGTAGCCGACCAGCGGCGCGGCCGGGTTCGCCAGCCACGGGCTGTCGTTCATGTTGCTGACCACGTCGCGGCGGAACAGCGTGGGCAGGTTGCCGGCGCCGAACAGGCCGGGCGCGGGCGCGTCCGCGTCCGTGCCCCAGGCGCAGTCGGCGCGGGAGCCGTCGAGCACCGGGATGCCGTCGAAGTCCGCGAGCTCGCACCGCTCCAGCTGCTCGTCCGTCACGTGCGGGACGGCCTGCAGGTCGCCGTAGAACGCGGTGCCGGTCACGTCGGCCGCGACGGTGTTGACCCAGGGCGAGGCCAGCAGCCGGGCCTGGACGTCGCGGAGCTGCCGCACGTCGCGCGCCTTGGCCATGCCGATCCACTGGTCGACCGTGCGCAGGTTGGTCGCGTTCGCGCTGCGCAACTGGAAGGCCTGGGTGGTGTCCCAGGGCAGCATGCCGGGGATCGACACGATCGGGCCGTCCGGCGTGCTCCACACCCGCTGGGTGACGGTGGTGAGCGTGCCGTCGTCCTGCCGCACGGTCACGGTCACCGGGTCGTTGCGCAGCGCCCGGGTCTGACCGTCCACCACGTAGCGGGTGGGGTCGCCGGGGGTGAGTGCGAGCCGGTGCAGCGTGACCGTGGCCGCGGTGGAGACGGTGTGGCTCCAGGCGACCCGGTCGGTGTGGCCGATCGCCACGCCGGGCAGGCCGGGGAGCGAGACGCCGGAGACGTTCAGCTCGCCGGGGATGGTCAGGTGGATCTGGTGGAAGCGGCGGTCACCCTGCCAGGGGAAGTGCGGGTTGGCCAGCAGCATGCCGGTGCGGCCGGTGGTGGCGTCGGCGCCGAGACCGACCGCGTTGCTGCCGATGCCGCCGCCGAACAGGTCGGGCAGCCCGGTCGGCGCGGTGCGCGACGCGACGGCCGGCGTGCCGGGCGGCTGCGCGGCCGCGACCAGATCGGTGACGCCCTCGGCGCCGCCCATGTCGGAAATCTGCAGCACGCGCCGCCAGACGTCCAGCTCGGCGATCGGGCGGACCCACTCGGCGCCCGTGCAGAGCGACTCGGGCAGGTTGTCGACGCCGACCTCGGCCAGGTAGCGGTTGTAGCCCTCGGCGTAACCGCGCGCCAGCTCGCGGGCGTCCCGGGACGGCCCGCCGGGGCCGGTCAGGGCGCGCTCGACGACGCGGTTCCGGTTGAGCCAGCGGTGGTAGAGGTCGTCCTCGAGGTTGCCGCCGGCCGGCCCGAACCACCGCGACTTCTCGCCGTCGAGCGCGACGATCTGCGGTGCGAGCAGACACAGGTTGTCCTCGGCGAACGCGTAGCCCGCGCCGACGCCGGCCGCGCGATAACCGGACGCGAGCACGTGCGGGAGGCCGAACTCGGTGCGCCGCAGCGTCGCGCCACCCGGCGCCGCGGATGCCGGGACAGCGGTCATCACCAGCGCCGCCGTGGTGACGGCCGCGGCCACCGAACGCGCCCTCCGTGCCGCCTGTGCCGTTCGTCCGAACATCGAGACCCCGCCCTCCGGCCGACCGTCGGCCGCGGTCCATCATGCCAGCCGACGCAGTGGGTTCATCGATGTCCACAGGCCGGAAAGTTATCCACAGGCGGCGGAACAGCCGGCGGCCCGGCGCGTAATCTCGCTGACAGTTGTCGATGGATGGTATAGACGTAGGCCGGGCCCGCGTGCCGTGCGGGAGCGCGCGGGCCCGGCGGGATCACCCGACCGGGGCGGTGGTCGGGTGGAGCCAGCAGGCGACGGTGCGGTCTCCCGCCGCGTCGGCGGCCGGCGGCGGCCCGAGCGGCGGCAGATGCGTGCCGCACGGTGCGAACGCCTTCGGGCAGCGCGGGTGGAAGGAGCAGCCGTGCGGCATGGCGCGTAGATCCGGCGGCGACCCGGGAATGCCGCTGAGTTCACGCTTGGCACCGCGGAGGGCGGGGAAGGAGTTGAGCAGCCCATGACTGTACGGATGGAGCGAGTCGCGATACAGCGCGGCCGCCGGTGCCTCCTCCACGATCCGCCCGCCGTACATGATGGCGATCCGGTCGGAGAACTCGACCAGCAGCGACAGGTCGTGCGTGATGAACAGGACCGAGAAGCCGAGCCGTTCGCGCAGCGCGACGAGCTGCCGCAGGATCTGCCGCTGCATGACCACGTCCAGCGCGGTGGTCGGCTCATCCATGATCACCACCTGTGGCTCCAGCGCGAGCGCCATCGCGATCATGACGCGCTGCCGCATGCCGCCGGAGAGCTGGTGGGGATAGGCGTCGAGCCGGTCCTTCGCGATGCCGACCAGGCCGAGCAGTTCGGCGGCGCGGGCGGTCAACGCGGCCCGGGTCAGTCCGGGCGTGTGCGCGCGGATCACGTCGACGAGCTGCACCGAGATCTTGTGGACCGGGTTGAGCGAGTTCATCGCGCCCTGGAACACGATGGAGGTCTCCGCCCAGCGGAACGCGCGCAGCTGCTTCGGCGTGAGCGCGAGCACGTCGAACGGCGCGCCGTCGCGCGGGTGGTAGACGACCTGCCCGCCGGCGATCACCCCGGGCGGCGCGAGCAGCCGGGTCGCACCGTAGGCCAGCGTGGACTTGCCGCTGCCGCTCTCCCCGGCCAGCCCGAGCACCTCGCCGCGGTGCAGCGTCAGATGCACCTCGCGCACCGCGTGCACGGCGTCGTCGCCCAGCCCGTAGTCCACGTTGAGGTTTCGGATCTCCAGCACCGGCTCACGCCGGCGGGGGTTCCCCGCGGCCGGCACGGTCTGCACCTCGCCGATCGACTCGATCACGCCGACTCCTTCTCTCCGAGCGACTGCTGTGCGGCGGGCCCACCGGCGGGCCCACCGGTGGCCGCCCCGATGGGCGCACCGGTGGGCGCCGGCGCCGGCACCCGTTCCAGCGGCACGGCCGGCGCGTGCGGTGACACCGGGTCCGTGCCCAGCGGGGTGATGCGCAGGACCGGGGTGAAACCGACCCGCATCCGTACCGTGGCGCCGGAGGCGGTCCTGATCGTGGTCTTGCCGGCGGACCGGAGGCGAGGGCTGACGAACTCGTCGATGCCGAAGTTGACCAGCGACAGCGCGGTGCCGAGGATCGCGATCGCGAGGCCGGCCGGCACGAACCACCACCAGGCGCCGGAGGCGAGCGCTTGCTGACCCTGCGCCCAGAACAGGATGGTGCCCCAGTTCCACTCGGAGACCGTGGTGATGCCGATGAACGCGAGCGTGATCTCGGACAGCACCGCGAAGATCACCGTGCCGACGAAGCCGGAGGCGATGATCGCGGTCAGGTTCGGCAGGATCTCGAAGAAGATGACCCGCCAGGTGGACTCGCCGGTGGCCCGCGCGGCCTCCACGTAGTCGCGGCGGCGCAGCGAGAGCGTCTGGGCACGCAGCACCCGCGCGTTCCAGGCCCACGAGGTCAGGCCGATCACCAGCGCGATCATCAGGTCGGTGCTGCGCTCCAGCAGCGAGGTGATGATGATGATCAGCGGCAGCGAGGGGATCACCAGGAACACGTTGGACAGTGCGGAGAGCGAGTCGTCCGCGGTGCCGCCGAGGTAGCCGGCGGTCACGCCGACCACGATCGCCAGCACGGTGGCGATCACGCCGGCCAGGAAGCCGACGAAGATGACGCCACGGGTGCCGACCAGGATCTGGCTGAACACGTCCTGCCCGAGATGGGTGGTGCCGAACCAGTGCGCGCCGGACGGCGGCTGGAGCAGGTCGGCGGAGCGCTCCGACGCGTCGTACGGTGCGATCCACGGCCCGATGATCGCCAGCAGCACGAAGAAGCCGACGATGGCGATGCCGGTGGCCGCCTTCGCGTTCGCGACGAACCGGAACGGCCGGCGCTTGGCGGCGACGGCGGCCGGGGTGATCTCCGCGGCCGAGGGGGTGCTCATGCCTCAGCCCTCCCTTCGGGTGCGCGGGTCGAGCGCGAGGTAGGCCAGGTCGGCCAGCAGGTTCGCGGCGAGCACGGACAGCGTGATCACCAGGAAGACGCCCTGCATCAGCGGGTAGTCCTTGGCGCCGACCGCCTGGAAGAGCTGGAAGCCGAGCCCGGGATACGAGAAGACGATCTCGACGAGCAGCGTGCCGCCGACGATGAAGCCCAGCGAGAGCGCGAAGCCGGACACGTTCGGCAGCAGCGCGTTGCGGGCCGCGTAGGCGAGCGCGACCCGGCTTTCCGGCAGCCCCTTCGCGTGCGCCACGGTGATGTAGTCCTCGGCCGCGACCGTGACCATCATGTTCCGCATCGACAGGATCCAGCCGGAGACCGACGAGATCAGGATGGTGATCGCGGGCAGGATGCTGTGCTGGAGCGCGCTGCCGATGAACCACTGGTCCCAGGCGGGGATGAGCCCGGGCTCGTAACCGCCGGACGACGGGAAGAAGCTGCCCGGCCCGGCGAGGACCGTGATCGCGATCAGGCCGAGCCAGAAGTACGGGATCGAGGAGAGGAACGTGGTGGCCGGCAGCAGGCCGTCGACCCAGGAGCCGCGCCGCCAGCCGGCCAGCACGCCGAGCAGCGTGCCGATCGCGAAGCTGATGATCGTGGTGATGCCGACCAGCAGCACGGTCCAGCCGATGCTCTCGCCGATCACCTGGGAGACCGGCGCGGGGAAGAACGTGAACGACAGTCCGAGGTCGCCGCGGAGCAGCTGCCCCCAGTAGTCGACGTACTGGCCCCAGAGCGGTTTCTGCTCGTCCAGGCCGAACAGGATGTAGAGCGACTGGATCGCGTCCGCGTTCAGCTGCCCCTGATAGCGGGAGATCATCGAGCGGACCGGGTCGCCGGGGATCAGGCGCGGGATGAAGAAGTTGAGCGTGATCGCGGCCCACGCGGTGAACAGGTAGAACGCCACGCGGCGCAGGACGTGCTTCACGACGCCACCTTGCCCACCGCCGGGCGCGACGCCGCGGCGCGTGTCGCGCCCGGGCGAGACGACTCCGCACGCGACTCCGCACGCGACGACGCGACCGTGGCCGGGTCGTACAGCCAGCACGCGGCCCAGTGCCCGTCCGCGTCACCCACGGTCAGCCGGGGCGGCAGCTCGGCCGTGCACCGGGCCATCGCGGCCGGGCAGCGCGGATGGAACCGGCACCCGGCCGGCGGTGCGATCAGGCTCGGCGGCTCACCGCCGCCGCGGTCCTCGGGCGTGTGCGCGGCCGCCTCACGCGCGGAGCCCTGGATCGTGTCCGGGTCCGGCGCCGACTCGATCAGCAGCCGGGTGTACGGATGAGCCGGCCGCTGCGTGACGGTCTCGCTGTCGCCGCCCTCGACCATCCGGCCGGCGTACATCACCAGCGTCTCGTCCGCGAAGTACCGGGCCGAGGCGATGTCGTGGGTGATGTAGAGGATCGCCAGGTGCAGTCGCTCCTTGAGGTCGCGCAGCAGGTTGAGCACGCCGAGCCGGATCGACACGTCCAGCATCGACACCGGCTCGTCCGCGAGCAGCACCTCCGGGTTCGCGCCGAGCGCGCGGGCGATCGCGACGCGCTGCCGCTGCCCGCCGGACAGCTCGTGCGGGAACTTGTCCAGGTAGCGTTCCGGCGGCGTGAGGTGGACGCGGGTGAGCAGCGCGTGCAGCGCGGCCTCGAGCTCGGCCTTGGTGCGGCCGCCGTTGCCGTGGATGCGCAGCGACCGGGTCAGGTGGTAGCGGATCGTGTGCACCGGGTTCAGCGACGCGAACGGATCCTGGAAGATCATCTGCACTTGGCGGGCGTACGCGCGGAACGCCCGGCCGCCGCGCACGGTGCTGACGCTGCCGTGCAGCCGGATCTCGCCGGACGTGCGCGGGTAGAGCTGGGACAGCAGGCGGGCCACGGTCGACTTGCCGGAACCGGACTCGCCGACGAGCGCGGTCACCCGGCCGCGGCGCAGCGTGAGCGTCACGTCGTCCACCGCGTGCACCACGCGGGACCTGCGGGCGAGCAGGTCGGCGAGGCCTCGTCGTACCGGGAAGTGTTTGGTCAGTCCGTCGGCGGAGAGGACCGCCGTGTCGTCACTCGGCGTCATGCCGGGCTCCTCGAGACAGGGGGTGCGGTCCTCCCCGGGCGGCGGTGGCACACCCGGGGAGGACCGGCGGGAACGGAGCTGGCCTGCGGCCCGCCGCGGGGGCGGGGGCCGGGGCGGCAGCCGGGGAGAGGATCAGGCGCCGGCCGGCTTGAGGCGCAGGATCACGTCGACCGCGTTGGGCTGCGTGGGCTGTGCCGGGGCGTACGGGTCCTCGGCGGACGGCCAGCCGACCCAGTTCTTCACGTTGTAGGCGCCGCCGGCGTTGTCCGCGCCGACCGGGATCATCGGCATCTGCTCGACGAAGATCTTCTGCAGCGTGTTCATCGCGGTGGTGCGGGCCGCGTCGTCGGTGGCGTTCGCGTACGCCTCCAGCGCGGCCGTGGCCTCCGCGTTGTCGAAGCGGCCGAAGTTGCCGTTCTGAGCGGCCTCGCCGATCGGCTTGAGCAGCTTGCCGTCCATGATCGTCTGGTACATGTCGTACGGGGTCGCGCCGCCGTTGGTCCAGCGGAACGAGGCCTCGAACGTGCCCTCCTCGATCGACTTCTGCCAGGCGTCCTGGGTGGCCTTGTCCAGCGTGGCCTCGATGCCGATCTGCGAGAGGTTGTCCTTCACGATCTCCAGGCTGGTGATGTAGTCGGACCACGGCGCCGGGTCGGTCAGCTTGATCTTGACCGGCTTGCCGCTCCTGTCCTTCAGCGTGGTGCCGTCGAGCGTGTAGCCGGCGCCGGTCAGCAGCGCCTTCGCGCCCTCGACGTCGACCTTGTGCGTCTGGCCCTTGTACTCCGGCGCGATGTAGGGGTCACCGGCCGGCGTCGGGATGCCGGTCACCGAGGTGATCTCCGGGTGGAAGTAGCCGGCCGCGGCCTGCACGAAGATGTCGTTCCGGTTGATCACCATGTTCATCGCGCGGCGCAGCACCGGGTCGTCGAACGGCTTGACCGTGGTGTTGATGTAGAGGCCGTGGATGCCGATGACCGGGGCCGGGAAGATCTTGTTGTTCTCCGGGTCCTTGTCGATGTAGACCGTCTGGTAGTTCGGGATGAAGACGAAGCTCCACTCCGACTCACCGTTCGCCAGCGCGGTGGTCTGCGCGTTGTTGTCGTTGTACGACGTGTACCGCAGCTCCTTGACCTGCGGCAGCTGCTGCCAGTAGCCCTCGGTGCGGACGGACAGCGTGGTGGTCTGCGGCGTGAACGTCTTCAGCGTGTACGGCCCGGTGCCGACCGGGTTCTTGATGATGTCGGTGGACGGGTCCGCGATCTGCGACCACAGGTGCTTCGGCACGATCGCGATGTCGCGCAGGATCCGGGCCTCGTTGACGAACTGCGGCCGCTCGAACACGATCGACGCCTGGTTACCGGTCGCGGTCGCGGAGACGATCGGCAGCGCGAACCGGTTGATCGCCGGCGTCTTGCCGATCAGGTCGTAGGTGAACGCGATGTCCTCGGCCGAGAACGCGGTGCCGTCCGACCACTTCGCACCCTCGCGCGCGGTGACGGTCAGCGTCTTGAGGTCCGCGCTCCAGCTGTACTCCTGCGCCAGCCACGGCTTCGGCTTGTCGGCCGGCCGGATCACGTTCGCCAGCGCGAGCGGCTCGTAGATCTGCCAGCGGTAACCGAGGATGGAGGCGGAGGACGACTCCAGGAACGGGTTGTGGTTCTCGGTCTGCGGGCCGTTCGGCATGCCGATGTTGAGCACGGTCGCGGCCTCGCCGTTGCTGCGGTTCGCGTTCGGGCTCTCGCCGCAGGCGCCGAGCGCGGCGGCCGCCAGCACGCCGGCGAGCGCCATGGCGACGGTTCTCCTGGTGGGACTCATGCGGTCCTGCTCCCTGTCTTCTGAGGTGTGGTGCCCGGTGCCGGGGCGTGCGGGATCGCGCCACGGCGTACGTACCGTCGCGGCTGGATCCTGTTTTGTGGTGATTTATCGGCCGGTGGTGGACTCGCGGGTGACGAAGGTGGTCGGGATGGTCACGGGGTTCGCGGGCAGCGGTGCGCCCGCGAAGTGCGCCAGCAGCAGGCGGGCGGCCGCGTCGCCCATCTCCCGCAGCGGCTGGCGCACGGTGCTCAGTGGCGGTTGCGCGTGCGCGGCGAGCGGAAGGTCGTCGAAGCCGACGACCGCCACATCACCGGGTACGGTCCGGCCGGACTCGACAACGGCCTGCATCGCGCCGGTGGCGGACAGGTCGTTGTGCGCGAACACGGCGTCGAACCCGGTGCCGGCGCTGCGCAGCACGGCCTCCCGGCCGCACCGGTAGGAGAAGTCGCCCTCGAAGACCAGCGCCGGGTCGATCGGCAGCCCGGCCTGCGCGTAGGCGTCGGCGAATCCGGCCACCCGCTCGCGCGTGCAGCCGAACGTGACCTTTCCGGTGATCACGAGCGGCCGGTGCCGGCCCAGCGCGATCAGGTGTTCGCCGGCCGAGCGGGCGCCCGACCGGTTGGTGGTGCCGACGGACGGGAACATCGGCCGGCGCGCGGCCCGGTCGTCGATCAGCACAACCGGCAGCCCGCCCGCGTAGAGCTCCGCGATGTAACCGGTCTGGCCGTCCGGCTCGACGACCAGCAGGCCGTCGAACGCGCGGGCGGAGACCTGCTGCGCGAACTGACGCATCGAGTCCTCGCCGCGGTTGACCGTGAACAGCAGCAGGCCGTAGCCGGCCGCCTCCATCGCGTCGACCGCGCCCTGCAGCACCTCGCCCATCCAGGGCCAGGTCAGCGACGGTACGAGCATGCCGACGATCCGGGTCCGGCCGCGTGCCAGACCGACCGCGCGGGCGCTGGGCACGTAACCGAGCTCGGCGATCACCCGCCGGACCCGGTCCGCGGTCTGCGCGTCGAGGTCGTCCTTGCCGTTGAGCACCCGGGAGACGGTGGTCTTGCTGACGCCCGCCGCCGCGGCCACGTCCGCGATGGTGATCGTCAATCCACCCACCTCCTCGAGCCGTGTCGGCGCGGTTGACGACACGTTCGGAACCGGTTGCGGAAGCGGTTCCGTGGGGGGAGTCAACCGGAGTGAGCTGGGCCACGTCAATAACGGCCGGGTAACGAACCACGCCTAACTTCAAGCCTTGTAGAAAGTGCGAGAGAACGCTCTCTCGGAATTGGGACGTTCCGCCACGCATCACCCGTGATCACTGATCGTCGCGATCGAAACGTTATGATTTGGATCTGGCCCGATGCTCCGCTTGACTGGCGACCGTGAGAGCACTTGTGGTGGGTCTCGGCGTCTCCGGAATGGCCGCGGCGATCGCCCTGTCCCGGGCCGGCTGGACGCCGGTGATCGTGGAGCGGGCACCCGCACGGCGCACCGGCGGATACTTCGTCGGCCTGTTCCCCGCGGGCAAGAAGGCCGCGGACCGGCTCGGCGTCCTCGACCGCATGCACCTGCGCACCCCCACCGACCACCGGACCTGGGCGGTCGACGCCGGCGGTGAACGACGGCGCAGCATAGGCTTCCTCGACCAGCCCGGCCAGCCCGAGGGCACCATGCGCGGCGACGTGGAGGCCGCGCTCTGGGACGGGCTCGCGCCCGACACCGAGATCCGGTTCGGCACCGGGCCGCTCTCCCTCCGGCAGACCGGCGACGCGGCCTGGGCCGACCTCGGCCGCGGCGAGGAGCGCTTCGACCTGGTGGTCGGCGCGGACGGGCTGCGTTCCACCGTGCGCCGGCTCGCGTTCGGCCCGGACGAGCGATTCCTGCGCCCGGCCCGCTCCATGATCTGCACGTTCGCGCTGGACGCGCCGGTGCCCGGCTACTCCGGCTCGGACCAGCTCGCGCTGGTCGAGCCCGGCCGCGCGCTGTGGGTCTTCCCGTACCGGGACCGCCCGCCGACCGCGCTGTTCGCCTACCGGGCCCGCGACGTCGACGCGGAGCAGCGGCGCGATCCGGCCGAGGCGCTGGCCGCCCGCTACGCCGGCATGGGCGAGCCGGTGCCGTGGGTGCTGAACCGGCTGGCCCACGCGCCGGAACGGCTCTTCGACTCGGTGCGGCAGGTCCGCATGCCGCACTGGCACCGGGGCCGGGTGGTGCTGCTCGGCGACGCCGCCTGGTGTCTCACGCTCTACTCCGGCATGGGCGCCAGCACCGGCATGATGGGCGCGGCCGCGCTCGGTGACGCGCTCACCGCCGGCCTGCCGCTGCCCCGCGCGCTGCGCGCGTGGGAGCGCACGATGCGCCCCACCATCCGCGCCCACCAGCTGATCGCGCACGTCAAGGGCGAGGGCTTCGTCCCGTCCAACCCCTTCAACCACGGGGTACGCCGATTCGTCGTCGGCCAGGCCGCCAAGCTCCTGATCCGCAAGCCCCGCCCGGCGATCGTCTGAGCCTCGCCCGCCCGCGGCGCGGACGGGCCTCCCGAGCGCCGGCCCCCGGTGCCGGGACGGCGCCTAGGCGGCGGCGCGGGCGACGGCCGGGCGACGGCGCAGCCCGGGGACGGTCAGCGCGGGCGGCACGAGGGCCTGGTCGAGCGTGCCGACGTCGGTGCCGGGCGGGACGATCGCGTCGATCCGGTCGAGGACGTCGTCGGTGAGCCGCACGTCCAGGCCCGCGATCAGGTCGTCGAGGTGCCGCGCGGTGCGGACCCCGATCAGCGCGCTGGTCACGCCCGGATGCGCGATCGCGAACGCCATCGCGAGGTGCGTCATCGGCAGTCCGGCCTCGGCCGCGAGCGGGAGCAGTTCCGCCGCCACGTCGATCCGGCGCTCGTCGCCGAGGTGCCGCAGCATCCCCGCCCGCCGGAGATCACCGCCGGCGCCGCGCACCCGGCCGGTCAGCAGACCCTGGCCGAGCGGGCCCCAGACCAGCGTGCCCATGCCGAAGCGCTGGACGACCGGCAGCAGCTCACGCTCGATGCCGCGGTTGAGGATCGAGTAGACCGGCTGCTCGGTGTGGAACCGGGCCAGGCCGCGGCGCTCAGCCACCCACTGCGCCTCCACGATGTCGGACACGGGCGTGTGCGACGCGCCGATCGCGCGCACCTTGCCGTCCCGGATCAGGTCGGTGAGCGCGGACAGCGTCTCCTCGACGTCGGTGGCCGGGTCCGGGTAGTGGATCTGGTACAGGTCGATGCGGTCGGTACGCAGCCGGCGCAGCGAGTTCTCCACCGCGGTGACGATCCAGCGGCGCGACGTACCCCGGCGGTTGGGGTCGTCACCGGCCGGGCGGCCGAACTTGGTGGCGAGCACGACGTCGTCCCGCCGCCCGTGCAGCGCCGCGCCGATGACCTCCTCCGAGTCGCCGTACGCGTCGGAGGTGTCGATCAGGTTGATGCCGGCGTCCAGCGCGCGGTGGATCAGACCGGCCGACTGCTCCGGCGTGTTGCCCATGGCCGTGGCCAGCATCAGCCCGCCGAGACCGTACGGACTGACCCGGATGCCGGTCCGGCCGAGGGTGCGGTACCTCATGTTCTCTCCCTGCGGATACGATAAGCGGAAAGCTTTTCCGGAACTATACGGAAAGCTTTTCCGGTTACGCAAGAGAGGTGACGGCCATGACCGATGAACCCCGCCGCCGGCGCGCGGACGCCCGGCGCAACGTGGACGCGCTCCTGGAGGCCGCGCGCACGGTCTTCGCCACCTCGGGCGTGGACGCGCCGGCCAAGGAGATCACCGACCTGGCCGGCGTCGGCGTCGGCACGCTCTACCGGCACTTCCCACAGCGCGCCGACCTGGTCAAGGCCGTGGTGGAGACCGGCATCGACGCGGTCGCGGACGCCGGGCCGCACCTGTGCGCCGCGTACCCACCGGCGGAGGCACTGGACCGGTGGGTACGGCGGTTCGCCGAGCTGCTCGCGACCAAGCGCGGCCTCGCGTCCGCGCTGCACTCCGGCGACGCGGCGTTCGCCGGGCTGCCCGGTTACTTCGTGGCGCGGCTCGGACCCGCGCTCACGGTCCTGCTCGACGCGGGACGGGCGGACGGGTCGATCCGGGACGACGTCGCGGCCGAGGACGTGCTGCACGCGATCACGCAGCTGTGCCGTCCCGTCCCCGGCCGCGACCCGGACTACCACCATCGCATCGTGGCGGTCTTCGTCGACGGACTGCGCCGTCCCGCACCCACGTCGCCGGCGACCGCCGCCTAACCCACCGGGCCGTACACCTCGAACTCCGGGATCCGGGCGGCGTCGTCGTGGCCGGCCTCGGTGACGGTGAGCCGGACGTGCCGGGCCGGGACCGCGGTGACCGGGTGGTACGTGCGGCTGTCGCGCATCCCGGACGCGCTCACCGCGGTGGTCCAGGTGATGCCGTCGACCGAGGTGGCGATCGTGTACCCGCGGGTGTTCAGGTCGGTCGCCTCGCCGCCGAGCCCGGCGTTCTTGAGCACGAACCCGGTCACGTCCCGGGTGCCACCGAGGTCGACCCGCAGCGTCGGGTCGACCGTGCCCTTCGCGCACCACTTGGTGCCGAGGTCGCCGTCGAACGCGCGGGCCGGCTCCTCACCGGCCGCGCAGACGGCGGCCCCGGTCGCGGGCCGGCCGGCAGCCAGGTTCGGCCCGAGGTCGGGTGCGGGCGGCACCGGGGCGGCGCCGTCCTCGACCGACGGCGGCACGTCGGCCGGGTTCGTTCCCCAGGCCGACGGGCTCGCGCCCATGGTGTACGTCAGGCTCCTGCCCGCGCCGATGCCGATCTCCGCGAACAGGTCGGAGTACCGCAGCCACGACCGCGTGACGGCGGCGTCCTGGAGCGTGACGCCCTGCACGTACGGGTTGGCCCGGCCCGCGCCCGGTGCACTGATCTCCAGGTCGCCGCTCGCCCGGCTGATGACGATCCGCGGGAAGAGCGGGCCGTGCAGCGCGAGGACGTCGCTGCCGGGCGTGACCGGGTACATGCCGAGCGCGGCCCAGACGTACCAGGCGGACGTGGAACCGAGATCGTCGTTGCCGGGCAGGCCGCCGGGGCTCGAGTTGAACGTCTCGGTCATCACCCGCCGCACGACCGCGCTGGTCCGCGCGGGCACACCGGCGTAGTGGTAGATCCACGGCGTACCGTGCTCGGGCTCGTTGCCCATGTAGAAGTACGGCGCGGACAGGCCGCCGTTGAGCTGCGTGAAGTGGTGGTCGAGCCGCTGCACCGCGGTCTGCGGGCCGCCCATCAGCGCGATCAGCCCGCGGTAGTCGTACGGCACCATCCAGGTGTACTGCGAGGCGTTGCCCTCCGCGTAGCCGTTCCCCGGGGCGCCGAAGGCCGGATCGAGCCGCGCGGCCCAGGTGCCGTCCGCGTTGCGCGCCTGCAGGTAGCCGGAGACCGGGTTGTAGACGTTGCGCCACCACTGCGCGCGCTCGATGTACCGGTCGTAGCGCGCGGTGTCGCCGAGCGAGCGGGCGTACTGCGCGACGGCGAAGTCGGACGCGGAGTACTCCAGCGACGTGGCGGCGTTGCCCGGCACGTACCGCCGCGCCACGTAGTCGGCCTGGTCCCCGCGGATCGGTTTGCCCTGCATGAGATCGCCGTTCGCGTTGCGGTCCATCAGGTCCAGCGCGGCGGCCGTGTCGAAGTTCCGCACGCCGAACGCGCGCAACGCCGCGACCACGATCGGTCCCGGGTCACCGGGCATCACGTAGTTCTCGTTGTGAGCGTGTCCCCACTTCGGCAGCAGTCCGCCCTGCTGGCCGGCGAGCACCAGCGACTTCGCCATGTCGCCGGCCTCGTTCGGTGCGACCATCGCGATCAGCGAGGCCCAGGAGCGGTAGATGTCCCAGCCGGAGAAGTTCTGGTAGACCGGGTGCGTCGCCGTGTGGACCAGGTCGTCGTAGCCGCGGTACCGGCCGTCCCGGTCGCTGGCCAGGTTGGGGTTGACCATCACGTGGTAGAGGGCCGTGTAGAACGTCGTCAGGTCGTCCGGGGTGCCACCGCCGACCCGGATCCGGTTCAGCACGTCGTTCCACCGGTCGTGGGCGGCGGTGCGCAGTTGCGAGAACGTGCGGTTCGCGCTCTCCCCGGTGAGGTTGCCCGCCGCGCCGGCCGGGTCCACGAACGAGATGCCGACCCGCATCTCCACGGTGTCGTTGTCCCGGGTGTCGAAGGTCAGGTAGCCGCCGGTCCGGACACCGCTCACGGACGCCACGCCCGGCGACACCGTTTTGTAGTGCCAGGTGCCGACCGAGCTCGGCGCCCGGTCGAACTCGATCCGGTAGAAGATCTTGTAGGTCTCCGACGACACGGTCGGATTGTTCTCGTTCGGCGGTTCCTGCTCCTCGCAGAAGCCGCCGCCGGTTACCGTGCCGGTGACCGTGTTGCCGCTGATCGAGATCGCGCCGTCCCGGTTACCGGTGGCGCTCCGGCTGCTGTTCAGCAGGACCCGCGCCGCCGTCGTCCGCGGGAACCTCATCCGCATCGCCGCGGTCCGCTCGGTGGCGGTCGTCTCGACGACGGTCTCGGTCGCGTCCGCGTTGCGCAGCGTGGTCTGGTAATACCCCGGTTCCGCGCTCTCCTTGGCCGGCACGCGCGTCGCCCGGTACGACGTCCAGGTCGTACCCGGTGATCCGGTGAGGTCGCCGACCAGCGGCAGGATGCCGATGTCCTGACTGTTGGCGCAGCCGGCCCCGTTGAGGTGCGTGAGGCTGAACTGGCTGATGTGCACGTCGTCGTGACGGTAACCGGACGGCGACGCCGTCGGGCTGTCCGGGCTCAACTGCACCATGCCGAACGGCAGCACCGGGCCGGGCAGCGTGTTGCCGGCCCGGCCGCCGGGCACCGGGTGCGCCACGGAGCTGAACCCGGTGCCGATGAACGGATCGACGTACGGCGTGAGGTTCGCCCGCGGCAGTTTGATCGGCTCGGCCGCGCCGGCGGCCGGTGCGAGCACGGTGCCGACGGCGGAGGCGAGCAGCGCGACCGCGAGCGCTCCCGCGGATGTTCTTCGGCGCACGGATGTCCTCATTCGACGATGGGAGGATGAACCCCGCCTTTATATGCCATCCCCGGTCACCACGGGGGGCCGTGCCCACCGCGCCCTCGGCCGGATCAGCGGCGGCGCCGGGTGACCGAACGTGTGGCGGCGGTGGGGGCGCCGGTGGCCGCGGTGCCGCGGGCCCCGCCGTCGGCGATCAGGCGGGCCACCGGCAGCGTGGCCGCGCCCATCGCGACCGCGTCCGGGCCGAGCTCGCAGAGGTCGATGGTGACCTGTTCGAACGGCCGGCGCAGCGCGTGCCGCGCGGTGGCCTCGCGGATCTGCGGCAACAGGGCCTGGCCGAGCGCGAGACCGGCCCAGCCGCCGAGCACGATCCGCTCCGGGTTGAAGAGGTTGACCAGGGTGGCGAGGCCGGCGCCGAGGTAGCCGGCGGTGTCCGCGAGCACCTGCGCGCCGGCCCTGGTGCCGTGTGCGGCGATCACGGCGGCGAGCGCGGACTCCTCGTCGGCGCCGGGCGCGCGCTTGCCCCGGTTCGCGATCCGGTACCGGTCCAGCACGCTCTCCGCGCCGACGTAGGCCTCCAGGCAGCCCCGCGAACCGCAGCGGCAGTCGCGCCCACCGTAGACGATCGGGGTGTGCCCCCACTCCCCCGCGCTGGAGTGCGCGCCCCGGTACGACGCGCCGTCCGCGATCACGGCGGCGCCGACGCCGGTGCCGACCATGGCGACCACCGCGTGCCGGGCGCCGCGGCCGGCGCCGAACCACATCTCGGCCTGGCCGAGCGTCTTGGCTCCGTTGTCGACCAGCACCGGGATGTCGGTGATCTCGCGCAGCATCGCGCCGAGCGGCACGCCGTCCCAGCCGAGCGTCTGCGCGTGCACCACGGCGTCGCCGTCGACCACGCCGGAGACCGCCACGCCGAATCCGAGCACCGCGGCCGGGTCCGTGCCGGACTGCGCGGTCACCGAGGCGAGCCCGTCGCGCAGGTACCCGAGCACGTCGGCCGGTGCGGGACGGGTGGACGGGATCGGGAACTCGGCCTTGGCCAGCGGCGTCATCGCCAGGTCGAACAGCTCCACCTGCACCCGGGTCTCGCCGACGTCCGCGCCGATGACGTGGCCGAAGCCGGGCGCGACGCGCAGCAGGATGCGTGGGCGGCCGCCGTCGGAGTCGACCGAGCCGGCCTCCTCGACCAGGCCTTCCGCGACCATCTCGCCGATCAGGTTGCTGACGCTGGCCTGACTGAGCGCGGTGGCCTGGGCGAGCTCGTGCCGGGAGACCGGCCCGCTGCGGTAGAGGGTGCTCAGCAGCACGGAGCGGTTGGCGCGGCGGACGTCGCGCACCGTCGTCCGTTTCGGGTCCATGGCCGGGCATCTTCCTTCGTCGTGAGGGGCGCGTCCAGCATGCCGCATGCGCGCGGGCTACAGCATGAACCAAGCCGTGAAGGCTCTTGAGTCCGGCCGCGGTCCTGGTTTAATAACGTCGTAAATTAAGTGCTGAAAGATCACCATCGGAGGAGCCTCAGTGCGCGAGTTCGCCGCCCTTCCCCCGGCCTTCGTCTGGGGGGCCGCCACGTCGGCCTACCAGATCGAGGGGGCCGTGTCCGCGGACGGCCGCAAGCCGTCGATCTGGGACACGTTCTGCCGCGTGCCCGGCGCGATCGACAACGGCGACACCGGCGACGTCGCCGCCGACCACTACCACCGCGTGCCGGAGGACGTGGCGCTGATGAAGCGCCTCGGGCTGGACGCCTACCGCTTCTCGATCGCCTGGCCGCGGATCGTCCCGGACGGGCGCGGGCAGGTCAACGCGGCCGGTCTCGACTTCTACGACCGGCTCGTCGACCGGTTGCTCGCGGCCGGCGTCACACCGTTCGCCACGCTCTACCACTGGGACCTGCCGCAGGCGCTGCAGGACCTCGGCGGCTGGCCGGAGCGGGACACCGCGTACGCGTTCGCCGACTACGCGGCCGTGGTCGCGGCCCGGCTCGGTGACCGGGTCACCAACTGGATGACCATGAACGAGCCGCTGTGCAGCGCGTGGATCGGGCACCTCGACGGCACGATGGCGCCCGGCGAGACGTCGCTCGCGCGCGCGGTTCCGGCCAGCCACCACCTGCTGCTCGCGCACGGGCTCGGCATGGCCGCGGTCCGCGCGCACTCCCCGCGGCCGGCCGACGTCGGCATCGTGCTCAACCTCAGCCCGATCGAGCCGGCCAGCGACCGGCCGGCGGACGTGGCCGCGGCCCGGCGCGCGGACGGGCACACCAACCGCTGGTGGCTGGACCCGGTCTTCGGCCGCGGCTACCCGGCCGACATGATCGCCACGTACGGCATCGCGCCGCCGGTGCGGGACGGCGACCTCGAGGCGATCGCGGCACCGACGGAGTTCTTCGGGCTCAACTACTACTTCCGGCAGCTGATCGCGGACGCACCCGAGGCGCCCGCGCCGCACGGCCGCCAGGTGCCGGTCGAGGGCGCGCTGGAGACCGCGATGGGCTGGGAGGTCCACGCGGCCGGCCTGGAACAGCTGCTGCTGCGCGTCACGCACGAGTACGGCGCCCGGAAGATCTACGTGACCGAGAACGGGTCGGCCTGGGCGGACGCGCCGGGCCCGGACGGCACGGTCGAGGACAAGCAGCGCACCGCGTACCTGGAGGACCACCTGGCCGCGTGCGCGTCCGCGGTCGCCCAGGGCGCGCCGCTGGCCGGCTACTTCGCGTGGTCGCTGCTGGACAACTTCGAGTGGGCGTACGGCTACGACAAGCGCTTCGGCCTGGTCCACGTCGACTACGACACCCAGGTCCGCACGATCAAGAACAGCGGCCACCGGTACGCGGAGATCATCCGCAACCACCGGGCCGAGGTGGCCTCGCCGGTCGCCTGACGGCACGTGGTTCCCCGGCACCCGACGGCGGCCGGGGAACCGCGCGCCGCCGCCGTACCGCCGGGAAGGGAGCCCTCCGGCGGTGCGGGGTGATCACCGACACGCCCCGCCGATCCGGGGCGGGAAATTCGGGCAAAGGCGCCCAATCGGGTCCGGTTCGCCGACGGCGCGGCGGGTGGCGCGTCCGGTGGCGGGGCGAGCCGGGTCGCACCCGTGCGTCTGTCGCGGGGCGGGCCACCCGTCACCGGCTATGCTCACCGGCCGTGAAGAACGACTCCGCGCTCGCGACCACCCACTCCCCTCTGCCGGGGCTCGGCGGCAACGGGCCCGGTGCCCGGCTGACGTTCTACTGGGGGCCGATGGACTGCGGCAAGTCGACGCTCGCGCTGCAGATGCACCACAACCACGGCCGGCAGGGGCGCCGCGGGCTGGTGCTGACCCGCAACGACCGCTCGCTCGGCCCGAAGGTCACCACCCGGATCGGCCTGGCGCAGGACGCGATCGAGGTCACCGACGACCTGAACCTGTGGGACCTCGCGTACGGCAAGGTCGACTACCTGATCTGCGACGAGGCCTGCTTCTACACGGTGGACCACATCGAGCAGCTCGCCGACCTGGTGGACCGGGCCGGCGTGGACGTGTTCGCGTTCGGCCTGGCCAGCGACTTCCGTTCGCGGCTGTTCCCGGCGTCGCAGCGGCTGTTCGAGCTGGCCGACGAGGTGCACCGGCTGCAGGTCGAGGTGCTCTGCTGGTGCGGCCGCCGCGGCCACCTGAACGCCCGGATCGTCGACGGCCAGATCGTCCGCGCCGGCGAACAGGTGGTGATCGGCGACACCGCCGCGCACGCGGAGGTCCGCTACCAGGTGCTCTGCCGCCACCACCACCGCAGCGGCACCCTGGACTGACCCGCGGGTACCGGCGACGCGGACCGGCCGTCGCCGGCGGCGCGAGACCGACAGAAACCCCGTGACGGTCAGCCGACGATCCGTGAAACGACGGGCTGGCCGAAAAGCGACACGCGCGGCCCGCGCTGTGCTGAGTGCCACCGCGAGAAGGCTCAGCAGCGCCGGCCGGCCGCCGATACGGCTGGCGTGCCGGACGGCATGCCGTTACTCCGGGCGCGGGGCGGCCGAGCCCGATCTCCCGCTTCGCGCCCGGTTCACCACCGCGGCGTACCGCCGGCTCACACGGCCTGACCGGCGTAGACGTCCCAGAGCGTGCCGGCGAAGAGGCGGCCGAACGCGGCGAGCGCGGCGGCCCGGCGCGGGCCGGTCACCCGGATCGTGCCCAGCTGCTCCAGGAACGCGGCGCGGCCGATCCGGAGCTCGCCCTCGTCGATCAGCTCCCCGTCCGGCCGGCCGACGACGCGCGCGTACAGCGTGGTCGTGTCCGGCCACAGGTCGAGGCCGGGATCGTCGCGCACGTCCTTGCGGCCGACCAGGCACAGCGTGCCGAACGGCAACCGGTACCGCAGGTGCCGGGTCTGCCCGCCCTCGTCCGGGAACAGCCGGAACGTGCCGCCGGTGACGTCGTGCCGGCCGAGCAGCGGATGGTCGATCGTCCCGGTCACCCGCGCCTCGTGGTCCGGGTCGGCGACGAACCGGAACACGTCGTCGATCTCGACGGTCAGCCGGACCGCGCAGAACCCGGTCATCTCCTCGGTGAACGACAGCCGGGTCGGCGGCGCGCGGACGAACCGCGGCCGGCGCAGCGGCGTGCCCAGCGCGCGGTCGGCGAGCCGGTCCGCATGCGCGGCGATGGTCAGCGCCGGGTTCGTGCCGACCGGGCCGGGCAGCGCGGCGCCGTCCGCGACGTACAGACCCGGAAGACCGAACACCTCGCCGTACGGATCCGTGACGCCCCGGTCCGGCCGGCGCGCCATCGGTGCGCCGCCGAGCGGGTGCACGGTGACGACCTGCCGCGTCGCGCCGAGCGGGTTGTCCTGGAACTCGCCGCCGAGCGCGGTCGCGATCTCGCGCATGGTGGCCCGCACGTCCTCGAAGTAGGCCCGGGACCCGTCCGGGCTCCAGTCCACGGCGAGCCGGCCGCGGCGCAGGCCCAGCCGGCCGTCCGGGACGTCCCGGCCCATGCCGAGCAGCGGCAGCGACGTCTCGGACAGCTCGGTGCCGCCGAACAGCGCGGCCAGCTCCGCGGCGATCGCGGTCCGGCCGCCACCGGTCAGCCGGTTCTGCGCACGGGACAGCGCGAACAGCAGCGCCCGCCGGGTCAGGCCGTGCCACTGCGTCGCCTCCACCAGCCAGTCCAGGAAGCCGGGATATCCGGCGTCCTCCACGTAGTGACCGCGCCCGGTGCCGCCGTCGGCCCGGTCGGGCACGCGCACCGCGCTGGTGATCACCGGGCCGTGCGAGCCGCGCAGCGGGCGGGGACGGCCGTCCGGCGTGACCGCGCGCAGCACGAAGCCGAGCAGGTCGCCGTTGCCGCTGAACCGGGTGCCGAGCGCGGCGCTGATCCCGGGCAACCGGTCACGGTCGCGCAGCAGCAGCCAGGTCGTGCCGAGCGCGCCGGCCGCGAGCACCAGCCGGTCACAGGTGAGCACGCGCACCGGCAGGCGGTCCGGTGGCGAGTCGTCGTGGATCACGTACCGCACCTGGTAGCCACCCCGCTCGCGGGCCGCGACGGTGCGCACCTCGTGCCGTACCCGCAGATCCGCTCCCTGCTCCTTCGCGGCCGACAGGTAGGTGTGGTCGAGTGAGTTCTTCGCGCCGTCGTTGCAGCCGATGTCGCACTCGCCGCACAGCCGGCAGGTCAGCCGCGGCACGCCGTGCAGGTTCCGGTAGGCCGGGTGGTCGTCGATCGCCTGGCCGGGGCCGGGCACGCCACCGGGCCGGGACGCGAAGCTGACCGCCAGCGGTGGCAGCCGCAGGTCGAGCCCGAGCCGGCGAGCCGTCTCCATCATCGCGCGCGTCTTCGCCGTACGGTCGAAGGGCCGATGATCTATGGGGTACGGCACCGGGCCGATCATCCGTTCCACGCGGTCGTAGTGCGGGTCCAGGTCCGCGCGGGTCAGCGGCCAGTCCTCGACGCCGCCGCCGGGCAGTGCCTGGTCCCGGACGAACCAGGCCTCGTCCTTGCGCAGCAGCACGTTCGCGTAGATCAGCGAGCCACCGCCGAGCCCGCTGGACACGATCGCGTCGATGCCCTCGAACGACCAGACGTCGAACATGCCGTGCAGGCCCGCGCCCGGATCCCACAGGTTGCGCGCCATGTCGGCCGGCGCGCGCGGAAAGTCTCCCGGCGCGTACGCCCGGCCCCGCTCCAGCAGCACGGTCCGCAGCCCGGCCTCGGCGAACCGGTAGGCGGCCACCGACCCCCCGAACCCGGACCCGACCACGACGACGTCCACGTGCTCATGAGCGTTCGGCATCACAACCCCCGTAATGAGTGCCGATCGACTGATTCGCATGCATCGTTGCACGGCGCCGCTACCCTACGGGCGGAATTACGGGGGGAGTCACCATGTCACGTGTCGTACAGTTCCGTGCCGACGACGGCACACCGCTGAAACTGACCAACGTGCGCGGCGCGCGGGAGCCCGCGCTCGGACCGGTACTGCTGGCACACGGCGCCGGCGTACGCAGCACGATCTTCCACCAGCTGACCGGGCCGCTGACCGAGGCCGGCTGGGACGTGTGGCTGCTGGACTGGCGGGCCAGCATCGACCTGCCACCCCGGCCGTGGACGCTGGACGAGGCCGCGCTCCACGACCACCCGGCGGCCGTGCGCACGGTGCTGGCCGAGACCGGCGCGGAGCGGCTCTCCGCGGTCGTCCACTGCCAGGGGTCGGTCACGTTCATGATGGCGCTCTGCGCCGGGCTGCTGCCGCAGGTGGACACCGTGGTCAGCAACGCGGTGTCGCTGCACCCGGTGGTGCCGGCGTGGTCGCGGGTGAAGCTGCGGGCCGGCGTGCCGCTGATGTCCCGGCTCCTCACGCACCTCGACCCGTCCTGGGGCCGGAACCCGCCGCGCGACCTGACGCCCCGGGTGATCACCGCGCTGGTCCGGGCGGTGCACCACGAGTGCGACAACACCGTGTGCAAGCTGGTCAGCTGCACGTACGGCAGCGGCTTCCCGGCACTGTGGCGCCACGAGAACCTGACGCCGGAGATGCACGACGAGTTCATCCCGCACGAGTTCGGCCCGGTCCCGATCAGCTTCTTCCGGCAGATGGCCGCGTCCGTGCGGGCCGGCCACCTCGTCTCCGCACTGGACGGCCTGCCACCGGACCACGCGGCGGCGGCACCGCGCACGGACGCGCGGGTCACGCTGCTGGCCGGCGCGCACAACCGCTGCTTCCTGCCGGACAGCCAGCGCCGCACGCACGCGTACCTGGAGCGCCACGCACCCGGCCGCCACACACTGCACGTCCTGCCCGGCTACGGCCATCTCGACGTGCTCCTCGGCCGCGACGCCCACCGGGACACGTTCCCGCTGATCCTCGCCGGGCTGCGCGCGCACGACACGCCCGCGAGACCGTCCACGCTGATCGACGGGGTCCCGTGACGGCGGGAGCCCGCCGCCCGTCAGGCGTGACCCCGCAGGTCGTGACCGGTGGTGACGTCGACGTGGCCCGGGACCGGGTCGTGCTGGTCGCCGACCGTGGAGGTGCCGGTGGGCTCGAACATCAGGATCTCGGCACCGGCCGCGGAGGACGGCTTGTGGTCGGTGCCGCGCGGGACGACGAAGACCGCGCCCCGCGGCAGGACGACCGCGCGGTCACGCAGCTCGATGGTCAGCTCGCCGGACAGCACGAGGAAGAACTCGTCGGTGTCGTCGTGGCGGTGCCAGACGTGCTCACCGGCGACCTTGGCCACGCGGACGTCGTAGTCGTTGACGCGGGTGACGATGCGCGGGCTCCACAGCGCCTCGAAGGTGGCCAGGGCCGCGGACAGTTCCACCGGTTCGGTCATCATGCCGGTCATCGTGGCCGATGCCGGACGGCCGCCGTGAGTGCTAGAAATCGCGCATGTCGCAAGAATCCTCGCAGCCGCATCGGGTGGTGATGCTCGTCGAGGACGGCTCGAACCCGTTCGAGATGGGCGTGGCCACCGAGCTGTTCGGGCTGCGCCGGCCGGAGATCGACCGCCGCTGGTACGACTTCACGCTCTGCGCCGCCACGCCGTCGACCCGCATGCACGCCGGGATGTTCACCCTCACCGACGTACCCGGGCCGGCGGCCGCGGACCGGGCGGACACGCTCATCGTCCCGAACCGGCCGGACCCGTACGTACCGCCGGCGCCGGCCGTGCTCGACGTCGTCCGCCGGGCCGCCGGCCGCGGGGCCCGGCTGGTCAGCTTCTGCACCGGCGCGTTCACGCTGGCCGCGGCCGGCGTGCTGGACGGCCGCCGGGCGACCACGCACTGGCGCTGGACCGAGCTGTTCGCCGGTCGCCACCCGCGCGTGCTGCTGCGGCCGGACGTGCTGTTCGTCGACGACGGCGACGTGCTCACCGCCGCCGGCAGCGCGGCCGCGCTCGACCTCGGCCTGCATCTGATCCGCCGCGACCACGGCGCCGAGGTCGCCAACGCGGTCAGCCGCCGGCTGGTGTTCGCCGCGCACCGCGACGGCGGCCAGCGCCAGTTCGTCCCGCAGCCGGTCCCGGCCGTGCCGGACACGTCGCTGGCGCCGCTGCTCGACTGGGCCACCGCGCGGCTGGACCGGCCGCTGGGCGTCACCGACCTGGCCGCACGCGCCGCGGTCAGTCCCGCGACGCTGCACCGCCGGTTCCGCGCCGAGCTCGGCACCACGCCGCTGGCCTGGCTGACCGGTCAGCGTGTCGCGCTGGCCTGCCGGCTCCTCGAGGCCGGTGAGCAGCGCCTGGACACGGTCGCGCACGCCAGCGGCCTGGGCAGCACCACGAACCTGCGCACACTCATCAGGCGGCACACCGGCCTGACCCCGGACGCCTACCGCCGCCGCTTCACCACCACCGAGCACCGGAACGCACCGGTCCGCAGTGCCACGCCGCACACACGCTAAGGCTTGTTCGACGAGTCCCGACGGCCTGCGGCGCGGTCCATCAGACACGCGCTAGCCGGGCGGGCCGGCCAGCATCGCGGTGCGCAGCAGGCGGTCGCGGACCGGGAGCGCGTGCCGGACGTGGGTCAGCCGCGCGGCCAGACCGGCCATCCGGGCGAGCCGCCGGGTGGCCGGACGGCGCTCCCGGTCGTACCGGCGCAGGGCTTCCGGAACGCCGGCGGCCGACCGGACGTGACCGGCCAGCGCGACCGCGTCGATCAGCGCCTCGCAGGCGCCGCGGCCGAGGTCGGGCGGCATCGCGTGCGCGGCGTCGCCGATCAGCGCGACCCGCCCGCGGGTGAACGACGGCAGCGCCGGTGTCACGAACACCTCGTGCCGCAGCACGGTGGCGCCGTCGAGAGCGTCCAGCACGGTACGGACCGGGGGCGCCCAGCCCGCGAACATCCCGCGCAGCCGGGCGACCTCGTCGCCGGGCGGGAAGGTGCCGGGCGCGGACGCGAACCAGTTGGTCCGGCCGCCCTCGTGCGGTGTCACGCCGAACTTGACACCCCGGCCCCACACCTCGGCGGCCGTGTCCGTGCGGCGGCCGTCGAGCGTGCCGCGCCAGGCCGTGACGCCGGTCGGCCGGGCCCGGGAGACCGGCCCGAACAGCCGCTCGCGGGTGCGGCTGAACACGCCGTCCGCCGCCACGACCAGTTCCGCGTCCACGTCGCCGTCGCGCACCGGCTCACCGGCCCGCAGTTCCGCGCCCGCCTCCGCCGCGGCCCGGTGCAGGATGGCGAGCAGGGCCGGGCGGGAGAGCAGGACGACGTCGTCGCCGGTGCGGCGGCGCCACCGTTCCAGGTCGATCGCGGCGATCCGGGACCCGTCCGGCCGGAGGAACGCGGCGGACCGCTGCCGCACCCCGGCCCGGCGCACGTCGCCGCCGACGCCGATCGCGTCCAGCGCCCGGAGCGCGGCCGGCCACAGAGCGAGCGCGGTGCCGGTGGCGGGCAGCGCCGCGTCCCGCTCACGGACGGTGACCGTCCGGCCGGTGCGGCGCAGCGCGATCGCGGCCGCCAGCCCGCCGATGCCACCACCGATGATCTCCACCTCGTTCGTCATGCCCCGACCGTACAACAGGTGTTGTTGCTAAACAACACCTGTTGTGATCCGCTACTGTGTCCGGGTGCCGACCCGTCAGGAGCAGCTGCTCGACGCCGCCATCGACGTCCTCGGCCGGCAGGGGACGCGCGCGCTGACCCACCGCGCGGTGGACGCGGCCGCGGCGCTGCCGGCCGGTTCCGCCGCGAACTACTTCAAGACCCGGGACGCGCTGATCGGCGCGGTCACCGCGCGCTTCGCCGAGCGGGACCGCGCGGCCTGGACCGCGATCGCCGGGCTGGTCCACCCGACCGGCGCGGACGCGCTGGCCGCGGTGCTGACCGGGTACGTGCACCGCGCGCTCGGCCCGGACCGGACCGTGACGATCGCCCGGTTCGCGCTGTTCGTCGAGGCCGCGCTGCGCCCCGACCTGCAGGGCCCGCTCGGGTCGTCCGCGCGCGAGCTGCGCGCCTGGGCCGCGGGCCTGCTGCGCGCGAGTGGCGCGACCGACCCGGAGCGGGAGTGCGACGCGCTGATGGACTTCCTGGACGGCCTGATCCTGCACCAGCTCGCGTTCCCCGGCCCGCCGGACGGGCTGGCGGCCGCGGTCACGCGCGCCGTCCGCGCGCTGTGCACGGTCTCGTAAGCTGGCCTCCATGCACCCCGCCTCCCCTGCCACGCCCGCGGTCCGCGGTCTCCTCACGGAACGCATCGCCCGGCAGCTGGAGCACGACATCCACGGCGGCACGCTGGCCGCGGGCGCGAAGCTGCCGTCCGAGCGGGAGCTGGCCACCCGGTTCGGCGCCAGCCGCAACGTGGTGCGCGAGGTGCTGCGCCGGCTGGAGGCGCAGGAGCTGATCGACGTGCAGCCGGGGCGTGGGTCGTTCGTGACCGCGCACCGCACCCACCCGGCGTTCCCCGGCGAGCGGCCGACCGTGCGGCAGCTGATCGAGGCGCGGATCCCGGTCGAGGTGGAGATCGCCGGGCTCGCCGCGCAGCGCGCCACCCCGGCCGAGATCGCCGTGATCGAGGCCGCCAATCAGCGGATCCTCGACGCGCCGGACGCGGCCAGCAAGGCCCGTGCCGACCTGGCGTTCCACGACGCGATCGCGGCCGCCAGCGGCAACCCGGTGCTGCGGGTGATGCTGGCCAGCGCCGGCGGGCTGATGTTCGAGATGATGCTCCGGTCGAACTCGGATCCCGCGATCGGCCAGCCGGGCGTGCCGCACCACCCGGAGATCCTGGACGCGATCGTCCGCCACGACGTGCCGCTGGCCCGCTCCTGCATGCGCGAGCACCTCGCGCTCGGGCTGCGCACCTACGGCGCCGACCTGGACGAGAGCCTGGACGTGATGGCGACCCGGCACCTCGACCGGCTCCTGGACCAGACCCGCAGCTAGCTCTTGCAGCGCGCGAAACGTCTTGTTAACGTCCCCACTGGTCCAACTGGTAGTACCAGTTGGACCAGAACGGAGACGACGATGTCCGACCTAAGGCTGGCCGCGCGGCCGATGACGCGGCGCACGCTCGGCACCCTTCTCGCGGCCGGGGCCGGTGCCACCACGCTGGCCGCCTGCGGCACCCGGGGCGGCACCCCCGGCCCGAACACGCCGCTGCGCATCTCCGCGATCAACCACGTCTGGTCCCAGGCGGTCCGGGAGCGGCTGCCGGAGTTCGAGGAGCAGATCGGGCGGCGGGTCAGCATGCAGCTGCTCACCGCGGACCAGCTCGCGAACAGCTACAACGTGAAGCTGAACGCGTCCGCCACCGACATCGACGTGATGATGGTGCGCGCGCTGCAGGAGCAGCTGCTCTTCGCCCGCAACGGCTGGCTGGCGGACCTGACCGGCCTGGTCGGCAGCGACGCGGGCTTCGCCTGGAGCGACTTCCAGGACGCGCCGCGCGAGCGGTCGGTCACCCGCGGCAAGGTGCTCAGCGTCCCGGTGGTCACCGAGCGTCCGGCGCTCTACTACCGCAAGGACCTGATGGACGCGCCCCCGGCCACGCTGGACGCGCTCCGCGAGGCCGCTCTCGACCTCACCGGCGACGACCTCTTCGGGTACGTCGGGCGCGGTCAGCGCAGCGGCGCGGTGACCCAGTGGTCGAGCTTCCTCTACTCGTTCGGCGGCGACTTCACGACGCCGGACGGCGGCTCCGGCATCGGCTCCCCCGAGGCGGTCGCGGCCTACCGGTTCTACGGCGAGCTGCTGGACCGGGCCGGGCCGCCCGGCGCCACGAACATGAGCCTGGAACAGGCCATGCCGATCTTCGCGCAGGGCAAGGCCGCGTTCTACGTCGACGCGGACGCGATCTATTCGAACTTCCTCGACGAGAAGATCTCCACGGTACGGGACCGGGTCGGTTTCGCGCCGTTCCCGGCCGGGCCGGCGGGGTCCCGCCCGCACAACATCCCGTCGTGGAGCCTGGGCATCAACGAGTTCTCCCGGCTGCGCGACGACGCCTGGCGGTTCATCCGCTGGGTGTCCGGGCCGGAGATGGTCACCACGCTGCAGACCGCGGGCATCCCGGGCGCCCGGTCGTCGGTCTGGGCGGACCCGGCCACGCTCGCGTCGTTCCCGGCCGACCTGGCCGAGGCGATGCGGATCAACGCGCGCAACGGTGTCGGCATCGACCGGCCCGCGGTGATCCAGGTCGGCCGGGCCCGCGACATCGTCGGCCGGCCGCTGGTCGCCGGCATCCTCGGCCAGGACGTGGCGCCGGTGGCCGCGGACGCGCACGCCGAGTTCGCCGACTTCCTCGTCCGCGACAACCGCCAGCAGGAGTTCTGATGGCCACCATGACGTTCGAGCGGTCCAACCGGCGGCTGCGGTGGCTGATGCTCGCCCCCGCGCTCGGCTTCGTCGGCCTGATGATCATCTTCCCGCTGCTGTTCACGCTGAACCTGTCGCTGACCGACGCGTTCGGCGCGGTCAACGCCGGCAACAGCTACCACGGCGTGCGGAACTACGCGGACGCGCTCGCCGACGGCCGCCGCTTCTGGCCCGCGGTCTGGCGCACCGTGTTCTTCACGATCGGCGCGGTGGTCATCGAGACCGTGCTCGGCCTGGCGATCGCGATGCTGCTGCGCCGGCCGTTCCGCGGCATGCGGATCGTCCGGTCGATCCTGATGGTGCCGCTGCTGGCCACGCCGGTCGCGATCGGCATCCTCTGGCTGCTGATCCTGGACCCGACCAACGGCATCGCCAACCACCTGCTCGGCGGCCTCGGCATCGCGCCGCAGGAGTTCCTCGGCTCGGTCAGCCAGTCGCTGCCGGTGCTGATGCTGATCGACGTGTGGCAGTGGACGCCGATGATGGCGCTGCTGCTGCTCGCCGGCCTGTCCACGCTGCCGGAGGAGCCGGAGGAGGCCGCGCGCGTCGACGGCGCCACCGCGTGGCAGCGGTTCCGGTTCGTCGTGCTGCCGATGCTGATGACCACGCTGATGACCGCGCTCGTGCTGCGCGCGGTCGACGCCCTCAAGACCTTCGACATCCTGTACGCCACCAAGGGCCCGGGCGGCGGCTCGGACTTCGAGGTCGAGACGCTCAACGTGTACGCGTACGGGCTCACCTTCGACTACCAGGAGTACGGCCTCGCGTCGGCCGTGCTGGTGCTGTTCACCCTCTTCATCATCGGCGTCGTCGTGCTGCTGCGGCGCCGCTCCGGGAAGGCGTCCGCATGAAAGCCCGGGTTTGGCTCCGCGCACTCGCCATCGTGATCGTCTGCCTGGTCATCGCGATGCCGGTGGTCTGGATGATCGCCGCCGCCTTCAAGACCAACGTGCAGGTCACGGACCCGTCCGTCGGGCTGTGGTTCACGCCGACGCTGGAGAACTTCCGCGCCGTCCTCGCGGACGGCGAGATCGTCCGGTCGCTCGGCAACTCCGCGCTGGTCGGCGTGGTCTCCACCGTGCTCTCCGCCGTGATCGCGGTGCCGGCCGCGTGGGCGGTCGGGCGGTTCCGCATGCACTCCACCGGGTCGCTGGTGCTGGTCGCGCGGATCGTGCCGGCCATCTCGCTGCTGGTCCCGTGGTACTACCTGTTCGCGCAGCTCGGGCTGGTCGGTTCGTACACCGTGCTCGTGCTCAGCCACATGTTCGTCTCCGTACCCCTGATTCTCTGGATCATGATCGGGTTCTTCGAGGGGCTGCCGGTCGAGCTGGAGGAGGCGGCCCGCACGGACGGGCTCTCCGCGTTCGGCGCGTTCCTGCGCATCGCGCTGCCGCTCGCCGCGCCCGGTACCGCCACCGCGTCCGTGCTCGCGTTCATCTTCAGCTGGAACAACTTCATGTTCGCGCTGATCCTGTCCGACGAGGACACCAAGACGATGCCGGTGACGCTGTTCAACTTCATCTCGTACGCCTCCACCGACTGGGGCGGGCTGATGGCCGCGGCCACGCTGATGACCGTGCCGGTCCTCGTCGCCGCGGTCGCCGGCCAGAAGTATCTCGTCGCCGGCCTGACCGCCGGTGCCACCAAGGGCTGAAAGGACCTTCATGAAGATCATCGACGCACGCGTCATCGTCAGCAGCCCGGGCCGCAACTTCGTCACCCTGAAGATCACCACGGACGAGGGGGTGACCGGGCTCGGCGACGCCACGCTCAACGGGCGCGAGCTGTCCGTCGTCTCCTACCTGCGCGACCACGTCGTACCGCTGCTGATCGGTCTTGATCCGCACCGGATCGAGGACACCTGGCAGTCGCTGTACCGCGGTGCCTACTGGCGGCGCGGGCCGGTCACCATGGCCGCGATCGCCGCGGTCGACGTGGCACTGTGGGACATCAAGGCCAAGGTCGCCGGGCTGCCGCTCTACCAGCTGCTCGGCGGCGCGTCCCGGGACCGGGTGCGCACCTACGGCCACGCGAACGGGCGGGACATCCCGGAGCTGCTCGACTCGGTGCGGGCGCGGCTGGCGGAGGGCTACCGGAGCGTCCGGGTGCAGACCGGCGTGCCCGGCCTGGAGACCGTCTACGGCGTGCACGCCGGCACCGCGATCGCGCCGACGTCGGCGGACGGGGTGCGGGTCGACGCGCGGGCGCTGCCGGTCGTCGAGGACTGGGACACCGGCGCCTACCTGCGGCACCTGCCGCGCGTGCTCGAGGCCGTGCGCGCCGAGTTCGGTCCGGACCTGCCGCTGCTGCACGACGCGCACCACCGGCTCACGCCGCAGCAGGCCGCCCGCCTCGGCAAGGAGATCGAGCGGTACGACCTGTTCTGGCTGGAGGACTGCACGCCGGCCGAGGACCAGTCGGCGCTCCGGCTGGTGCGGCAGCACACGACCACGCCGCTGGCCGTCGGCGAGGTCTTCAACACCGTCTACGACTACCAGACGCTGATCGACGAGCGCCTCATCGACTACGTGCGCTCGGCCGTCACCCACTTCGGCGGCGTCACGCCGATGCGCAAGCTCTTCGACTACGCGGCCACCCGGCAGATCAAGAGCGCGATCCACGGCCCGGAGGACATCTCGCCGGTCGGCATGGCCGCGGCGATCCACCTGGACCTGGCGATCCACAACTTCGGCATCCAGGAGTACTCCGGCTATACGCCGCGCACGCACGAGGTGTTCCGGCACGCGTTCACGTTCGACGACGGCCACCTGCACCCCGGCGAGGCACCGGGCATCGGCGTGGAGCTGGACGAGGAGCTGGCGGCCGCGCACCCGTACTCCCCCGCCTACCTGCCGGTGAACCGCCTGGCGGACGGCACCGTGCACGACTGGTGAGACGCCCCTGAACGAATCGTTTCGCCCGTCGCCGGTTGCGGGTTTACCGCAGGCGGGTATCGTTGGGCGAAACGTTTCGTTCAGGAGGAGGCCCGATGTCGACGTACAAGGACATCCAGCGGCTGACCGGCCTGTCGCTGGCGACGATCTCGAAGTACTACAACGGGCGTACGGTGCTGGCCGAGAACCGGCGCGCGATCGAGGAGGCGGCCGAGCAGCTCGGCTTCCGGCCCAACGACATCGCGCGGAACCTGCGCTCCGGCCGGTCCCGGACGGTCGGCGTGCTGCTGCCCGCGCTCACCAACGCGTTCCACCTGACCATCATCGCGGGGGTGGAGACCGCGCTGCGCGAGGCCGGGCTCAGCCTGCTCGTGGCCACCAGCCCGGGGCCCGGCGACGACGCGCTCGGGCTGCTGCGCAACCGGATGATCGAAGGCATCATCACGGTGCCGCCGCCGCACGACGCGGCCGCGCTGACCGAGGCCGCGCGGACGATCCCGGTGGTGGCCGTCGACTGGGACGTCCCGGGCCTGTCCACCGACCGGGTGGTGCTGGACAACCGCGGCGCCGGCGCCGGCGCCGCCCGCCTGCTGCTCGACCACGGGCACCGGCGCGTCGGCGCGATCTGCGGCGACCCGGCCGTCTCCACGCTGCGCGACCGGGCGGCCGGCTTCCGGGACGAGGCGGGCGCCGACGGCGTCGACGCGCTGATCCCGGCCGGGCCGTACACGGTCGCGGGCGGCACCGACGCGATGCGCCGCCTGCTCGCCGCGCGCCCCCGGCCGACCGCGGTCTTCTGCGCCAGCCACGACCTGACGCTGGGCGCGCTGATCGCGATCAACGACTCCGGCCTCCGGCTCGGCCGGGACCTGTCGCTGGTCGGCTTCGACGCCCGCGAACTGGCGCTGGCCACCCTCCCCCGGCTGACCCTGTTCGAGCAGCCCACCCACGAGATCGCGGCCCGCGCCGCGGAACGGCTGCTGGCCCGGCTCGCCGACCCCGGCGCGGACCCGTCGCCGGTGACGGTCACGGTCGACCCGATCTTCGTCGCCGGTGCCTCCGTCACCCACCGGGACGACGGGCCACCCGATCGCGGCGCGGCCGGCGCGCGGACCCGTGGAGGCCGCGATGTCTGAGCCGGCCACGTTCTCGGTGCCGCGATCACGCGGCGTTCCGGCCGCGCTGACCACGCTGGCGCTCGGCGCGTTCGGGATCGGCATCGCCGAGATGACCGTGACCGGGCTGCTCGGCCGGATCGCGACCGACCTGGACGCGAGCACGGCCGCGGTCGGCACCGCGATCTCGCTGTACGCGTTCGGCGTGGTCGTCGGCGCCCCGCTGATCACGATCGTCGGCGCCCGGGTGCCCCGGCACCGGCTGCTGCTGCTCACGCTGGTGCTGTTCATCGCCGGCAACACGGCCGCGCTGCTCGCGCCGAACCTGCCGCTGTTCTGCCTGGCCCGGTTCGTCGCGGGCCTGCCGCACGGCGCCTACCTCGCGCTCGCGGCCGCCACGGCGGCGTCGCTGGTGCCCCGGGAGCGCCGGGGCCGCGCGACCGCCTGGGTCGGCATCGGACAGACGATCGCGAGCGTTCTCGGCGTACCCCTGGCGATCTTCCTCGGCCAGGCACTCAGCTGGCGGGCCGCGCTGACCCTGGCCGTGGTGGTCTTCGTGGCGGCGTTCGCCGCGGTCCTGACGTTCGTGCCACGCGACTCCGGCACCCCACCGCTCCCCGGCGCCACCGGACCGCTACCGGCCGGTGGGACGCTGCCGGGCGCCGGAACGCTTCCGGGCGCCGGAACGCTTCCGGGCGCCGGAACGCTTCCGGGCGCCGGAACGTCGGCGGCCGGCGGCGGGGTGCGTTCCGGCGGGGCGCGGGCGACCGTGGCCGCGCTGCGCTCCCCCGGGCTGTGGGCCGGCTTCGCCGTCGCCGCGAGCGCGTTCGCCGGCCTCTACTGTGTGCTCAGCTTCATCGCGCCGATCACCACCGACGTGGCCGGGCTGTCCGGGTCCGCGACCCCGGTGGTGCTGATGCTCTACGGCGCCGGCATGACCGTCGGCGCGGTCGCCGGTGGCCGGGCCGCGGACTGGGACGTCGCCCGTGCCGTGCCGATCGGCGGCATCGCCGCCTGCCTGGTGCTCGCCGGTTTCGCGACCGTGATGAGCGCACCGTGGGCGCCGTTCGCCGGCGCGTTCGCGATCGGCGTGGTGCAGCTGTTCATGTTCCCGTCGCTGCAGCTGCGCCTGATGGACGCGGCCCCGCACGCCCCCGCGGTCGCGGCCGCGCTCAACCAGTCCGCCGTCAACCTCGCGAACGTCATCGGCACCTCGGCCGGCGGCGCCCTGCTCGCCACCGGCCTCGGTTACCCCGCCAACGGGTACGCGGGCGCCCTGCTCGCCGCCGCCGGCGCCGCACTGGCGATCCTGCTGCGCCCCCGCGCGGCCGGCAACCGTGCACGCACCGGGCCGCCGGCGCACCGCACCGCCGCGGACGACGGCACGGTCACCGCGGGCGGATCGGCCGCCCGCGGCTGACCGCACGTGCCCGGCGGCGTCGCGCCTACGCCGTCGCGCGGCGCAGGCGTTGGCGGTAGCGGAGCGGGGACTCGCCGGTCTCGCGTTTGAAGGCCGTGCTGAACGCGCTCTCCGAGGCGTATCCCAGGTGGCCGGCCAGCGCTCCCACGCCGACGTCGCTGTCGCGGAGCGCGCGCTGGGCGTGCAGCATGCGCCAGCGGCTCATGTACGCGACCGGCGGCATGCCCGCGACCGTGCGGAACCGTTCGGCGAACGACGTGCGGGACATCGACGCGGCCCGGGCCAGTTCGTCGACGCTCGGGCGGCGGGCCGGTTCGCCGTGCATCAGCGCGAGCGTGGGGCGCAGCTGTTCGTCGGTGGACACGCGCAGCCAGCCGGGCGGCAGGTCGGTCTGGTGCATGTAGGCGCGCAGCAGCTCGAGCACGAACAGCTGCCCGTACTGCCGCATGGCGAACGTGGAGCCGACGCGGTCGGCGAGCAGTTCCTCGAACAGCCGGTCGAGGACGCGCCGCACACCGGTCGCGGCGGCCGCGGCCGCGCGCACGTGCGCCACGGGGGGCAGCACCGGCGCGAGCAGCGCGTGACCGGCCGGGTTGAGGTCGACGTGGCCGCCGACCATGATGTCGTCGGCGTCCGTGGCGGAGCCGAACAGCGCCAGCACGTCGTCGTTGACGTCGACCTCCTCGATGACGCGGCGGGGCAGCCCGTCCGGCGTGACGCTCTCCAGCCGTACGCCGTCCTGGTGGTTGAGCACGACGACGTCGCCGGCGGTCAGGTCGACCGGCGCGTCCAGGCCGGCGGCGTGGACGCGCATCCCGCCGCGGACGACGGCCATGAACTTCAGCGCCGAGCTCATGTCCATCTCCGGTGACATCCACGCGCCGCTCACCGCGGCACCGCCGGACACCACGCCGCGCACGTCGACGAGGTCGAGCACCTCGGAGAGTGGATCTCCCGGACGCACGCGAAGAAAATCTGAACTCACAGGCATTCACGGTACGCCGTGCGGTTCCTAGCGTGAAGACATGGAGCACATAACGATCAACGGTACGGACGTGGCGGCGCCGGAAGACGCGCGTGTCTCCCTGCTCGATCTGCTGCGTGACCATCTGCACCTGACCGGCACGAAGGTCGGCTGCAACCAGGGCGCCTGCGGCGCGTGCACGGTGCTGGTCGACGGCGACCGGGTGCTGTCCTGCCTGACGCTCGCGGCGCAGGCGGCCGGCCGGTCGGTCACCACGATCGAGGGCCTGGAGTCGCACCCGCTGCAGGACGCGTTCGTGGCGGCCGACGGCCTGCAGTGCGGCTACTGCACGCCGGGTCAGATCTGCGCGGCCGCGGCCATGCTCGACGAGGTGCGCGCGGGCACGCCGAGTTACGTCACGCCGGATCTCGGCGCGGAGCGGGTGGCGCTGTCCCGCGTGGAGGTGCGCGAGCGGATGAGCGGAAACCTGTGCCGGTGCGGCGCCCACAACGGGATCATCGACGCGATCATGCACGTCGCGGAGAACCAGGACACGGCGAAGCAGCTCGCGGAGGAGGCGGCATGAACCCCGTGACGTACCGCCGGCCCTCGTCCGTCGCGGACGCGGTCGCGGCGGCTGGCTCGGACGGCTGGCGGCTGCTCGGCGGCGGCACCAACCTGGTCGACCTGATGCGCAAGGGCGTGGAGTCCCCGGCCGGGCTGCTGGACGTGACCGGGCTGCTGCCGGACACGATCACCCCGGCCGCGGACGGCGGGCTGGTGATCGGCGCGGCCGCGCGGAACAGCGCGATCGCGGCGCACCCGCTCATCCGGCGCGACTATCCGATGCTGTCCCGGGCGATCCTGGCCGGCGCGTCCGCGCAGATCCGGAACATGGCCACGGCCGCCGGCAACCTGATGCAGCGCACCCGCTGCGCGTACTTCGCGGACGCGGCCGGCTCCCGCTGCAACAAGCGCGCACCCGGCAGCGGCTGCGACGCGATCGGCGGCTTCACCCGGTACCACTCGATCTTCGGCGCGTCGCCGGACTGCGTCGCGGCGCACCCGTCGGACATGGCCGTGGCGCTCGCCGCGCTGGACGCGCGCGTCGTGGTGACCGGGCGCGACGGTGACCGGACGATCCCGGTCGGCGAGTTCTACCGGCTGCCGGGCGACCGGCCGGACCTCGAGACCGTGCTGTCGCCGGACGAGGTCATCATGTGGATCGAGCTGCCGCCGTCGGCGTTCGCCGGCGCGTCCGCGTACCGCAAGGTGCGCGACCGGGCCAGTTACGCGTTCGCGCTGGTGTCGGTCGCGGCCGCGCTGGAGATGCGGGACGGGACCGTGCACGACGTGCGGATCGCGCTCGGCGGCGTCGCCCCGAGACCGTGGCGCGCGCACCTGGCCGAGGACGCGCTGCGCGGCGCCCGTCCCACGGACGAGGCGATCACCGCGGCGATCGACGCGGAACTGGCGCACGCGACGCCGCTGCCCGGCAACACCTTCAAGGTCGAGTTGGTACGCCGGACCGTGTCCGCGCTCCTCGCCGAGCTCCGCGGCGGCACCGCATGACCGGGCCCGTGCGTCGATCGTCGGCCCGCCACAACACCGGTCTGGAGAGGAGCCCGGCATGAGCAGGGTGCAGAACGTCGTCATCGGGTCGGTCCGTCGGGTGGCGGGCTGGCTGCCGGACCGGATACTCCCCGGCGGCGGCACACCGGATCCGCTGATCGAGCGGCAGACCGAGGTCGGACGGCCGACGTCGCGCCTGGACGGGCCGCTCAAGGTCACCGGCCGGGCGCCGTTCGTGACCGAGACCGTGCTCGATGGGCAGGTCTGTGCCGCGCTGGTGCACAGCACGATCACCCGCGGCCGGATCTCCCGCCTGGACACGCGCGCCGCGGAGGCCGCGCCCGGCGTGGTCCTGGTCCTGACGTACCGGAACATGCCCCGGCTCCGGATCGTCCCGATGCCCGGCGGTGCCGACCTGTTCGCGCCGGGCAGCAGCGGGCTGCCGGTCATGCAGGACGGCGAGGTCCGCTACAACGGGCAGGCCGTCGCGGCCGTGCTCGCGGAGACGCAGGAGCAGGCGGACCACGCGGCCGCGCTGATCGAGATCGACTACGACGTGCAACCCGCCGCGACCCGGTTCGAGGACGCGAAGGCGACCGCGCGTACCCCGGCGTCGATCCTGATCGAGAAGAACCACGTGTCGGTCGGTGGCGCGGAGCGGCGGCTGCGCGCCTCGGCCCACCGGGTGGACAACGTCTACCGCACGCCCGGCCACAACCACAACGCGATCGAGCTGCACGGGGTGACCGCGGCCTGGGACGGTGACTCGCTGCTGGTGCACGACACCACGCAGGGGGTCGTCCCGGAGGCGCGGGCGCTCGCCACCGTCTTCGGCCTGAAGAACGACCAGGTGCGGGTGCTGTCGCCGTTCGTCGGCGGCGGGTTCGGCGGCAAAGGGCTGTGGGACCACCAGATCATCGCGGTCGCGGCGGCCCGGGTGGCCGGGCGGCCGGTGCGGCTGCGGCTGTCCCGGGAGGGCGTCTACCGGATCATCGGTGGGCGGAGCCCGTCCGAGCAGCGGGTGGCGGTCGGCGCGGACGCGGACGGCCGGTTCACCGCGATCGTCCACACCGGATACACCGTGATGCCGTCGTACGGCGCCTGCCCGGAGCAGTTCACCATGGGCACCCGCACGGCGTACCGCGCGGACAGTTTCGAAATCCTGCAGCGGCACCTGGATCTGGACGTCGTGCCGAACACGTTCATGCGCACGCCGGGCGAGACGATCGGCACGTTCGCCGTGGAGAGCGCGATCGACGAGCTCGCGCACGAGATGGACGCGGACCCGGTGGAGCTGCGCCTGCGCAACCTGCCGGACCGGCACCCGATCTCCGGCTCGCCGTTCTCGCAGCACGCGCTGCACCGGGCGTTCGTCGACGGCGCCGCGCGCTTCGGCTGGGACCGGCGGACCGCGAAACCCGGCGAGCGGCGCGACGGCGAGTGGCTGATCGGCCTGGGCTGTGCCTCCGGCGGTTTCCCGTACGTGCGGATCCCCGGCGCGAACGTCCGGCTCACGCTGCGCCGCGACGGCACGGTGGCGATCTCCTGCTCCGCGCAGGACATGGGCATGGGTACGACCACGGTGCAGACCCAGCACGCCGCGGACCGGCTCGGCCTGCCGCTGGACCGGATCACGTTCACGCTCGGCGACTCCGCGCTGGCCGCGAGCCCGATGGCCGGCGGCTCCGCGCAGACCGCGACGATCATGGGGGCGGTGATGTCCGCGGCCGACCGGCTGCGCGACGAGCTGCTGACGCTCGCCGGCCCGGGCAGCCCGGTCGCGGGGCTGCGCGCGACCGCGGCACGGCTGGCCGACGGCGGCGTCGTGGCGGCCGCGGACCCGGCCCGGCACGACACCTACCAGGCGATCCTGGCGCGGGCCGGGCGCGACGAGGTGACCGTCACCGGCGCCGGTGCGCCACCGCTGGAGTTCCTCAAGTACACGATGCACAGCTCGTCCGCGGTCTTCTGCGAGGTGCGGGTCAGCGAGGTCACCGGCGAGGTGCGCGTCGACCGGCTGCTCGGCTCGTTCGACTGCGGCACCGTGCTCAACCCGAAGACCGCGGCCAGCCAGCTGCGCGGCGGCATGATCATGGGCTTGGGCGTGGCGCTGGCCGAGGAGACGCTGTTCGACGAGCGCACCGGCCGGATCATGAACCCGTCGCTGGCCGACTACCACATCCCGGCGCACCTGGACGTGCCGGACATCGAGGTGCTGTGGACCGGCATCCCGGACCCGCACTCGCCGCTCGGCGCGCGCGGTATCGGCGAGCTCGGCACCAGTGGCGTCGCGGCCGCGGTGGCGAACGCGGTCTTCAACGCGACCGGTCGCCGCGTCCGCGACCTGCCGCTCACGCTGGACAAACTGCTGTGAGGGAGATCGCCGCCGGGCTGGCGGAGTGGCGGGCCGCCGGCCTGCGGTTCGCGACCGCGACCGTGGTGTCGACGTGGCGGTCCGCGCCCCGCCCGCCCGGCGCCGCGATGGCCGTCGCGGAGACCGGCGAGGTGCTCGGCAGCGTCTCCGGCGGCTGCGTCGAGGCGGCGGTCTACGAGCTGGCCCGCACGGTGCTGGAGACCGGTTCGCCGGTCCTCGAGACGTACGGTGTCGCGGACGACGACGCGTTCGCGGTCGGCCTCACCTGCGGCGGCACCATCGAGGTGCTGGTCCAGCCGGACACCGACCTGCCGGATCACGTGCTGTCCGCGGTACGGGAGGGCCGCCCGGCCGCGACCGCCTCCATGCTGGAGTGCGGGGACGGGCTGGGACGGCGCCTGCACGTACCGGCCGACGAGGTTCTGGAGGGTTTCGACCGGGTGGTGGCCGACCAGGCCGCCGGCATGCTGGCGGCCGGCACCACCGGCGTGGTCGCGCTCGGCGCGGAGGCCCGTCGCGTGTTCGTGCAGTCGTTCGCGCCGCCACCCCGCATGATCGTCTTCGGTGCGATCGACTTCGCGGCCGCGGTGTCCCGGATCGGGAAGTTCCTCGGCTACCACGTGACGGTGTGCGACGCCCGACCGGTCTTCACCACGCCGCGCCGCTTCCCGGACGCGGACGAGGTGGTGGTGCGGTGGCCGCACGACTACCTGGCGGCCACCGAGGTGGACGCGCGGACCGTCCTGTGCGTGCTCACCCACGACCCGAAGTTCGACATTCCGCTGCTGACCGCGGCGCTGCGGTCGCCGGCCCGCTACATCGGCGCGATGGGCAGCCGCGCCACCCACCGCGACCGGATGCGGCGGCTCCGCGACGCGGGCGTGCCCGAGGCGGCGCTGGCCCGCCTCTCCTCACCGATCGGCCTCGACCTGGGCGCCCGCACCCCGGAGGAGACCGCGGTCTCCGTCGCCGCCGAGATCGTCGCGTCCGCCTGGGGCGGTTCGGGCCGCCCGCTGACCGAGCTCGAGGCGCCGATCCACCGCTGAGCCCGCCACGGCGGTCCGCGTGGCGGGCAACGGCCGCCCGGAGCCGGACGGGCGGCCGGGTGACCGTCAGCTCAGCTTCGCGCAGAGGTCGTCCGTGGTGTAGTGGCCGGTGAGCCCGCGGTAACCGTCGGGTCGCAGGTCGATGCGGTACAGGCCGTCGACGACGTAGAGGCCGCGGGCGAGCGTGCCGGCCTCGCCCGCGCCGAGCAGGATCGGCCCGGCGGAGTGGATCGTCCGCCCGCCGTCGTCGTGGTACGTGCTGGTGCTGCTGCCGCCCGCGTCCGCGTCCACGGTCGCGCCGGTGTCCACGTTGGTCAGCCGCAGGACCAGCGGCCCGGTCGCGGCCTCCAGCCGGGGCGACCCGTCCGGCTTCGCGACCAACGTCCGGTAGTAGACCTCGTCCACGACCGCGACCGCGTGCACCGGGAAGTCGCAGCGATACCCGGCCGGAAGATCGAAGGGCGGCGTGGGTACGCGGTGCCAGCCCGTCCCTGGCCCGGGCGTCGCGTGGGCGGCGGTGCCTCCGGCGATCGCGAGCATCACGCCCGCGATCGCCGCACTGATCGGTCGTCGCACTGGGATACCTCCTCGGCGGTGTGTGATCACCTCGCCTGGACGCGACGAACCTCGGCACACGTTGCCGCCCGGCCTGTCGGAATTGCGATTGACCGACACCGATCAGTCGGCGCGGCCCCGGCACCGGTCGGCGGCGAGCGGCGCGCCGGTCAGCGTCCGATCACGGCGTGGAAGAGCATCACCGCCCCGCCCGACGAACTGGCACCCCAGATCACCGCCCGGGCCGCGGACGGGTCGTCCACGTACGAGAGCGCACCCGCCAGGATGCCGACGACGAGCGCCGAGAACAGAATGACGGCGGCGCGGACGGTCAGCAGCGGGCCGGGAGGCGACGATGCCACGGTGGTCCTCCAGTCGAAGATCGGACGGTCGCAGACCATAGGCGGGTGGGCGACCGCCGGCCCACGCGCCGGTTCCCGAGGAAAAAAGTTCGGGTTCACGCGTGGGGCCGCCGGTCACCGGCCGCATACGAGTCCACCGTCAACAAACCACGGGGACGGACGATCCGAGGGGGCGGCGGGTGAGCGAGGCATGGGACGAGGACGCGGAGTACGACCCCGCGTCCCCGGACCCCGTGCGACCGGAGGACCGGGCCGTCGCCGCGGCGGACCACGACCGCCGGCTGGAGGCGGATCAGCGTCTCGTCGCGCTGCTCGCGCGGGACGGATTCGAGGGCCCCCGGTACGACCGGTTCGCCCGCGACCTGTGCGACTACGCCCTGCCGGTCCTCAAGGGCTGGTTGTACTCCGGCGAGATCTTCGGACTCTGCGCGAAGGTGCGGATCTTCCTGCACCCCACGGAACGCGAACTGGCCCGGCTGCACCACGACGCCGACGCCCGGGAGGAGCTGGCGGCGATGACGGTCGCGGTCGCGCTCCGGAAGTTCCGGAACATCGCGCTCGTCGGCGGTGGCTGGACGGCCGACGGAGGAGCGTGCCTGACGACGTACTTCATGGGCGCCTGCAAGCTCGTCTTCGCGGGCGAGCTGCGGAGGGTCCGGGACCAGGATCGGCGGTGGCGGCAGCAGGACGCCTGCGACGTGCGGCCCGAACTCGCCGCCGACGACCCCGCGGCGATCGCGGTGGGCACGGATCTCGTGCGCTACCACCTCGACCGGGTCGACGAACGCACCGCGGTCTGCGTGGCGCTGCACATCGACGGATACACCCACGAGCAGATCGCCAAGTCCCTCGGCGACGGCACGTCACCGCGCGCGGTCGAGGGGGTCCCGCACCGGTGGCGGACGAAGGTGAAGCGGGAGCTGGAAGACGGGGGTGAGCCCGATGGGTGAACACGGAACCGAGCAGACCTTCGAGCAGTTGATCGAGGCGTCGTCGTTGGGCACACCGGACGCGCGCCGGTTGCGGGCGCTCACCACGGACGCGGAGGCCGAGGCGGTACGCCGGGCGGCCCACGGCCGGTTCGGCACGGGCCTGTCCCGGGCCCGTCCCGAGCTGGTCGGCCGGGCCCGGGAGTGGGCCGCTCTCGTCGGCGCCGTCAAGGCCACGGCCGAGGGCGCGGGCGGGTGCACGGTGCTCACCGCGCCCGCGGGCAGCGGCAAGACGCACCTGTTCACGGCCGTGGTGCGGGCCGCGGAACGCCGCGGGCTGACGGTGGCGTACCGCGCCGCGACCGAGCCGGACCGCACCGCGCCGCTGCGCAGCCTGCTGGCCGCGCTGAGCCGGCTCGTGCCGGTCGCGCCCACGCTGGCCTGGCTGGGCGAGGAACGGCCGACGCCGTCCACGCCGGACCGGATCGGCCGTGAGCTCGAGGACCTCGCGGCCGACCGGCCACTGGTGGTCATCATCGACGACGCCCAGTGGATGGACGAGTTCAGCGTGCTCGCGGTGCGTACCCTCGTGCTCCGGTTGTCCTTCTCCCCGGTCCGCTGGTTCTTCGCGCGGCGGCCGGGCGCCGGGGACGCGCTGGACGACCTGATCGGGCTGGGCGCGCAGGAGATCACGGTCGGGCCGTTGACCGACGCGGACGTGGCGGAGCTGTGCGCGCGGGAGGTGGGCACGCCGGTCGACGCGTCCGTGCTCGCCCAGGTGGAGCGGTGCGGCGGCAACCCGCTCTGGATCACACAGCTCCTCGCCGCCCTGCGCGCGGAGGAGCAGCTGGCGGTGGTCGGCGGCCGGGCGACCCTGGTCGGCGGCGAGGTGCCGACCAGCTTCACCGGCGTGACCGAACTGCGGCTGAGCGGCCTGCCGGACCCGGTCCAGCTGCTGCTGCGCGCCGGTTCGGTGCTCACCGGCCCGTTCCGGCTCGGCGAGGTCGCGGCGCTGCTCAGCGAGCCGGAGGACGCGCTGTGGACGTCGGCCGAGCGGGCGGTCGACGCCGGCATGCTGGTGCCCGGCCCGCCCGACGGCTACACGTTCGCGCACGAGATGATCCGCGAGGCGGTCTACACGACCGTTCCCGCGCCGATGCGTCACCGGCTGCACCAGCGGGCCGCGGTCGCGGTGGGCGCGGCCGGGCGGCCACCGGCCGAGGTCGCCGAGCACCTGATGAAGGCCGGCCCGGCCGCGGCCACCGGTCAGACCGGGTTGCTCCGCGAGGCCGCCGCGCGGATCGCCGCGCTGGCACCGGGCGCGGCGGCGGACATCTACCTGTACGCGGTCTCCGGCCTGGACGCGGCCGATCCGCGGCGGGCCGAGTTCACCGCGGAGGCGGTGCCGCTGCTGGCGTCCGCGGGCCGGCTGGCGGAGGCACAGCGGTACGGCGAGGCCGCGTTCCGCTCCGGGCTCGACGCCACCACCGTGGCGCGGCTGTGCCTCGGCCTCGCGGAGGCGTGCAAGCACACCGGCCACAACGCGGACGCGGTCGAGTACACGAGCCGTGGCCTGCGGTTGCACGGCGTCGCCGACGAGGTGCGCGCGCGGCTCTGCGCGGCCCGGGCCCACGCGCAGTTCTACGCGGACGACCTGGCGGACGCGGACCGGTTCGGCGCGCGGGCGCACGGCATCGGCGCGGATCCGGGCGCCGCGGCCTTCGGGCTCGCGGCCCGGTCGCTGGTCGCGGCCGCGCGTGGACGGCTCACCGAGGCGCTGCGCCACGCGAGCCGGGCGGTGGAGCTGGCGGACCGGGCGGGCGGCGAGGCCGTGCACCGGCATCCGCAGATCTGGCTCGGCAGCGCGCTCACCATGCTGGACCGCCTGGACGAGGCCGCCGCGACGCTCAGCGCGGGACGCCGGGAATCGGCCCGGCTCGGCACCGGCTGGTCCGGGCCGCTCTGGCACTACTACGAGGCGCAGCTGCTGTGCGCGCGCGGCGACCTGCAGGCGGCGGCCGACACCGCGCTGGCCGGGGTGGAACTGGCCGAGCAGCAGGCGGTGTGGCAGTTGACCGTGCCGTTGCTCGGCACGATCGTGCGGATCCACGTGTATCGCGGTGACCTCGCCGCCGCCCGGATGGCCGCGGAGAAGGCGCGCGAACGCACGCGGACCGGCATCACCGCGGCACCCGAGGACGTGATCTGGCCGGAGGCGCTGCTGGCGTACGCGGAGGACGGCGCCGAGCTGGCGGCGGCGCACCTGCGGCCGCTGTACCGGTCGATCGAGGCCCGGCCGGTGCTGATCGCACAGGATCCGGTCGCGGCGGCGACGCTGGTGCGGATCGCGACCGCGGCGGGCCGCACCGCCTCGGCGCAGGCGGTGGTCCGGGCCGCGCGGTCGCTGGCCGCCCGGAACCCGGCGCTGCCGACGCTCGCCGGCGTGGCCGCGCACGCGGAGGGCCTGCACCGCGGTGACGTGGCGCTGCTGCGCGCGGCCGCCGAACGGCTTCGCCGCGGGCCGCGCCGCCTGGTGCTGGCGGCCGCGCTCGACGATCTGGCGGCGGCGGAGGACCGGGCCGGGAACGGCGCCGCCGCCGCGTCCGCCGCGGCCGAGGCGACCGCGCTGCGCCGGGCCTGCGGCGTGACCGGGACCCGGCACCGGCGGCGCGACGCGCTGTCCCCGGTGGAGGTGGCGGTCGCCAGCCGTGCCGCCCGGGGGCTGCGGAACCGGCAGATCGCGGACGAGATGAAGCTTCCGCCGTACGCGGTGTACGCGCACATGCGGCAGATCTACACGAAGCTGGACATCGACCGGGTGTCGGCGCTCACCGCCTGGTACGCCGGCCGGCACCCGGTCACCTGAGCCCGGCAGGCCAGCAGCCGTTCCCAGCGTGCGCGGCGGGCCACACCGCCGGAACCGCGGACCGCCAGGGCTTCGGACCGCGGAAGCCGCGGGGCCGGTAGGAACTGTGGAGACCGCGGAACCGGGGTGGGGTTGACGGGTGACCGGCCACGGCACGGACAGGGAGGAGCCCCTGGGCGACGACCGGTGCCCGCGGGAGCGTGCGGAGGGTGACCACGCCGGAAGCGGGAAAGCGGGTTCTGCGGTTCGGTTTCCGGGGTGCCGGGTTCAGCGCGGCAGGACCGCGTCGATCAGGTCGGTGAGCAGGGAGCGGAGGACGGCGTCGTCGGCGGAGGCGAGCGGTTCCGGGCGCAGCGCCGAGCGGATCGTGGCGATGCCGAACGCGGCCGCGATCACGATCTCCGCGCGCAGCAGCGCGTGTTCGTCGGTCCCGCCGGTGGCGGCCAGCTTGCGGGCGTGCGCGACCAGGACGGTGCGCCGCAGGTCGTCGATGCGTTCGTCGCCGGATGAGCGCATCAGCATGACGTACGCGTTGTCCGGGCCGTTGCCGCCCGCGACGCGGCCGGCGACGCGGGCGATGATCTCGTCGCGGGACAGGCCGTCGGTGTCGTTGCCCAGGTCGGTGACGGCGGTGCCGAGGCAGGCCTCGAAGAGGCCCTCCTTGGACGCGAAGTAGCGGCTGATCAGCGAGACGTTGACGCCGGCGTCGTCCGCGATGTCCCGTACGGTCGTGGCCGCGTAACCGTCCCGGATGAACCGCAGCCGGGCGGCGTCCAGCAGCAGCCGGCGGGTGCGCGCGGCGTCGCGCCGACGCGGCGTGACCGGGGAGTCCGGGTCAGACACAGTTGATCATCCTAGGCGCGGGTGGGACGCTTGCGGTGGATGCGGTAGTGGAGCGTCAGGAACGGCAGGCCGTACAGCGAGAACGCGTGTGCGGCCCGCAGTTCGCCGTCCTCGGTGAAGACGTCGAGCCGCTCGGTGAAGCCGTGCACCGCCAGCGTGGTCAGCTCGCGCGTCGCCCGGTCCACGAAGGTCAGGTAGTGGCCGGGGTGGGCCAGCGCGCTGCTGCTGGTCAGCACGAGACCGCCGCCGGGCCGGGGCAGCGGCTGCAGCGTGGCCGTGAAGCTGCCCTGCGGCACCGGGAAGCCGACGCTGACGTAGCCGCGGCCGTCGTGCCGGTACGTCGTGTAGATGCCGACGTAGATCGGCTCGTCCGTGTCGGCGAACGACCGGATCCAGCCGCGTACGCCGATCACGTCGGTGCCGTCCGGGGTGATCGTGTCGATCCGGCTGTTGACGCCGCGCACCGTCTCGCGCTGGTTCATCGGCAGGTTCGCCTGGCCCAGCGGGCGCGCCACGAGCGTGCGGTAGAGCAGGTAGCCGGGCCGTACCCAGAGCCGCCACTCGGGCACGATGTCGAGCCGGAACCGGGTGGTCCGCTCGTAGAACTCGCGCACCAGCGGGTCCACGCCGGACGGGTCGAAGCCGGGCCCGGCGAGGTCGTCGAGCGACGCGACGATCCCGGCCTCCGGCGCGTCCTCCCGGTACGCGCCGCCGAGCACCTCGGCCAGCTCGCGCACGTAGCCGGTGCCGACGTAACCGGTGCGGGCCTCGAGCGGCACCACGAACGGCAGGTCCTCGGCGCGCGCCCGCTCGGCCAGCAGGCCCACCTGCGTGTCCCGGAACAGCAGCGCGGCCAGCGCCCGGTAGCCGACCACCGCGCTCGCCGCGACCACGGCCGGTGGCACGTCCCGCCCGGCCGCCCGCTGCCACACGGCCCCGGCGACCGCGCCGGCGATCGGGCCGAGCGCCACCTTCTGCGGGCGCAGCCCGAGCCCGCCGGCCACCGCGCCGGCGGCCACGCCGACCGGGACCGGGCCGGCGCCGGTGAGCCGGCCGCCGAGCCAGCCGGCCGAGGCCGCGAGCGCGCCGCTCATCGCGACGCGGGACCACCACGCCGGGATCTCACCGGGCCGCTGCCGGGCCCGTGCCGCCGCCTCGGTCGCGGTGAGCGCGGCCGCGCCGGCGAGCCCGCCGATCGCCGCCGCCCGGGCGCCGCGGCGGCCGGTGAGCGCGGCACCGGCGAACGCCCCCACGAGCGCGGCCACGGCGAGGCCGGCGATCTTCGAACGTTCGGTCATGCGGGCACGCTAGCAAGCGGCCGCCGAGCCACGCGCCTGGCCGGGCCCGGTCCCGCGCGCGTCGCGCCGGTCCCGCGGACGGTCGCACCGGCCACCGGCGGGTTCCCGGCCGCCGCTGATCCACCCCGGTTGATCGACCCTGGAATCGACCTTCGAAGGTTTCCGGAAATTCTCGGAACACTTCACATCGTGCGGTTGCGCCGAGTCGGTCCGGCTCTCCGTGCGTCGCCGACACACTGCCCTGACATGCGTCGATGCGGTATGTAACGGAGTTACACCTGTACCGGAGGTTGCAGCCGAAAGTTTCGGGGCCTTGACATAAGGTTTCAGCGATTTTACGGTTGCGCCACCTCGTCCTCGGCGCGGCCTCCCCACTCCACTCGAGACCGTGCCAGGGCTCTTCGCGAGCAGAACCCGGCAAGCGCAAGCCAGCGTCTCGAGTACGGAGTTCACAGATGATCAGTAGAGCCATGTCCCGTCGTCATCTTCTGGGTCTGGGCGTCGGCGCCGGCGCGGCCGCGGCGCTGGCCGCGTGCGGCAGTTCCGGGCCCAGCGGCCAGTCCGGTGCGGGCGGTGACGGAGTCGCCGATTACTGGTCGCTCAGCGGCCCGCCCGGGGAGCCCGCCCGGCGCGCGGCCCTGGAGCGGTTCAACGCGGCCAATCCGGATACCAAGATCTCGTCGATCTTCCTCAAGAACGACGCGTTCAAGCAAAAGATCAAGACATCGATCGGCGCCGGCGAAGCCCCCGTGCTGATCTGGGGCTGGGGCGGCGGCACGCTCAAGTCGTACGTGGAGGCCGGCCAGGTCGACGACCTCACCGACTGGTTCACGCAGAACGCGGCGGTCAAGGACAAACTGTTCCCGACGTCGTTCGGTGCGGCCACGGTGAACGGCCGCGTCTACGCGATGCCGCACGAGACCGTCCAGCCGATCCTGCTCTACTGGAACAAGAAGGTCTTCGACGACGTCGGCGTGCAGCCGCCGCAGTCCTGGGGCGACATCCTCGACCTGGTGCCGAAGTTCAACGCGAGGAACATCGCGCCGTTCGCGCTCGGTGGCCAGTCCCGCTGGACGAACATGATGTGGCTGGAGCTGCTCCTCGACCGGACCGCCGGATCCGAGGTCTTCGACCGGGTGTTCGCCGGCGAGCCCAACGCCTGGTCCGACCCGGCCGTGCTGGACATGCTCACGAAGGTCCAGCAGCTGATCGACGCGAAGGGCTTCGTGAACGGCTTCTCCTCCATCACCGCGGACTCCAACGCCGACCAGGCGCTGCTCTACACCGGCAAGGCCGCGATGATGGTGCACGGCTCCTGGTCGTACGGCATCCAGGAGGAGCAGGGCGGCGACTTCGTCAAGAACGACGGGCTCGGCTACATGAACTTCCCGCCGGTCGACGGCGGCAAGGGCGACCCGTCCAACCAGGTCGGCAACCCGGGCCACTACCTGTCGATCAACGCCAAGGCGACGGCGGAGCAGAAGGAGGTGGCGAAGAAGTTCTTCTCCACCACGCTGATCGACGCGGAGGAGCCGAAGGCCTGGATCGACTCCGGCAACGTGCCGATCATCAAGGGCAGCGACAGCATGTACGAGGCGAACCCGAAGGGCGAGTTCCTCAAGTTCGTCTACGACACGTCGGTCAACGCGAAGGTCTTCGCCCAGTCCTGGGACCAGGCGCTGAGCCCGACCGCGGCGGAGACGCTGCTGGACAACATCGCCAAGCTGTTCCAGAAGCAGGTGAGCCCGCAGCAGTGGGTCGACAACATGAACGCGGTCATCGGCAAATGACCACGCTCGCTCCGCCCGCCGTGCGGGTGTCCGAGCCCACCGTCACCGGCGGCGGGCGGGGCGGCGGGCTGATCTGGATGACGCTGCCCGCGCTGTTGATCTTCACGGCGTTCGGCGTGGTGCCGTTGCTCGGCGTGCTCGCGCTCAGCTTCACCACCTGGAACAACGTCGGCCCGATCCAGCCCAGCGGCCTGGACAGCTGGACCACCGTGCTGCGCGACCCGGACCTGCCGCACGCGCTCTGGGTGACCTTCCTGATCATGGGATTGTCCTGGCTGGTACAGACGCCGATGTCGGTGCTGCTCGGCGTGTTCCTGGCCGCGCGCAAGCGGTACCGCGGGTTCCTCGCCGTGCTCTACTTCATCCCGCTGCTGCTGAGCTCGGCCGCCATCGCGATCACGTACAAGGCGCTGCTCGACCCGAACTTCGGCATCGGCAACGGCCTCGGCCTCCCGTGGCTCAACCAGGACTGGCTCGGTGACTCGACGCTCGCGGTCGGCGTCGTCATCTTCATCGTCTCCTGGCAGTACATCCCGTTCCACACGCTGATCTATCAGGGCGCGGTGAGATCCATTCCGACCAGCATGTACGAGGCGTCGCTGATCGACGGCGCCGGCCGGATCCGGCAGTTCTTCAGCATCACGCTGCCGCAGCTGCGGTACACGATCGTCACGTCGTCCACGCTGATGGTGGTCGGGTCGCTGACCCTGTTCGACCTGATCTACGTGCTGACCGCGGGCGGCCCCGGCGACGCCACCCGGGCGCTGGCGCTGGAGATGTACCGGACCGGGTTCCAGGCGAACCTGATGGGACCGGCGAGCGCGATCGCGGTCATCCTGGTGCTGGTCGGGCTCGGCCTGTCGCAGCTGCTGCGGCGGCTCGGCGGGCGCGGCGACGAGAGCCAGCAGGAGGGCGCCTGAAATGTACAAGCTCCTCCGGCTGAACTGGTTCGGCGGCGCACTGGCCTGGGTGTGGCTGGTCATCGTGATGCTGCCGCTCTACTGGGTCGTGATCACCAGCTTCAAGACGCGCGCGACGTACTTCATCACGAACACGTTCGCGCCGCCGGTCGATCCGACGTTCGACAACTACCTGACCGTGATCGAGAGCGGTTTCATCCGGTACTTCATGAACAGCATGATCGTGACCGCCGGAGCGGTGATCCCGGCCGTCGCGGTCTCGTTCATGGCGTCCTACGCGATCGTCCGCGGGGCCGGGAACCGATGGCTCCGCTCGATCAACACGCTGTTCCTGCTCGGACTGGCCATTCCGCTGCAGGCCGTGGTGATCCCGATCTATCTGATCATCATCCGCATGCAGATGTACGACACGCTGGCCGCGATCATCATGCCGTCGATCGCGTTCGCCATCCCGTTGTCGGTGCTGGTCCTGGCGAACTTCATCCGGGACGTGCCACGCGAGCTGTTCGAGTCGATGCGGGTCGACGGCGCGACCGAGTGGGGCACGCTGTGGCGGCTGGCGCTCCCGCTCACCCGGCCGGCGCTGGTGACCGTGGTCATCTACAACGCGCTGAGCATCTGGAACGGGTTCATCCTGCCGCTGGTGCTCACCCAGAGCCCGGACCAGCGCACGATGCCGCTCGCGCTCTGGACGTACGAGGGTGAGTACGGCATCAACGTGCCGGCGATCGCCGCCTCGGTCACGCTGACCACGGTCCCGATCGTGGTCGCCTACGCGATCGGCCGACGGCAGCTGCTGAGCGGCCTGACCGCGGGCTTCAGCAAGTAAACGACGATCTCCCGGAGGGCGGCCGCCCTCCGGGAGATCTTGTTGCGCAACACAACAAGGGCCGGCCCGGATGGGCTGGCCCTTGTTGAAAAGAAGTCCGGCGGCGTCCTACTCTCCCACACCCTCCCGAGTGCAGTACCATCGGCGCTGAAAGGCTTAGCTTCCGGGTTCGGAATGTAACCGGGCGTTTCCCTCTCGCTATAACCGCCGTAACACTATGAACTTAACCGGGTCCTTCACGGTTGTTTGTTCAGATATCACACAGTGGACGCGAGCATACTTTCAAAGTTTGTGTAGTCAAGTCCTCGGCCTATTAGTACCGGTCAACTCAACACGTTACCGTGCTTACATCTCCGGCCTATCAACCCAGTCATCTACTGGGAGCCTTACCCCACCGAAGTGGGTGGGATACCTCATCTTGAAGCGAGCTTCCCGCTTAGATGCTTTCAGCGGTTATCCCTTCCGAACGTAGCCAACCAGCCATGCCCATGGCAGGACAACTGGCACACCAGAGGTTCGTCCGTCCCGGTCCTCTCGTACTAGGGACAGCCCTTCTCAAGTATCCTACGCGCGCGGCGGATAGGGACCGAACTGTCTCACGACGTTCTAAACCCAGCTCGCGTACCGCTTTAATGGGCGAACAGCCCAACCCTTGGGACCTGCTACAGCCCCAGGATGCGACGAGCCGACATCGAGGTGCCAAACCATCCCGTCGATATGGACTCTTGGG
>NZ_JAVDYC010000001.1:9642500-9742698 GCF_031458255.1 Catenuloplanes niger
GTGTCCCGATCCCGCCCGACAACCGTCCACAAGGCACATAGGGTGGTCATCGACTCACGGAGAGGGGTCAATGGTGCCGCGGATTCACGTCACCGCGGATGACCTCGCACGTGTCCGGCTCGCCCCGGCGGCCGACCCCGCTGGGAGACGCTGCTCAGCGCGCACACGCTCGGCTCACGTACCGCCGGCGGGATGTTCGGCGACCGGGCCCGGAGTGCGCGACCCGCGGCTGCCCGCCGACGCCCGGCTGCTGTTCCAGCCGGCCCCACCGGTCGGTTACTCCGCGGACTTCCTCACCCCGGCCGGCGGCAGCGTCCGGCTCGAGGACGGCATCGAGACCGTGCCGCACACGCCGCGGCACCGGCTCCGCACCGACCTGGCGCAGCCGGCCGGCCGCACCCGGTCGCCGAGGCCGTGCGGTTGCTCGCCGACGGCGGCGCCGCGGGGCTGGCCCGGCTCGGTCGGAGCCGGTTCCGCCCGGTGCCGGAGAGGACCCACGCCAGCACCGCAAGCCCGCGGCGCGACGCCGGGCACGTGGTGCGGCGGGAGCGAGCTCGGCGCAGCACGTGCCCGGCGGTGGAGGCCGCGAGGGTTTGTCCTGGCCACGGCGGGACCGGCAGGGAGGAGCGCCAGCGACGACCGGGGCCCGCGGGAGCATGCGGGCCGCACCGCGCCGGGAGCGGGAAGATCGCCTCTGCGCCTTTGATCTTTCAGCCCTTCACGGCGCCGGCGGTGAGGCCGGCGACGATGTGGCGCTGGACCAGGAGGAAGAAGACCACGGCGGGCAGGGTGAAGAGGAGGGCGGCGGACATGACGGTGGGCATCGGGGTGACGAACTCGCCGACGAAGGAGGCCAGGCCCTTGGAGGCGGGCCACTTCTCCTCGTCGACCATGAAGGTGTTGGCGAGGAGGAACTCGTTCCAGCTGTCGAAGAAGGCGAGGACCGCGGCGGCGGCCAGCGACGGTGCGGTGAGCGGGAGGACGACGCGGCGCAGCATGGCGTAGCGGGAGCAGCCGTCGAGCGCGGCGGCCTCCTCGATCTCGCGGGGGATGGCGTCCATCGCGGTCTTGATGATCCAGACGGCGACCGGCATCGCGAACGCGGTGTTGCCGAGCACCAGGCCCCACAGGTTGTTGAGCAGGCCGAGGGTCAGGAAGAGCGCGTACAGCGGTACGACGATCAGCGCCTCGGGCAGCATCTGGGTGGCGAACAACGCGAAGCCGAGGACGCCGCGGCCGCGGAACGAGAAGCGGGACAGCGCGTACGCGGCGAGGACCGCGAGCGCCAGGCTGAGCACGGTGGTGCCGGCGGCCACGAACGCGCTGTTGGTGAGCCAGCGCAGCATCGGGGCGCCGTCGACGGCCGCGGTGAACGCGGTGCCGAGCCGGGTGACGTCGGGCAGCCAGTGCACGTCGCCGCCGAACAGTTCGTCCTGGCGGCGGGTCGCGGTGACCACCATCCAGTAGAGCGGGAAGCCGGCGACGACGACGAACGGGACGAGCGCGATGAACCGTACCCTCATGTCAGGTCCTTTGCGGTGGAGCGGCGTTCGGCGAGGGCGTAGGCGACGGTGGCGGCCGCGGACAGCAGCAGGCCGATCGTGCCGGTCGCGGCGGACCGGCCGAGGTCGGACTCGAGGAACGCGGTGCGGTAGACGTCGATCACCAGCGTGGTGGTGCGGTCGACCGGGCCGCCCTGGGTGAGCAGCCAGATGATCTCGAAGCGGCGGAACGACCAGATCGTCATCAGCAGCGCGATCACGCGCAGCGTGGGCACCAGGAACGGCCAGGTGACCCGGCGGAAGACGGTGGCCGGGCCGGCGCCGTCGACGACCGCGGACTCGACCAGTTCCCGGGGTACGGTCTGCAGCGCGGCCAGGACGACCAGCAGCACGAACGGGAAGACCTTCCACACCGACACCGCGGTGACCGTGGCCAGCGCGTAGGCGGTGAGCCAGCCGTGCCGGCCGAGTCCGGCGGCCTCGGTGACGCCGTTGAGCACGCCGTCGTCGTGGTTGAGGATCCAGACGAAGATCAGCGCGACCGCGACGGTCGGCGCGGCCCAGGGCAGGGTGAGCAGCGCGCGGAGCGTGGTCCGGCCGCGGAACGACCGGTCCAGCAGTACCGCGCCGGCCGTGCCGAGCAGCAGCGCGCCGGCGACGGTGGCCGCGCTGTAGAGCAGCGTGACGCCGAGCGTGCCGGCGAACCGTGGGTCCGCGAACAGCGCCGCGTAGTTGTCCGTGCCGACCCACTCGCCGGCCGCGGGGTTGAGCAGCCCGGTGTCGGTGAACGACAGCCAGACGCCGTCGAGCAGCGGCCACGCGGTGAAGACGAGCAGGTAGAGCGCGGCCGCGGAGGCGAAGATGTACGGGGCGAGCCGGTCGGCGCGGGTCACCGCAGCTTCTCCGCCGCCTCCTGGGCGCGGGCCAGCGCGACGGCCGGGTCCGCGCCGTCGACCAGCACCTTCTCCACCTCGGTCAGCACGATGTGGCGGATCCGCGGCGTGGCGGTCTCGAAGCCGTCGATCACCGCGTCGGTGGACAGCGCGGCCTGGGCCTGGAACGTGGGCACCCACGGGTTCGCGGTGACGAACTCGGCCGGCGGGGTGGTGTCGGTGCCGAGCACGCTGGCGCCGAGCGCGGCCGCGGCCTGCTTCTGCGGGTCCGCGCCGTAGAACCAGCGCAGCCACTTCTTCGCGGCGGTCTTGTTCGTCGAGAACGCGTTGATGCCGACGAAGAAGCCGGCCTGACCGCTGGCCCTGGCCGGGAACGGCAGCGGGCTCGCGCCGACGCCGGTGCTCGGCACGACCGTGTTGCCGGCGACCATGGTGGCCAGCGCGGAGCTGTTGTCGATCATCATGCCGACCGTGCCGGCCTTGAACTTGGAGCGGAACGTGGAGGCGTCGTCGCCGACCGCCATCGCGCCGCTTTCGTACATGTCACGGAACGCGGTGACCGCGGCGACGTTCTGCGGGCTGTCGATGGTGAGCGCGCCGTCCCGGGACCAGGCGCCGCCGAAGCCGTACGACCAGTTGGAGAAGTCGATCCACCAGGGCGCCTCCTCGTTGATCTGGTGCCGTACCGCGAAGCCGGGGTTGCCGGTCTTCTCCTTGATCGTCTTGGCGGCCGCGACCAGGCCGGGGAAGTCGGTGGGCGGCTGGACGCCGGCCCGGTCGAGCAGTGCCGTGTTCCAGAACAGCGCGTAGTTGACGATCTCCCAGGCGTAGCCGACCTGCTTGCCGTCGAGCACGCCGGCGTCGTTGGTCGCGTTCAGCGCGGCCCTGCCCGCGTCGTCCAGCACGTCGTCGAGCGGTTCGAGCGCGCCGGCCTCGGCCAGCTCCGGCAGGAACGTGTCCGGGACGATCAGGATGTCCGGGCCGCCGCGCGCCCCGATCTGCGTCTTGAGCGTGCTCTCGTAGTCCTTGCGCGCGATGGCCTGCTGCTTCAGCGTGACCGCGGGATCGGTCGCGGTGTAGCCGTTCACCGCTTGCCACAGCGCCTCGCCGCGCCCGGGTTCGAGCCACTGCCAGTTGGCGAAGACCAGCTCACCGCTGCCGCTGTCGTCCGCCGGGCCGCCACCGCAGCCGGCGGTCAGCGCGACGGTGAGGAGCACGGCGGCGTATCGACGCAGGTTCATCGGAGGCCCCCATCCACGAACCAGGTTCGTTAGTAGTTCATTTACTGGTGAGCGTGAAGCTTCGCGATGACCTCCCGGTCCGTCAAGAGCGACGCATGCGCATATACGAACCTCTGACAGGCGTACGGGGGCGCATTGCTGGACCGGCATTTACGAACCTGCGGACGGCCGTACGCCTACCGCGAATATCGACAAAAGGTACGGCCTGCTCGCTCACCAGTCGGCGCGGCGGACCAGCGCCCATTCGTGGTCGTCGCCGGACACGCAGTTGACCAGCGTGAGGTGTGCGCCGTTGTCGCCGTCGCCCTTGCCGAAGACGTCGAGGCACAGGCCGGAGGCGGTGTTGACGAGCCAGTAGTACTGACGGCCGTCGGAGGTGAGCTTCGGATCCAGCCGGTAGTCCTGGTTGTCCTGGTCGTAGCACTCGCGTTCGACGACCGGCGTGGCACGTGGGACCGTGCCGACGCCGTCGACGTCCAGGCAGAGCCCGTCGGCGGTGTTGCGGATCCAGTAGAGCTGGTGTCCGGACCGGTCGGCGCCCCGAGGCACGAACGAGAACTCCTGGTTGTCCGCGGTCGTCCGGCAGACGTCCTGCAGAACCGGCTGGTTCGGTGCGCCGGCGGCGACGCCGTCCAGGTCCACGCACCGACCGGTCCGCAGGTTGTGGACGAGGTACGGGCCGTACACGGACTGGGTGGCGTCCGCGGCGCTGACCGGGGGCCGGCCGTCGAGGCCCCCGGCGGCCACCGCGGGCTTCGGCGTCGGCGTGACCTCGGCGGAACGGGTGGCCTCGAGCGTCGGTGACGGGGTGGACGACGGCGCGGGCGACGGGGACGCGGCCGGGCTGGGGGCGGCGGCGGTGGGCGACGCCGGGAGCGCGATCGGCGGCTGCGCCACGGGGGCGGAACCGGCCGGCTGCGCGCCGGCGCGGCCGCGCTGCTGGAGGACGACGCCCGCGCCGCCGAGGAGGGCCAGGACCAGAACGGCGACGGTCGCGGCCAGCACCGCGACGGTACGCCGGTGCGGTGCCGGCGTGGCGCCGGCCGCCCCGGCGTCGAACGCGGCCCGGGCCTCGGTCTCCGTCCCGGTCCCGGTGTCGTCGGTGTTGCTCGGGGTGGGTGCCGTGATCGACGCCTCCGCCGAGGCGGACCGCAGGTCCGGCCGGCCGTCCAGCGCGCCCGCGGGGACGTCGCCCAGCAGCTGGTCGAGCAGTTCCCGCGCGGTCGGGCGGCTCGCCGGGTCCGCGGCGAGCGCGCGTTCGGCGAGCCGGCGCAGCGGTCCCTCCGCCATCCCGTCCAGGCGCGGCGGCTGGCTGATGATCCGGGCCATGGTGGCGATCGCCGTGCCGCCGTCGAACGGCGCCCGGCCGGTCCCGGCGAACACGACGACGCACCCCCAGGCGAACACGTCCGCGGCGGGCGTGACCGGGCCGGCCTCCTCCGCGAAGCGTTCCGGTGCCATGTAGTTCACGGTGCCCAGGTACACGCCGGTCCGGGTGAGCCGCTCCTGGGCCGCCTCCAGCGCGTGCGCGATACCGAAGTCGATCACCTTGGGGCTGCCGGGCGCGAGCAGCACGTTGCCCGGCTTCAGGTCCCGGTGGATCACGCCGGCGCCGTGGATCGCGGTCAGCGCGGTCGCCACGCCGATCGCCAGCCCGTGCAGGTTCGACGGGTTCAGCGGTCCGCGCTGCCGCACCTCCTCGTCCAGCGTCGGCCCGTCGACGTACTCGACGACCAGGTACGGGCGGGCCGCGTCCGGGTCGGCGTCGAGAACCTCGGCGGTGCAGAACGGCGGCACCTGCCGGGCCCGGGCCACCTCGTCGCGGAACCGGCGTCGGAACTCCGGGTCGCCGGCCACCTCCGCGTGCACCAGCTTCACCGCGACCCGCTGCCCGGCCTCGTCCTGGGCCAGGTAGACCACGCCCATGCCGCCGGCCCCGAGCCGCCCGACGATCTCGTAGTCGCCGACGCGAGCCGGGTCACCCTCCAGCAGCGGCCCCAACCAGCTCACGTCGTGCTCCAAACAGTCCCGTCGATCACGGCTGCCACGCGCCGGGCATGGTATCAGCCGATCCGGACGGTCGGCCGGTGCGCGGTGCCACCGCGATCCGGCCGGAATCCCGGCGCACGGCGCCCGCGGCCGAGCCTCGACCGTCCAGCCGTCCGGTGGTGCGGCGGTCACCCGTCGGAGGAGCGTCCACTGTGCACGACCGGTCGCCGGAGCCGTTCCGCCGCCGGGGTGCCGAGCGCGAACGCGACCGCGCCCAGTGCCGCCGTCACGCCGCAGAGCAACAGCGTGGTGCGATATCCGAACCGGTCGACCGCGACGCCGGCCAGCACGCCGGAGACCAGCAGGCCGGCCGTGGTGGCGTTGGAGAACAGCGTGGTGGCCCGGCCGGTCGCCGGCGCCAGGAGGTCCTGGAAGTAGCGGATGCCGGCCGCGCCGACGACGGCGATCCCGACACCGCGCAGGACCTGCCCGGCCACCAGCATCGGCATGCCGGTGGACACCACCGTGACGGCGAAGTAGCAGACGAACGAGCCGAAGCCGCCGAGGATCAGCGTCCGCTGACTGACCCGCTCGGGGACGGCGGCGAGGCCGAGCGTGGCGACCACCTCGACCGCGGCGCAGACGCTGTAGAGCACGCCGACCGCGGCCGGCCCCTGGTCCAGCGCGCGCGTGACGAACAGCGGCAGCGCCAGGCTGCCGGCGAACATGGCCGTGAAGAACAGCGTGACGGACGCGGTGAGCAGGACCGGCGTGCCGCCCGGCGCCGGGTGCACGGTCGTGACCGGACCGGGCCGGGGCACGGTGAGCACGACCAGCGCGCACAGCACGAACACCGCGGCGGCCATCTGCATCAGCGCGTCGTAGCCACCACGCGACAGCACGAGCGCGCCGAGCAGCGGCCCACCGGCCCAGGCCAGCGACCAGGCCGTGCGCAGCAGCGGCGCGGAGCGCTGCCCGGCGGCGCCCTCGCCGAGCACGGCCCGGGCCAGCGTGAACAGCTGCGGGAACGCCGCGCCCATCGCGCCGAGCACGGTCGCCGCCATCAGCAGCAGCACCGGGAAGCTGGTCACCCGCGGCAGCACCAGATATCCGGCGGCGCCGAGCAGGATCACCACGACCGCGTACCGGCGGGCGGGCCGCCGGTCGAATCGCCGGCCGAGCCACCAGCTGATCGTCATCCCGGCGATCGCGAACACGGACGACCACACGCCGATCCGGATCGGGGTCAGGCCGGCCTCGTCCGCACCGAACAGCACGATATAGGAGTTGATCATTGAGTCCGCGACGCCGAGCAGCAGGACGGCGGCGAACAGTGCGACGACGGGCATCGATCATTCGTACCGTTCCGGCCCGGCCGACGACACCGAATTACCCGGCGATATTGACTAGCATGACTGCGTAACCGAGATCTGCGGAAGGACGCCCGCCATGGAGGACATCCACGCCACGATCGCCGCCCTGGGTCACCTCGTCGACGGCCGGATCGTGCGGAACGACGCGACGTTCCCGGTGGAGAACCCGGCCACCCGCGCGCCGGTCGGCGACTGCCCGGACGCGACCGGCGACCTGGTCGACGCCGCGGTCGCGGCGGCGCGGCGGGCGCAACCGGGCTGGCACGCGGCCGGCGAGCAGGAACGGCGCCGGGTGATCGGCGCGATGGCCGCGGCGCTGACCGCGCGCCTGGACGACGTGGTCGCGGTGTCCGCGCTGGAGAAGGGCGCGACGGGCGGCGCGATCGAGGCGTACGGCGGGCCGGCGTTCCTCGGGCATCACGCGACCGCGCCGCTGCCGGTCGACATCATCGAGGACAACGACGAGCGGCTGGTACGGGTGGTCCGCAAGCCGGTCGGCGTGGTCGCGGCGATCACCCCGTGGAACTCGCCGATCCTGATCGCGTGCGTGAAGGTGGCCGGTGCGCTGCTGGCCGGGAACACGGTGGTGCTGAAGCCGTCGCCGTTCACGCCGTTCGCCACGCTGCTGCTCGGCGAGATCTGGAAGGACGTGGTGCCGCCCGGCGTGGTCAACATCGTGGCCGGCGGCGACGACACCGGGAAGGCGCTGGTCGCCCACCCGGACACCGGGCTGATCTCGTTCACCGGCTCGGTGGAGGCCGGGCGGCAGATCGCGGCGGCCGCGGCGCCCGCGCTGAAACGGGTGCTGCTGGAACTCGGTGGCAACGACGCCGCGATCGTGCTGCCGGACGTGGACGTCGACCTGGTCGCCGCGCAGCTGTTCACCTCCTCCATGATCATGAGTGGTCAGGTGTGCGCCGCGGTCAAACGGCTGTACGTGCACGAGTCGATCTATCCGCGGATGGTGGAGGCGCTCGCCCGGCTGGCCGACGCGGCCACGCCGGTGCCGGAGTCCGCGGGCGGCTCGTTCGGCCCGATCTCCACCCGCCCGCAGTTCGAGCGGGTGCGCCTGCTGCTCGACGACGCGCTCACGCACGGCGCGAAACCGGCCAACGCCGGGGCACGGGCGGACGAGGGCGGCTACTTCCAGGCGCCGATGATCCTGACCGGGGTACGGCCCGGCATGCGGGTGGTGGACGAGGAGCAGTTCGGGCCGCTGCTGCCGGTGCTCAGCTTCCGCGACGTGGACGAGGCGATCGCGGCCGCGAACGACACGCCGTACGGGTTGTGCGGCTCGGTCTGGACGTCCGACATCGCGGCCGGTGAGCGGCTCGCGGCGCGGCTGGAGTGCGGGACCGCGTACGTCAACACGCACGCGGAGGTCGCGCCGCACATCCCGTTCGGCGGCGTGAAGGACTCCGGGATCGGGCGCGAGTGCGGGACGACCGGCGTCGACGGGTACGCGGAACTGCAGACCCAGTACGTCTACAAGAAGCCGTCGCGGGTCCTGGAAAGCGGCGATCGGGTCGGCTAGCGTGGGTCCCGGATCCGCGGGTGTGCCCGCGGGCCGACGGCTCGGGCGGGAGGCGCAACCCGCCCGGGGTGCTGAGCACCGGTTCCCGGTGCCGAATGAACCGTCGGCCCGGCCGGGGTGCGCCGCGGCGGGTCCGGGAACGGCCACCCTCGCCGCCGTTCGGCTGACCGCCGCCCGGCCCTGTCGCCGTGGGCACCCGGCGGTCGCCGCGCACCTGTCGCTGCATCAGAACGCGGGCACCGAGGGAGACAGACACATGGCGCGACCGATCACGCTGTTCACCGGCCAGTGGGCGGACCTGCCGTTCGAGGAGGTGTGCCGGCTCGCCTCGGAGTGGGGCTACGACGGGCTGGAGATCGCCTGTTGGGGTGACCACTTCGAGGTGGACAAGGCGCTGTCCGACGAGTCGTACGTGGACCGCAAGCGCGAGCAGCTGGCCAAGCACAACCTGCAGGTCTTCGCGATCTCCAACCACCTGGTCGGGCAGGCCGTCTGCGACCACCCGATCGACGAGCGGCACCAGGACATCCTGCCGGCCCGGATCTGGGGCGACGGGGAGCCGGAGGGCGTGCGACAGCGCGCGGCCGCGGAGATCGCCGACACCGCGCGGGCCGCGGCGAAGCTGGGCGTGAAGACCGTGGTCGGGTTCACCGGCTCGTCCATCTGGCACACGCTGGCCATGTTCCCGCCGGTGCCGCCCGCGATGATCGAACGCGGCTACCAGGACTTCGCCGACCGGTGGAACCCGATCCTGGACGTGTTCGACGAGGTCGGCGTGCGGTTCGCGCACGAGGTGCACCCGTCCGAGATCGCCTACGACTACTGGACGACCAAGCGCGCCCTCGAGGCGGTGGGCAACCGGCCAGCGTTCGGCCTGAACTGGGACCCGTCGCACTTCGTGTGGCAGGAGCTGGACCCGGTGAACTTCATCCTGGACTTCGCCGACCGGATCTACCACGTGGACTGCAAGGACGCCAAGGTCCGCACCGGCGACGGGCGGCGCGGCCGGCTCTCCTCGCACCTGCCGTGGGCGGACCTGCGGCGCGGCTGGGACTTCGTCTCCACCGGCCACGGCGACGTGCCGTGGGAGGACTGCTTCCGCGCGCTGAACGCGATCGGCTACAACGGCCCGCTGTCGATCGAGTGGGAGGACGCCGGCATGGACCGCCTGGTCGGCGCGCCCGAGGCCCTGAAGTTCGTCCGGAACCTCGCCTTCGACGCCCCCGACGCGGCCTTCGACGCCGCGTTCTCCTCCCGCTGACGTCCCGCCGGTCCGCACCGCCGGGGCCGAGCGACGCCCGGGCGGTGCGGGCCGACACGCCCGGCGTGGACCGGTTCAACCGGTGCGGACCGGTCCAACCGGTGCGGACCGGCGCGGTGGACGCGGGCCGGCCGCGGGTTCCGAAGTGCTTCTGGACCCGCGGCCGGATGCGGTTCAGCGGCGCGGCGTCGGCGGCACCGGCGTGGCGTCGGCGGCACCGGTCAACGGCGCAGTTTCGGCTGCAGCGGTCCGGGCAGCACCGGCGCCGCCTTCGCGGCCGGGGCCGCCGTGGTGACGGTCGGCTTCGCGGCCGTGAACAGCCACTGCTGGAACAGGTCGTCCAGCTGCTGGCCGGAGACCCGCTCCGCGAACGCGATGAACTGCGGCGTGGTGGCGTTGCCGCCGGCCCGCGACGACGCCCAGCCCTTCAGGATCCGGAAGAACGCGGCGTCGCCGACCCGGTTGCGCAGCACGTGCAGCGTCATCGCGCCGCGCGTGTAGACCGCGCCGTCGAACAGCCGTCCCGGCCCCGGGTCACCGATCGCCAGGTTCCAGAACTCCGACTCCGCCGGGATGTCCGCGTAGGTGGAGTCGAAGATCTCCTGCGGCGTGCTGCCGCCCTCGCGCTCCGACCACAGCCACTCCGCGTACGACGCGAAGCCCTCGTTGAGCCAGATGTCCTGCCAGCGGGCGAGCGCGACGCTGTCGCCGTACCACTGGTGGGCCAGCTCGTGCACGATCACGGCGGCCGCGCTCTCCGGGCCGCTGAAGAAGCCATTCGAGTAGATCGGCCGGGTCTGCGTCTCCAGCGCGAAGCCGAGCCCGTCCATGTCGTCGACGATGCCGCCGGACGTCCGGAACGGGTACGGCCCGAACGTGTCCGCCAGGAACGCGATGATCTCGGGCTGCCGGGCGAACGCCGCGTCGATCACGTCGCCGGTCGTGGTGGCGTCACCGGTGGTGCCGGTGCTCCACTGCGCCGGGTTCGGCGGGGAGCCCGCCGGCGGGCCGCCCGGTGTCCAGCCGTCGAACGGGTCGCCGTCCTCCTCGAAGCTGGTGCTTCCCTCCCCGGTGGAGACGACCACGTCGTCGACGAACGCGCCGGCCGGGGTGATCAGGTCGTCGTTGACGTAGGTGAGCGAGACCTCGACCGGGCCGCCCGACCAGTCACCGAGGTCGACGGACCACTCCTGCACGCCGTCGCCGGCACCGGTGGCCGCGTTCCACGCGCCGGTGGTGCCGGTCGCGGACGCGCAGCTGCCGTCGGCCGCGGGCGTCAGGTAGTGCAGCAGGAACGGGTGCAGCGCCTCCGCGTACGCACAGACCGCGCCGGTCGCGGTGGACGTGTGCCCGTTCGCGTCCGGCAGCGTGGTCCAGTCGTCCTGGCCCGGCGTACGCGCCTCGACCAGGAAGAAGTCCCACTCGTTCTCGAGCGCGAGGGTGGCGTCGAAGCCGATCGTGGCGCCGCCGGCCGGCACGTCGACGACGCGGGTCAGCCGCCGGTAGCCGGGCTCGCCGGTGCCACTGAGCGCGAACCGCTCACCCGTGCTCGGCGTGGCGGGCGGAGCGTACAGATCGGGGTCGACCGCGTCCCAGTAGCGGATGCCACCGGACCGGTACGCGTTCAGCCGGAACTCACCGACATTGGCCGTGACCAGGTAGGACGCCATCGGCTCGGGCGCGTCCCAGGTCCAGGTGGTCCAGCCGCCGCGGGTGCGGGTGCCGGTGAGCGCGCCGTTCGCGACCGCCTCCAGGCCCTGCGGCACGGTGAGCCTGATCGTGTAGGCGGCCTTGTCGATCGGGTGGTCGTTGACCGGGAACCAGGTGGCGGCCACGTCCGGCTGGCCGGCGATGAGCACGCCGTCGTCGGTGTGGAAGACACCGGTCCGCCCGAGGAGCGGGTCGTCGATGGTCCGCGGCACGCCGTCGTACCGGACCACCACGGTGAACGGCCGGTTCTTCGGCAGGCCGCGGCGGGGCGTGACGGTCAGCTCGGCGCCGTCGCGGGACCACCGGGCGGGCGCGCCGTCGACGGTCAGCGACCGGATGGTCAGCCCGTCGAGGTCGAGGTTGAACGCGGAGAGGTGCTGCGTGGCCCGCGCGCTGATCGTCGCGGTGCCGGCCAGCACGTCGGTGGCCGGTGTGTAGCGCACGTCGAGGTCGTAGTGGCGGACGTCGTAGCCGCCGTTGCCGTCGAGCGGGAAATACGGATCGCCCGCTCCGGGTGCGCCGGGCCGGAACCCGCCGCCGTGTGCCGCCGCGCCCTGCGCGCCGGTCAGCAGCATCGCCAGGATGACGGTGCCGATCAGGGTCGTTCGTCGCAGCATCCATGCCCCCATGCAGGTCGATTCCGCCGGTGCCCCGCAGGGGACACTAGCGCCGAATCACGATCGAGGCATGCCCATACCTGACTCCACGGAAAAGTGGTCACGATGTCGTGGCACCGTGACCACCCCCGGGTCAGAACGCGTACGGCCCGAACCGGCCCCAGGCGACCACCGCGGCCAGGACCAGCAGCACCACGTTCGGAGCCAGCGCCGGGAACTCGCCGCGCCGCACGTGCACCACCATCGCGCCGGCCATGGTCAGCGCCAGCCCGGTCGCGGCCAGCGGCACCAGGACCGGCGCGATGCCGGTCACCGCGGGCAGGATCAGCCCGATCGCGCCCAGCACCTCCACGGCGCCGATCGCCTTGACCGCCGCGGGCGGGAAGTCCCCGGCCCAGCCCATGCCGGACGCGATCAGCTTCTCGCGCGGCTGGATCAGCTTCATCGCGCCCGCCATCAGAAATGCGGCCGCGAGCAGCGCGGCGATGACCCACAGAACGATGTTCATGATTCCCCAAAGCGTAGGCTCAGTTAAGCAGTAAAGCGAACCGTAGCGTTCGTTACTTAAACATGCAAGTTGGGATCACTTCAGCGTTGAAGTTATACTGGCCAGCGTGAGCGACGAACCACGCTGGCTGGCAGCCGACGAGCTGGCGGCCTGGAAGACCACCGCCGGCCTACTGTTCGCGCTGCCCGCCGCGCTCGACGCCCAGCTGCAGCGCGACGCCGGGATCAGCCACTTCGAATACCTGATCCTCGCCGGCCTGTCCGAGGCGCCCGAGCGCACCATGCGGATGAGCACGCTCGCCGTGCTGTGCGCGGGTTCCCTGCCGCGCCTCTCGCAGGCGGTCTCCCGCCTGGAGAAACGCGCGTGGGTACGGCGGACGCCCGACCCGGCCGACGGACGCTACACGCTGGCGGTCCTCACGGAGGACGGCTGGGACAAGGTCGTCGCGACCGCGCCCGGCCACGTCGCGGAGGTCCGCCGGCTCGTCTTCGACCCGACCACCAAGGCGCAGACCCGCCAGCTCGGCGACATCGCCAGCCGGATCATGCGCACGATCAACCCGGGTGGCGACTGCTGACCGTCGCCCCGGGTGGCGCGTGAGCCGTACCGTGTCCGATGTGAACGCGGCCGCGCGGCTCGGCATCGACTTCGGCACCTCGCACACCGTGGGGATGCTGGCGGCCGGCGGGCGCCCGCCGGTACCGCTGCTGTTCGACGGCTCACCGCTGCTGCCGTCCGCGGTCTGGGCCGATCCGTCCGGCCGCCTGATCGTCGGCCGCGACGCCCGGCACGCGGCACAGACCGACCCCGCCGGTTACGAGCCGCACCCGAAACGGCACATCGACGAGGAGACGATGTTGCTCGGCACCGCGCAGCCGGCCGTCGAGTCGGTGATCGCCACGGTGCTCGGGCACGTGGCCGCGGAGGCCGGTCGGGTCGCCGGGCGGCCGGTCGGCGCCGTCGTGCTCACCCACCCGGCGGCGTGGGCCGCGCAGCGCCGGCAGCGCCTGGAGTCCGCGGCCCGCACCGTCTTCCCGGACGTCACGCTGCTGCCCGAGCCGATCGCCGCGGCCGGTTACGTGGTGCACCGGGCCGCCGCGCGCATCCCGCCGGGCGGTCAGGTCGTGGTCTACGACTTCGGCGCCGGGACGTTCGACGTCTCCGTGGTCCGCGCCGGGCCGGACGGGCTGCGCGTGGTCGCCTCCGAGGGCCTGGACGACACCGGTGGCACGGACGTCGACGCCGCGATCGTCGAGCTGCTCGGCCGCACGTTCGCGACCCGCGACCCGGCCGCCTGGCAACGCCTCGCCGCCCCGGCCACCCGCGCGGACCGGCGCGCCGCCCGGACGCTGTGGGACGGCGCCCGTACCGCCAAGGAGGTCCTGTCCCGCGCCACCTCCACCGTGCTGCACGTGCCGATCTTCGACGAGGAGGCCCCGCTCGGCCGCGAACAGCTCGACCAGGCCGCCCGCCCGGTCCTCGAGCGCACGCTGGTCGCCACCCGCCGCGTGATGGCCGGCGCGGGCGGCGCACCCGCGGGCGTCTTCCTGATCGGCGGCGCGAGCCGCATGCCGCTGACCGCCTCGCTGCTCCACCAGAGCCTGGGGGTACGCCCGACGCTGCTCGACCAGCCCGAACTGGTGGTCGCGGAGGGCGCGCTCTACGCCACCGCACCGGCCGCCGGCAGCGCGCCGCCCACCGCCGTCCGGTCCCCGGCCCGGCGACCACCGGCCGCTCCCCCGCCCGCCGCGCACCGCCCCGGGCATCCGGTGGGCGGGCGGCGAGCGGCCGGGACGCCACCGGGCGCGTCCGCGGTGCGGCCCGAGTCGGTGCCGCCGCGGAGCGGCGGGCCATCGGTCCCACCGCCGGCCGGCCGGCCACCGGCGTTGCCCGGTCAGCTCCCGCCGCGCGGATATCCGCCGGCATCGCCCGGACCTCCGGCCGCCGACGGGCACCGGGCGGCACCACCGGCCGGACAGCCGCAATCGCCGCCGCCCGGGCTCAGTGCGGCGCCGCCCGGGCTCAGTGCGGCGCCGCCCGGGCTCAGTGCGGCGCCGCGGACCGGGCACCCCGCAGCACCGGTTCACCGGCCGGCCTCGCCGTCCGGCTATCCGGCGGTCATGCCGGCCTCCGGCGCACCGGCCGCCGGCGTCCCCGCCTCGTCCGCCCGGCGCGGCCTGGTGGCCGCCGTCGCCGTCGTCAGCGTCCTCGCCGTGGCCCTGGCCACCTCGATCACCGTGCGCGCCGCCGCCACCGGCCGCTGGCCGTTCCCGGCCGGTCCGTCCCCCACCCCGTCGATCAGCCCCGGCCTGGACCCGTGCGTGGTGGGCGTGTGGAAGCAGCAGAAGTACGTCATCGAGAACACCGTCGACGGCGCGCCCACCGACTTCACCGGGTACGACACCGGCACCGACACGTACCGCCCGGACGGCACCTACGAGGTGGTCTACCGCGGCAGCCCGTTCCGGGCCACGGTCCGCGACGACCGGTGGGAGCACGTCGTCACCGGGCGAATCACCGGCCGGTACACCACCACCGGGGGCAGGCTCACCCCCAGCGGCGCCACCGCCACCGGCACGTCCGAGCTCCGCGTCAACGGCGAACTCGACAACTCCCGCGACCTCACCGCCACCGACGACCCGTCCTCCTACGCGTGCCACGACGACACCCTCGTCATCCACGGCACGTTCTACGGCGTCGAACTCACCCGTACCGCGGAAACGCCCTGAGTGCCGGCAACGGCGTGGAGCGAGGGACGGCGCGAGACAGCCACCGAGGTGTCCCCGGTCACGGATCCTGGCGATCACGGAACGGCGTGTCCACTCTGGTGGATACCGGCCCGCGGCCCAGGGAGGCGTGCATGCCCACCGACGACGCCCGCTTCGCGATGAACCAGTTCAGCACGCTGATCGTCAACGCGGACACGAAGGCCGCGCTGCTCACCACCGCGCTGATGCTGCTGGTGGTGCAGGCCACCGCCCGCCATCGGGACATCACCGCCGTGCTCCCGCCGGACGGCCCGGCCGAGTGGGCCGCCGCCCTGCTGCTGGCTGCCGCCACCGGCAGCGCCGCGGTCGCGCTGACCACGCTGCTGCTGGTGATCCGGCCCGCGATCGTCGGCTGCGAGTTCAGCCGCTACTCCTGGCCGACGCTCGCCCGGGCCTCGCTCGGCCGGCTCGACGGCTACCACGCCGACGCGGATCGCCGCGAGGCCTGGGTGACCGCGCAGACGCTGGCCCGCATCCTCGACCGCAAACTCCGCCGCATCCGCGTCGCCTTCTGGTGGTGGCTGACCGCCGTCGCCACGCTGATCCCCGGCCTCGTCCTCGCGGCCTGACGGCCACCCGGTCGCGCGGCGCCGCGGGGCCGCCGGACAGCCCGGCGGCGGGGTGCGGGACCGGCGCGGTGCGGGACGTCGCCGCCGGGCCGTCGAGCGCCCGGACCGCGAAGCGCCCCGGCGCGAGTAGCGCGCGAGCGCGTACCGGCGGCGGGGTCGGTCAGGAGAGGCGGTGGATGGAGTGGTTGGCGAGTTCGGTGAGGGCGGCGGCCGACTCGGGGGTGATGGGAGCGGCGGCGAGGGCGGTGTGGGCGGCGGCGGCGCGGGTCTGGATCATGTGCTCGGTGCGGGTGAGGGCGCCGGTGTCGACGATGATCTCGCGGAGCGTGGCGGCGGCGGGCTCGTCCAGGGACGGGTCGCCGACGAGGCGGTCGAGCTGGGCGGCCTGGGACGGGGTGGCGCGGTCGCGGGCGAGCGCGAGCAGGACGGTCTGCTTGCCCTCGCGGAGGTCGTCGAGCGCGGGTTTGCCGGTGATCGCCGGGTTGCCGAAGACGCCGAGGACGTCGTCGCGGAGCTGGAACGCGTCGCCGAGCGGGTCACCGAACGCGCGGTAGGCGGCCAGCAGGTCGTCGCCGGCACCGGCCAGCGCGGCGCCGATCTGCAGCGGGCGGGTGACGGTGTAGCGGGCCGACTTCATCCGCACCACGGTGAGCGCGTCCGCGACCGAGCCGCCGTCCGCGCCGGCGCGCAGGTCGAGGTACTGGCCGGCGATCACCTCGGTGCGCATGCGGGCGAACAGCGCGGCGCCGCGCCGGTCGCGGTCGGCCACGGCGAACAGTTCGTCGGCCCACGCGGCGAGCAGGTCACCGACGAGCAGCGCGGCGCCGGTACCGTACGCACCCGACGAGCCGCGCCAGCCGTGCCGGTGGTGGTCGTCGGCGAACCGGCGGTGCACGGACGGCTCGCCGCGGCGCAGGTCGCTGCCGTCCATGATGTCGTCGTGGATCAGCGCGAACGCGTGGAACAGCTCCAGCGCGGCCGCGGCCGACACGATGTCCGGGCCGTCGTCGCCGCCCGCGCCGCGCCAGCCCCAGTAGCAGAACATCGGGCGCAGCCGTTTGCCGCCGTGCAGCACGAACCGGCGCACCGTCTCGAACACGGCCGGGTCCGGCCAGGCCGGGCGCTGCCGGTCCAGCCAGTTCGCCAGCGTGGTCTCGCAGCGTTCCCGCAGGCCGCTGGCGTTCGCGACGACGTCCGCCGTCATCACCCGGCCCTCCCTAGTCGATGGACACAGCGTCATGGCTGAGACCGGCCGCGCGCAACAGCAGATCCTTCACCTGTACGGCCTCGACGCGGTCCCGGGCGAGCGCCGGGTCGGAGCAGAGCAGCACCGGGCCGTCCTGCGGGTCGGCGGGGAGCCGGCCGTGCGAGCCGCGGACCGCGCGGGCGCCGGCGTCCAGCCCGACCGGGTTCATCAGGTAGCGGAAGCCGGTCTTCTTGCGCAGCAGCGCGGTCGCGGCCCGCAGCTTCGCGGCACCTGGGTTGGCCGGGTCGAAGAACAGCTCCGCGGGGTCGTAGCCGGGCTTGCGGTGGATCTCGACGAGCCGGGCGAAGTCGGGGGCGCGCGCGTCGTCGAGCCAGTAGTAGTAGGTGAACCAGGCATCCGCGTCGGCGATCAGCACCAGGTCGCCGGCCCGCTCGTGGTCGAGGCCGTGTGCCTGCTTGCCGGTCGTGTCGAGCACGGCGTCGACGCCGGGCAGCCGCTCGCAGAGCGCCCGCACCCGGTCCACCGACGCCGGGTCCCGGACGTAGACGTGCGCGATCTGATGGTCGGCGACGGCGAACGCGGCGGAGGTCCACGGGTCGAGGTATTCCATCCCGTCCTGCGTGTAAACCTGGAGCAGCCCTTCGGCGCGCAGCATGCGGTTGATGTCGATCGGGCGGTGCGCGTCGGTGATCCCGTACTCGGACAGCGCCACCACGGTCGCGCCCCGCCGCGCGGCCGCGTCCAGCAGCGGGGCCAGGATGTCGTCGACGGCGCGGGCGGCCGCGGCGGCCTGCGGCGAGGACGGGCCGAACCGTTGCAGGTCGTAGTCGAGGTGCGGCACGTAGACCAGCGTCAGGTCGGGCTCGTGGTCGGCCATGATCTGCTCGGCGGCCCGGCAGATCCAGGTGGACGACGCGATCCCGGCGTTCGGGCCCCAGTAGGTGAACAGCGGGAACCCGCCGAGGCGCGCGGTCAGCTCGTCGTGCAGCGACGGCGGGTACGTGTAGCAGTCCGGTTCCTTGCGGCCGTCGGAGTAGTAGATCGGGCGCGGCGTGACGGTCCAGTCCACGTCCGCGCCCATCGCGTACCACCAGCACACGTTCGCGACCGTGTAGCCGGGCCGGGCCGCGCGCGCCGCGTCCCACAGCTTCTCGCCCTGGACCAGCCGGTTGTGCTGCCGCCACAGGAAGACCTCGCCGAGGTCGCGGAAGTACCAGCCGTTGCCGACGATCCCGTGCTCGGACGGCAGCAGCCCGGTCAGGAACGTCGACTGCGCGGAGCAGGTCACGGCCGGGAGCACGGTGCCGAGCTCGGCCCGGAAGCCGATCGCGGACAGCCGGGGCATGTGGGTCAGCAGCCGCGGGGTCAGCCCGACCACGTCGAGCACGAGCAGCGGGGTGGTCATCGGGTCGCCTCCACGGTGTGCGTCAGTCCCAGCGTCGTCAGCAGTTCCCGCGCGTACGCCAGCTCGGCCGCGATGCCGCCGGCCAACTCGTCCGGTGTGGACGGACGACGGGCCGGCGGGAGCACGCCCCAGGTGTACGTCTCCACGTCCAGGTGGTCGCAACGCGCCGCGGGGCCACCCACGAGCTCCGTCAACGCCTCGCTCAGCACGCCGGTGGTCGCCCGCAGCGGCGGGATCGGCTCCGCGTGCAGCGGCACGTGGTAGTGCACCCGCCACGGCCCGCCGTCCGGAGTGGACAGTGCTTCGTCGAGGTCGTCCGTGGCCAGGCCGTGCCGGGCGCGGGTCTGGTGCAGGAAACGCGGCTCGACGTACCCGCGGAGCACCTCGGCGTCCGCGCGCGGGTCCGTGCTCTCCAGCGCGGCCGACACCTGCACCTTCACCACCGGCACGCCCGCGGCGTCCAGCCGGCGCAGCGCGTCGCGCGGCTCCTCCCACGCGCACGCGAGGTGCGCGAGGTCCAGGCACACGCCGAGCCGCTCGGTGTCCACGGTGCCCAGCAGGTCCGCCGCCTGCGTGGTCGACTCGATGACGCAGCCGGGTTCCGGTTCGAAGGCCACCCGCACGGTACGGCCGGAGCGCCGCTCCAGCGCGGCCAGGCCACCGGCGAGCGCGCCGAGCGCCGTCCGGCACCGCTGCCGCGTCCCCGCGTCCCACGGCGTGCGCCAGGCGAGCGGCAGCGTCGAGATCGAGCCGCGCCGGGCGTCCTCCGGCAGCAGCTGGGCCAGCACCTCGGCCAGGTCCAGCGTGTACCGCAGCCGCTCCGGCGCGGACCAGTCCGGGTGGTAGACCGCGTGCTTCACCACCGGGGCCTGGAACGCCTCGTACGGGAAACCGTTCAGCGTCACCACCTCGAGGCCGCGCGCGGTCAGTTCGGCGCGCAGCCGGTGCACGGCCGCCCGGTCCGCGGCCAGGCCCGCCGCGACCGGTGCCGCCAGCCACAGACCGAGACCCAGCACGGGTACGCCGAGGCGCTCGCGGACCGGGACCGCGTACGTGTCGAACTGCGCCACGATGCCGGGCAGGTCCTCGGCCGGGTGGACGTTCGTGCAGTATCCGAGGTGGACGGTCGAGCCGTCCGGGTGCCGCAACCGCATCTCAGGAGCCTCCGCGCAGGATCGAGCTGCCCTCGTACGTACCGTCGGCGGGTTTCAGGTCGGTCAGGTCCAGCCGCCCGGACCGGCCGTAGAACTCGGCCGGGTTCCGCCACAGCACCCGGTCCACGTCGTCCTCGGTGAACCCGGCCGCCAGCATCGCCTCCGCGGTCCGCACGGTCAGCAGCGGGTCCGACTTCCCCCAGTCCGCGGCCGAGTTGACCAGCATGCGGTCCAGGCCGAACTCCTTGAGGATCTCGACCATCCGCGGCGGCGACATCTTCGTGTCCGGGTAGATGGAGAACCCGGCCCAGCAGCCCGCGTCCTTGACCGCCTTGACCGTGACCTCGTTCAGGTGGTCGATCACCACGTGCTCGCGCGGGATGCCGGACTCCGCGACCACGTCCAGGCTGCGCGCGGTGCCGCGCGCCTTGTCCCGGTGCGGCGTGTGCACCAGCGCGGGCAGGCCGAACTCGACCGCCATCGCCAGCTGCCGGGTGAAGGCGTCGTCCTCGTCCGCGGTCATCGAGTCGTAGCCGATCTCGCCGACCGCGACCACGCCGTCCTTGGCCAGGTACCGGGGCACCAGCTCGAGCACCGGCCGGCACCGCGGATCGTTGGCCTCCTTCGGGTTCAGCGCGATCGTCGCGTGGTGCCGCACCCCGAACTGCGAGGCACGGTACGGCTCCCAGCCGACCAGCGAGTCGAAGTAGTCCGCGAACGAGCCCGGTCCGGTCCGCGGCTGCCCCAGCCAGAACGCCGGTTCCACCACCGCGACCACCCCGGCCGCCGCCATCGCCGCGTAGTCGTCCGTCGTCCGCGACGTCATGTGAATGTGCGGGTCGAAGATCCGCATTACCGTCCCCTCTCGCTGGTCCCACGCGATTTCCCGGCGCCGCTCCCGCCCCGCGGCGCGACGCCGTCCACCCGGCCACCCGGGCCGCGCACCGCGGCGCCGTCGCGGCCGCGCCGATGACATGACCGGCCGTGGCCGCGGCCGTACGGGTGGCATGACCGGCCGCCGGCCCGGCCGCGCGGGCGGTGCGGCGAAGCGTCGGCACGGCCGCACCCGTCGGTGTGATGACCGCCGGTCACCGCGGCACCGGCCCGCGCCGGCGCAGATCGGTGAGCAGCGCGGCCGCGTCCGGCGGGAAGTCGCGGCCCGCGGCCGCGCGCTCCTCGGCCAGCGCGGCCAGCATGTCGGCCAGCGCGTCGTCCGCGCGGTCGTGCAGCGCGTGCACCGCGGTCAGCGGGACGCCCATGAAGACGCACTTGAGCACGCCCTGCCGCCAGGTGTCGTCGTCCAGCCGGTCCGCGACCGGGCCGAGCGCGGCCGCGACCAGCCGGGTGTCGTTCGTGCGCAGCGCGTCGCGCACCGGCGGGAGCACCTGCTCGTCCGGCGCGTCCGGCAGGATCGAGAACGCGGCGAGGATCGCCAGCTTCTCCCGGGAGTCGCCGTAGCGGTACAGCTCCGCGAGCTCGCCGGCGCCGCCGGGCGTCCCGAGCAACGTGGCCAGCAGCACGGCGCGGGCGGCGGCGTCCGCGGTCCAGCCCGGCACGCCGGGCAGCGGGTCCCGGCCGGTCTGCCGGCCCACGGCCGGGAACAGCCGCCCGATCGCGCCGGGATCCCGGCGCACCGCGGCTTCCGCGTCACGCAGCCAGTCCCGCCCGGGTACGTCGCTCAGCGCGTCCCGGAGCACCTCGATGCCGATGTCGGTCGTCATGACGCCCTCCCGTCGGTCCCTGCCCCGTCCATGAAGCCGCCGGCCACGAACCCGTCGGCCGCGGACCCGGCGCGTTCCGGCGCGCCACCCGTCGCACCCGCGAACCCGCCTCCGGCGGACTCGGCGCGCTCGGCCTCTCCCCCGCCCGCGAACCCGCCCACCGCGGAACCGGCGCGCTCCGGATCGTCGCCTCCGCGCGGATCGCGGTCCTCGCCGTCGTCGTGCGCTGGTTGCGGGCCGTGGTCCGCCGCACACCGCCTACCGTTTCCTAGGAAGCTAGGTGCATTGTCCGCGGCCGCGCGGAGGAAGGTCAGCGAGGAGGCGGCGACCGTCGGTGCGGCGTGCGAGTGGCGGGGCAGTTCGACCGCGACCAGGCCGCGGTAGCCGCCGGCCGCGAGCGCGCCCAGCACCGGCGGGAAGTCGATCTCGCCGGTGCCGAACTCCAGGTGCTCGTGCACCCCCCGGCGCATGTCGTCGATCTGCACGTTGACCAGGTGTTCGGCGACCGCGGTGACGCAGTCGGCCACCCCGATCGGCTCCAGGCACCGGCAGTGTCCGATGTCGAGCGTCAGCCCGAACCACGCCGGCGCGCCCAGCTCGGCGCGCAGCCGGTGCCAGCCCGCGATGTCCTCGACCAGCATGCCGGGCTCCGGTTCGAACCCGAGCGGGATCCCGGCGTCCGCGGCGACCGCACCGGCCTCGGCGCACCCGTCGACGAGCCGTCGCCAGGCCAGATCCGCGGGTACGCCGGCCGGCCGTACCCCGGCCCAGAACGAGACCGCCTCGGCGCCGAGATCCGCGCCGATCGCGATCGCCCGGCGCAGGAAGTCCAGCCGCAGCGCGCGGTCGTCGTGCAGCAGCGTGGGCGCGTGCTTGCGGCGCGGATCCAGCAGGTAGCGGGCACCGGTCTCGATCACGACCGCCAGACCGAGGTCGCGCAGCAGGTCCGCGGTCCGCGCCGTCCGGCGCGCGAGGTCCGGCGCGAACGGGTCCAGGTGGTCGTGGTCGAGGGTCAGTGCCACGCCCTCGTAGCCGAGGTCCGCGATCACCCGCAGCGCGTCCGTGAGGCGATGGTTCGCGAACCCGTTCGTCCCGTAACCGAACCGCAGCGCCGCCGCCCGGTCACCGGCCGGTTCCGCCGGGGTCGCCGCAGCGCCGTCCGGTGCCGGGCTCATGTCGGCGACACCTTCCGCGCGAGCAGCCGGGCCAGCGGTGCCGCCGCCGCGACGGCCAGCCCGGCCAGCGTGCATCCGGCGCGGGCGGTGAGCGCGCCCTGCAACGCGGGCAGGCCGGTGATCCCCGCGCCGACGGCCGCGCGGATCGTCCCGGGCGCCGGACTCGCGATCGCCCGCGCCTGCGCGGCCCCGTAACCGGCCAGGTACTGCCCGACCAGCGCACCGACGACGGCCCGGCGCACCGGCCCGGCACCACCGGACCCGGCCCCGGCGACGCGAGGCACGGCGACGCGAGGCACGGGCCCGGCGGCGCGCGGTCCTGGGCGCACCGCGCCGGGCGTGGAGCCGGTGGTCCGGCGGGTGGCGCGCGGCGTGGAGGTGGCGACGGCCGCGCCGAGGGCGGCGGTGGCCGTGAGCGTCGTGGCCGGCAGTGCCGGGGTGGCGCCGGAGACCTCGCGACGGGACAGTTCGGTGACCGTCCAGGTGTGCGCGGCGATCGCGGCGGCCGTGGGGAGTGCCCGCCACAGGGCCCGGCCGGCCGGGACACCGCGCGGCGTCACCGTCGCGCCGAGGAGGACGTCGAGGGCGCGGCAGGCGGCCATCACCGCGGGACCGGCCGCCGTGTTCTTGGCGCGCAGGTCGTAGCCCCAGACGGTGGCCGCCAGCGGCAGTGCGACCGCGAGCGAGCGACGGCCGCCGGCCGCGGCCGCGAGCCACAGACCGGTCGCCGTGAGCCCGGCCGCCACGCCGAACGCGGTGGCCGGGCGCACCCGGCCGGAGGGTATCGGCCGTTCCGGGCGCTCGACGGCGTCGAGGTCCCGGTCGGCCCAGTCGTTCGCGGCCATGCCGGCCCAGTAGAGGCACACCGACGCCGCGGAGAGCGCGCCGGTCGCCGGCCCGAGCACCCCGGCCGCACCGGCGCCGGCGACCAGGTCGCCGGGCACCGAGAGCGCGGCCGGCGCGCGCACGAGTTCGGCCAGGTCGGCGAGTCCGGCCATCACGCCGCTCCCCCACCGGGCCGGCCCGCGGCGCCACCGTCCCGGGCGTGCGGGCCGGCGGCGTCGTGCGGACCGGCGGCCGCGTCGGACGGGCCGGCCCGACCGGCGGTGGGGTGCGAAATGGTGTCCGCGGCGGCGCCCGGCGCCGGGTCGCCACCGGGGACCGGCGGTGCGGCCGGTGGGAGTGCGGGCGTGGCGGGGCGGGCGTCGGCCGTACCGGTGTGGGTGGGGGAAAGGTCGTCGACGAACGAGACGAGGCGGGACCACTGGTCGGCGAGCGCGCCCTGGGCCGTGCCGATCGGGTCCTTGAAGAAGAAGGCGAGCTCCGGCAGCGGACCGGTGCGGCCGGCCGCGTGGGCGGCGGCGGTGAGCCGGGCCAGGTCCAGGATGAGCGGCGCGGCGAGCGCGGAGTCGCAGCCGTGCCAGGTGAACTCCATCCGCATGCCGGTGCCGAGGAAGCCGGTGAAGCTGATCAGGTCCCAGGCGGCCTTGAAGTCGCCGAGCGTCTCCACGTAGTCGATCCTGGTGGTGCCCTGCGGCTCGTAGCCGAGCGTGTCCGCGAGGACGCGCTGCTTGCTGGCGGTCTTGGCGGCGTTCGCGGCCGGGTCGGCGAGCCGGGCACCGTCGCCGCCGCCGAGCAGGTTGAGCCCGGACCAGCTGCGCACGCGCAGGTTGCGGGCGGCGAACATCGGCGCGAGCACGGACTTGACCAGCGTCTCACCGGTCTTGCCGTCGCTGCCGCCGTAGGGGACGCCGCGTTCCCGCGCGAGCGCGTCCAGCATCGGCAGTCGCGCGCCGGTGGACGGCGTGAAGTCCACGAACGACGCGCCGGCCAGGAACGCGGCGAACGCGGCGCGCGAGCTGGGTGGCAGCGCGTCCAGATCCGCATTTTCAAGATCATCCGAGGGTACGGGTTCCGTGCTCGCCACGTTGATGACGACAACCCGGTCGAGGTCGTTGGACTCGCGGAAGCGCACGATGTCGCGCGCGATGCCGTCCACGGTCGCGGGCAGCGGCAGCACGGCCGCGTCCACGTCGGACAGTTCGGAGCACAGCGCGGCGGCCAGGTGCGCGGGGAGCACGCCGGCGGCGCCGAGCGCCTCCGCCTTCTTCGGCAGCGGGGTGTCGGTGATGTCGTGGCCGCCGAAGACCAGCGACGGGATGGGCGGGAGCGAGGGCCGGGCCAGCGCGGGCAGCTCGGTGACGCAGCCGTCGGTGCCGGCCAGGCCGGCCCGGACGGCGAGCGCGCCGGTGATCGCGGTGGTGGCGACGGAGCCTCTGGCGCCGATGAGCCAGACGCCGGTGCGGGGGGAGACGAAGGACACTGGGACCGACCTCCGATGGTGAGGTGGCCCCGTCCGCCGCGCCTTCCGGGGTGGCACCACCCGGGGTGGCGCCGTCAGTCGGCGGTCGTCGGGCGGCCGCCCCGGGGACCCGGGGCGACGCGACGGACGGGGGTTCGTGGCGGGTGCACTGTACGACCCGCTTGTTACATGTAGTAGCGGAACATTTACTGTGGAGCGAACTCGACCCAGTTCAGGTTGAACAGGCCGGTGGTGGGCCCGCCCTCGACGCCGCCGGTGACCAGGTAGAGCCGGTGGGATCCGGGTGCCGCGGAGACCGGGACGGTCTGCGACGCCCAGGTGGTGCCGGACGCGGTGGCGGCGAGCGTGGCGCTGCCGACGATCGGGCCGTCGGGTGCGTCGAGCCGTAGCGTCACGGTGGCGCGGGGCTGCCCGGCGGTGGCGGCGGAGCCGCCCGCGTACCGGAGCGTGACCGTGCCGACGCCGCCCAGGTTGATCGGGTCGAACGCGACGTACTCGTTCGGGTCGAAGCCGGTCAGGTGGGTGCCCCCGCCGGTGTCGTTCGTGTTGGCCGTGGTCACGCCGAGCTGCTGCTGCGCGAACTCGGCCTGCTGACGCCAGGTCTGGAGCACGGCCTGGTCGACGTCCTCCAGCGCCGGCTGACCGTTCGCGCCCAGGTCGGTGTACTTCGCACTGATCGCGCCGTACAGGTAGCCGCCGGCGTGGTCCGCGCCGTCCGCCGGTGAGACGAACGATCCGGAGCAGCCGTTGGCGTCGCTCATGCCGTGGCCGTGCGTGTCGTGGCCGAGCACGAACGAGACCGTGACCCGCGAGCAGTCGATCGGGCCGTCCTCCGGGTCGGTGACGGTGACGGTCCACGGGACCGTGTCACCCCAGTTGAAGAACGTGCCGGAGATCGGCGAGGTGACCGTGACCGTGGGCCGCGTGTTGCCGACCACGATCTGGTGGGTGAGCTGCGCGGTCTTGCCGCTGGAGTCGGTCACCGTGAGACGCGCGGTGTAGACGCCGTTCGCGGTGTAGGTGAACGCCGGGTTCGGGTCGGCGGAGTCGACCGTGCCGTCCGAGGTGAAGTCCCAGGCGTACGAGATGGACTCGCCCGGATCCGGGTCGTAGGTGCCCTCGGAGGAGAACTGCACGGTCAGCGGCGCCTGCCCGTTGTCCGGCGTGGCCTCGATCGCGGCGACCGGGGCACGGGTGCCCTTGGCGTAGCGGATCACGGACAGCGCCGCGTCCGGGTTGGCCCGGAAGAACCCGTCGCCGTACTCGAGGACGTAGAGGTTGCCGTCCGGGCCGTACTCCATGTCCATCGGGTTGTCGAACACGACGCCGGGCAGGAACTGTTCGACGCCGGTCAGGTTGCCGTTGCCGTCGGTCCGCATCATGAAGATCTTGTCGCGGGTGAACTCGCCGAAGACGACGGCGTTGTCGTAGTACTCGGGGAACTTCGACTCGGACGCCGAACGCGGGTCGTAGTCGTAGACCGGCCCGCCCATCGGCCCGACGCCACCGGTGCCGATCACCGGCCACTTGAAGTCACACGTGGTCGGCGGGTTCGACAGGTACGAGCCGGCACACGGGGTACGGGCCTGGAACGTGTACCAGAAGTCCGGCTGCGCCACGCCCGGGAGCGTGGTCAGGCCGGTGTTGCGCGGCGAGTCGTTGACCGGCGCCGCGCAGTCGAACGCGCCCTTCGACTGCTTGGTGACGAAGTCGTAGTCGATGTAGGGCAGCGTGGGCGAGTAGCAGTACGGCCAGCCGTAGTTGCCGGCCTTGTTCGTGGCGAACCAGCGGCCGGTCCCCTCCGGCCCGCGCGTGGCGGACGGCACCTGCGAGTCCGGCGAGTAGTCACCGACGTACACGTAGCCGCGCTCGTCCACGTCGAACCGGAACGGGTTGCGCAGCCCCATCAGGAAGATCTCCGGCCGGGTCTTGCCGGCCGTGTCGCGACGCTCGTCGAAGAGGTTCCCGGCCGGGATGCCGTAGGTGCCGTCCGCGTTGACCCGGATCCGCAGCACCTTGCCGCGCAGGTCGTTGGTGTTGCCCGAGGAGCGCTGCGCGTCGTAGCCCGGCCCCTGCGTCGGCGACTCGTTGATCGGCGTGTAGCCGTCCGAGCCGCCCGCGTTCGTGTCGTCGCCGGTGACCAGGTAGAGCAGCCCGTTGCCGTCGAACTTGATCTCGCCGGCCACGTGGCAGCAGACGCCGCGGTCCACGTCCACCCGCATGATCTGCTGTTCCGTGCTCATGTCCAGGTGCGGCGTGGGCGTCTCCACGAACTTGACCCGGGACAGCTGGTTGTAGCCCTTGTACGCGTCCCACACGGCCGGATCCGGGCTGGTCACCGGCGCGTCCGTGGTCGGCGTGTCCAGCCGGGGCGCGTAGTAGATGTAGACCCAGCCGTTCGTCGCGAACTGCGGGTCGAGCGCGACCGACTGCAGCCCGTCCTCGTCGTGCTGGTAGACCTCGATCGTGTTGATCACCGGGCTGGCGCCGCTGGCCGGGTCGTACAGGCGGACCTGGCCACCGCGCGTGTTGTGCAGCACGCGGCCGTCCGGCAGCACGGCCAGCGACATCGGCTCGCCGGGCTCGTCGTTCAGCACGACCTTCTCGTAGTTGCCGGTCACGGTCGCGCCGCAGTCGCCCTCCACCACGCCGGCCGCCCACTGCAGCCCGCCGAGCAGGTGCCGGCGGAACGACGAGTCCAGGTAGGACCGGGTGGAGTGGCCGAGTCCGGTGTAGAACGTGCGCCCGCCCTGGTAGTCACGGCACCAGGAGACCGGGTGGTCGTGCCCCATGGTCCCGCCGGTGACCGTGGACTCGTCCAGCGTGGCCAGCACGTGCGCGGTGCCGCGCACGGTGCCGGCGAAGTTGTACCACTCCTCGGACAGCGTCAGCTTGCGCGCGATCCGCTCGGTGGACGGGTGCGCCCGGTCCGCCACGTCGATCGTGGCGTCCTCGACCGGGAGCCTGCCGGACACGGACGTGCCGACCAGGTCGCGGTAGAAGTCCCAGTCCGGCTCGGTCTCCGCGGCCGCGTGCACGCCGAGGTAGCCGCCGCCGTTCGTGAAGTACTGCTCGAACGCGGACTGCTGCGCGTCGTTCAGCACGTCGCCGGTGGTGTTCAGGAAGACCACCGCGCGGTACCGGCCGAGGTTCGCCGCGGTGAACGCGCCCGCGTTCGCGGTCTCGTCCACCCGGAAGCCGTTCGCCACGCCCATCAGGCGGATCGCGGCGACCGCGGCCGGGATGGACGCCCGGCGCTCGCCGGTCGTCTTCGTGAAGACCAGCACCCGGTACGAACCGGGCTTGCGCGCGCCGGACCGGAGCGCCTCGGGACCGTTCTCGGTGGTGATCAGGGTGTCGGGGTGGGACGGCTCGGCATGAGCCGGTGCGGCGGCCAGGATCGGAAGGGCGATGACCAGGCCTGCCACGGATGCCAGCCATCGACGGACGGATCTTGTCATGGTGTTCCTCCGGGGTCAGTGAGGCGCTTCGGGCCGGTGCCGATCCGAAACGCCCCGCCACGGGCACGGGGGTTGTGCCTCACCCCTGGCGCGGTGCCACATCCGCCAAGGTGGTGCTGGGTGGTGCTGTACCTCGGGCCGCGCCCGCTCACCGTCACGCGGGGCGCAACCGCGTGCCGGCCCCTCGCCGGCGCGGCCCGAGGAGTCTCGTTACACCTGGGTCCAGGAGCCGGACCCGGCGGACTTCTCCACCGCGTCCAGGACGAGCTGCACGCCGAGCGCGTCCGCGAACGACGGGAGCGGATCGGTGCCGTTGCCGATCGCCTCCAGCAGGTCACGGGCCTGGTGCGTGAAGCCGTGCTCGTACCCGATGAGGTGACCGGTGGGCCACCACGCGGACAGGTACGGGTGCTCGGGTTCGGTGACCAGGATCCGCCGGAATCCCAGCTCCGTGCCCGGCAGCGTGGCGTCGTAGAACTCGAGCTCGTTGAGCCGCTCCAGGTCGAACGCCAGCGAGCCCTTGGTGCCGTTCACCTCGATGCGCAGCCCGTTCTTGCGCCCGGTCGCCATCCGCGTCGCCTCGAACGTGGCGACCGCGCCACCGGACAGCCGCGCCACGAAGAGCGCCGCGTCGTCCACCGTGACCTGGCCTTTGCTCGTTTCAGCGGCCTTCGCCGCGCCGAGCGCCGCACCGTCGGCCGACGGCAGCGGGCGCTCCCGGACGAACGTCTCGGTCAGCCCGGACACGCCGGTGATGGACTGCCCGGTGACGAACTGCGTCATGTCGATGATGTGCGCGCCGATGTCGCCCAGCGCCCCGGACCCGGCCTTGTCCTTCTGCAGCCGCCAGACCAGCGGGAACTCCGGATCGGTGATCCAGTCCTGCAGGTAGACGGCCCGGACGTGCCGCAGGTCGCCGAGCCGGCCGTCCGCGATCAGCTGACGCATGAACGTGACGGCCGGTACGCGGCGGTAGGTGAACCCGCACATCGCGCGGACCCCGCGCTCCCGGGCGGTGTCCGCCGCGGCGACCATCGCCCGGGCCTCCTCGACCGTGTTGGCCAGGGGTTTCTCGCAGAGCACGTGCTTGCCGGCGGCGAGCGCGGCACACGCGATCTCCGCGTGCGAGTCGCCCGGCGTACAGATGTCGACCAGGTCGATGTCGTCCCGGTTGATCAGGTCACGCCAGTCGGTGGTGTGCTCGTCCCACCCGAGCCGGTCCGCGGCCGCGGCCACGTTCGCCTTGTCCCGGCCCGCGATCAGCGACATGCGGGCGCGTACGGGCAGGTCGTAGACGCGGTTCACGGTCCGCCACGCCTGCGAGTGTGCCTCGCCCATGAACGCGTAACCGACCATCCCGATGCGCAGCTCGCCCACGGAAAGCTCCCTGTCTGTAAAGAAGTGTGATCAGAACCCAAGCTGAAGGTAGTTCGCCGCGTTCTCCTTGGTGATCGTTTCGGACGCGAGCGTGATGTCCTTCGGCACGGCCAGCTCCACCAGGTCGGACAGGCCGCGGCCCTGCGCGACCAGCCGGGCCAGCGAGATCGCGGACGAGGCCATCGACGGGCTGTAGGTCACCGTGGCCTTGAGCACGGTGTTGTCCGCCTGGATCGCCTCGATCGCGGCCTTCGAGCCGGCGCCGCCGACCATGATGAACTCGGTGCGGTTGGCCTGGCTGACCGCGGCGAGCACGCCGACGCCCTGGTCGTCGTCGTGGTTCCAGAGCGCGTCGATCTTCGGCAGCGCCTGCAGCAGGTTCGTCGCCTCGCGCTGCCCGGAGTCGACGGTGAACTCGGCGGCGCGCCGGTTCGCGACCGTGAAGCCGGCCGCGGCCAGCGCGTCCTTGAAGCCCTGCGAGCGCTCCTGGGTCAGCTCGAGGGAGTCGATCCCGGCGATCTCGCCGATCACCGGGTTGGTGACGCCCTTCGCCTTCATCTGCGCGACCACGTAGTTGCCGGCCGAGACGCCCATGCCGTAGTTGTCACCCTTGATCATCACGCGGTACGCGAGCGCCTGGGTGAACGCCCGGTCCAGGTTGATCACCGGGATGCCGGCCTGCATCGCCTTCAGGCCGGACGCGGTCAGCTCCTTGCCGTCGTGCGGGAGCATGACGATCGCGTCCGGCTTCTGCGAGATGAGCGTGTCCAGCGCCGCGCGCTGGGCGGCCGCGTCCGCGCCCGCCTCCACGCTGTTGAAGGTCACGTCGGAGTACGCGGCGGCCTGCGCCTTCGCGTTGTTCGTGATCGCGGCCATCCAGCCGTGGTCGGCGGCCGGCGCGGAGAAGCCGATGGTGACGGCCTTCCCGGGCGCCGCGTTCGCGTTGTCGCCCTCCGGTCCCTTGGTCTGCGCCGTGCTCGGGCCCTGCTCGTTGCTGGTGCAGGCGGCGAGCAGCGCGCCCGCGCCGACCATGGCGCCGCCGAACAGCAGGCGGCGGCGGGAAGCGTCCTGGATCATGGAATCCTCGCTCTCGGATCGATTTCAGGATGTGCGGTGCCCGGCCGCCGTCTCGATCGTGACGGCCGCCTATGTGCTGTTTCGCGAACGAGGCGCCCCGGGGGACGCCCCGGTCATGGCTTGCGGGAGAAGAGTTTGGTCAGCGAGCCGAACCGGAACTGCTGGATCAGCACCGCGGCGACGATGATGCCGCCCTTGATCATGTTCTGCGACTCGGTGGTGAGGTTGTTGATCGCGAACAGGTTCGTGATCGTGGAGAAGACCAGCACACCGAAGAGCGCGCCGACGATCGTGCCGCGCCCGCCGGAGAGCAGCGTGCCACCGATGATCGCGGCGGCGATCGCGTCCAGCTCGTACAGGTTCGCCATCGCGGCCTGCGCGGAGTTCGCCTGCGCGGTCAGCATCAGCGCGCCGATGCCGCAGCACAGCCCGGAGAGCGCGTAGAGCAGCAGCGTGTGCCACCGGACGTTGATGCCGGCGAGCCGGGCCGCCTCCGGGTTGCCGCCGACCGCGACCGTGCGCCGGCCGAACGTGGTGCGGTTGAGCAGCACCCAGCCGGCCGCGACGACCACGACCAGGATGACCACCAGCAGCGGTACGCCGAGGATCTCGGTCGATGCGATGCCGTTGATCGTGGCGTTGCCCGAGATCTGCGTCTGCTTGCCGGAGATCGAGGCGGCCAGGCCGCGCGCCGCCACCATCATGGCCAGCGTCGCGATGAACGGGACCAGCCGGCCGTACGAGATGAGCAGGCCGTTGACCAGGCCGGTGCCGACGCCGACCGCGATCGCCGTGAAGATCATGCCGCCCGCGCCGAAGCTCTGGGTGGCCACCGTGGTGGCCCAGACGCCGGCCAGCGCCATGATCGCGCCGACCGACAGGTCGATGCCGCCGCCGATGATCACGAAGGTCATGCCGACCGTGACCACGCCGATCGCGGACGCCTGCTGCAGGATCGTGAAGATGTTGTTGCGCACCCACTCCGGGTCGCCGTAGAGGTCCGGCCGGGTCAGCACGCCGAGCGCGACCAGCACCACGAGCACGCCGATCAGCGCCAGGTTCCGCCCGGCGAACTCGTTGCCCTCACTCGTCCACCAGCGGCGCAACACGTCGCCGCCGTCCTTGCGTATCTCCGGGCGGGTGCCCGGGTCCGCCGTCGTGGCCTTCATGCCGCTTCCCCCTCGGTGGTGTCCGTCTCGGCCGCGAGCGCTCCGGTGGTGAGCGAACCCGCCATGATCATGTCCAGTACCGTTTCCTCGTCGAGCGTCCCGCCGGGCGCCTCGTGGATCATGCTGCCCTCGCGCATGATCAGCACCCGGTCGGACAGGCCGAGCACCTCGGGCACCTCGCTGGAGACCAGCAGCACGCCCAGGCCGGCCGCGGCCAGATCGCGGATCACCTGGTAGAGCTCGGCGCGCGCGCCGACGTCCACGCCGCGGGTCGGCTCGTCCAGCAGCAGCAGGCGGGTCGGGGTGCCGTCCGGGTCCTGCGGGCCGCCGTTGCGCGGGCCGGTGCCGACCAGCCAGCGGCCGACCACGACCTTCTGCTGGTTACCGCCGGACAGCTGCCGCACCGGGCGGCGGACGTCCGGCGGGCGCAGGTCGAGCCGTTCCGCGACCGCGCGGGCGGACGCGGTCTCCCGCCCGGTGCGGGTGAACCCGCCGGCCGCGAACCGGCTGAACCCGGCCAGCGTCACGTTGCGGTAGATCGGCTCGTCGAGCAGCAGCGCCTGGCTCTTGCGCTCCTCCGGCGCCATGCCGATGCCGGCCCGGACCGCCGCGCCGACGCTGCCGGGGCGCAGCCGCCGGCCGTTCATGGTGACCGTGCCGGCCTCCGCGCGGCGCGCGCCGAAGATCGTCTCGAGCAGCTCGGAGCGGCCGGACCCGACCAGGCCGGCGATGCCGACGATCTCACCGGGGCGCACGGTCAGCGACACGTCCGCGAACTCGCCGTGCCGGGTCAGCCCACGCACGTCCAGCAGCGGCACCGTGTCCGCGGCGTGCGTGACCCGGTCCGGGAACACGTACTCGATGGACCGGCCGGTCATCTTCGTGACCAGGTCGCGCGTGGGCGTCTCGCGGGCGGACAGGCCGGCCGCGGTGGTCCGGCCGTCCTTCAGCACGGTCACCCGGTCGCCGATCTCGCGGATCTCCTCCATCCGGTGCGAGATGTAGACGACCGCGATGCCGGCCGCGGTCAGCTCGCGGATGATCCGGAACAGGTTGCCGACCTCGTCGTGCGCGAGCACCGCGCTCGGCTCGTCCATGATGATCAGCTTGGCGTCGTGCGACAGCGCGCGGGCCATGCTCACGATCTGCTTGCCGGCCGACGGCAGCCGGTGCACCGGCCGGCGCGCCGGGATCTCGCCGTGGCCGAGCCGGTGCAGGATCTCCGCGGTACGGCGGGCGGTCTCACCGCGCCGGACGAAGCCGAGTCGGCGCGGCTCGTGGCCGAGGAACGCGTTCTCCGCCACCGACAGGTCGTCGACCAGGTCGAGCTCCTGGTAGATGGTGGCGATCCCGGCGCGCATCGCGGCCTGCGGGTTCGCGAACTCGACCGGCTTGCCCTGCCACTCGACGCGGCCGCTGTCCGGGCGGTGCACCCCGGCCAGCACCTTGATCAGGGTGGACTTGCCGGCGCCGTTCTGCCCGAGCAGGCAGTGCACCTCGCCGGCGCGCACCTCCAGCTGCACGCCGTCCAGCGCGCGCACGCCGGGGAACGTCTTGACCACGTCGGTCAGCTTCAGGATCACGTTGTCGTTCATGCCGGGCTCCCCTCCGGGCTGCGGCCGCGTCGTGGCCGGCGTGACGCCGTCGGCGCGCTCACCCGCCCGCTCATTCGGCTGCCTGCTCGAACGCGACGTCGCTGGCCAGCACGGCGGCACCGGTGACGCCCGCGCGGGAGGCCAGCTCGGACAGGACCACCGGCAGGTTGCCGGTGGCCAGCGGCAGCGAGCGGCGGTAGACCACGCTGCGGATCTCGGCGAGCAGCACGTGCCCGAGCTGGGCCAGGCCGCCACCGATCACGATCATGGAGGGGTTCGCGAAGCTGACCAGCCCGGCGAGCACCGAGCCGACCCGGCGACCGCCGTCGCGGATCAGGCCGATGCTGGTGATGTCGCCCTCGGCCGCGGCCAGGCCCACGTCCCGCGCGGTCAGCGCGCCGGTCGCGGCCAGCCGGTCGGCGAGCGCGGGTGAGGCGCCGGAGCGGCCGGCCGCGGTCGCGTCCCGGGCCAGCGCGGCGCCGCTGAACAGCGCCTCCAGGCAGCCGGAGTTGCCGCACGAGCAGACCGGGCCGTGCGGCTCGGCCATGATGTGCCCGATGTCGCCGGCGCATCCGTCCGTGCCGCGGTAGACGTGGCCGGAGAGGAAGATGCCGCAGCCGATGCCGGTGCCGATCTTCACGTACAGGAAGTCGTCGATGCTGTGCGCGACGCCGCCGTGCCGTTCGCCGAGCGCCATGATGTTCACGTCGTTGTCCACCACGGCCGGGCAGCCGTGCTCCCGGGCGAGCAGCTCGCGCACCGGGTAGCGGTCCCAGCCCGGCATGATCGGCGGGGACACCGGCACGCCGTCGCGGTAGCTGACCGGGCCGGGCACGCCGACGCCGATGCCGTCCAGCCGCTCGTAGACGCCGTCCGCCTTCGCCTTGGCGAGCAGCTCGCTGACCCGGTGCAGGATCGCCTTCGGGCCGGAGCGGATGTCGGAGGCCTCGGCGTACGCCGCGACCGGTTCCAGCCGGCCGTTGACCACCTCGATGTCGATCGAGCTGGCGCCCAGGTCGACCGCGGCGAACCGCAGCCGCGGGTGGAGCTCGACGAGGGTGGAGCGGCGCCCGCCCCGGGACGCGGCCATGCCGGCCTCGCTGACGAAGCCGGCGGCGGCGAGCCGGTCCAGCTCCGTGAGCAGCCGGGGACGCGGGATCTGCAGCCGGTCGGCGAGCTCGGCGCGGGAGATCGCGCCGTGGTCGCGCAGCAGCCGCAGCAGCCGCAGGTGCAGGGCCTCGTCGGGTCGCACGTTCAACTCCACCTCTCGTCGGGCTGACTCAGCGCTTGTAGATCGTCAGCTCGGACATGTTCCGGTAGCTCAACTCCGCGAACGACAGCGACTGGCCGGGGTTCGCGGCGCCTCCGGGTGCAGTGTCCTGCTCCCAGTTGGCGTGGTGGAAGTCCTGCTCGCCGATCGTCTGGAAGAACTGCTGGAAGTTGATGTCGCCCGCGCCGAGCGGGACCATGTCGTACCCGTTGGGCACGGCGGTGTTCCGGTTGCCGTCCTTGGCGTGGAACAGCGGGAAGCGCTTGGTCCGCTCCGCGACCGTGATGATCGGGTCGAAGAGGTCGGTCTGCTCCCGGCCGCGCGCGTCGGTGAACTTCTGGTGCTTGTAGCGGGCCACGTAGCCCCAGAAGATGTCCATCTCGAAGAAGACGTAGCGCGGGTCCGTCCGGCCGAAGAAGTACTCCAGCCTGCGGGTGCCGGACGACCGGGTCGGGTTGCCGTTCGCGTCCTTCGGGCCGGCGTCGAGCAGGAAACCGTACGCCGCGTCGTGGTTGTGGGTGTAGAGCCGCAGCCCGCGGCGCGCGGCCTGGCGGCCCAACTCGTTCCACAGGTCGGCCGCCGCGTCCCAGTCCTTGGTGTAGGAGCTGTTCGTCGGGTCCGAGCCGGTGCCGATGTTCTTCATGCCGAGCGTCTGCGCGATGTCCATCTGCTGCGTGAACGTGGCCGCGTTGATCTGGGTGTGCGCGCCGTTCGCCACCAGGCCGTTGTCGTCGAGGATCTTGCGGATCTCCTGCGGCGTGATCTGCCGGCCGAGGATCGACTCGTGCTGGTTGTAGCCGGCGAACTCGATCTCCTTGTAGCCCAGCTCGGCCAGCCGGGCGAGGACCCGCTCGAACCCGTACGGCACACCGCTGTCGTCCGGCGCCGCCGTGATCCGGTCGCGCACGCTGTAGAGGATGATGCCGCGGTTGCGGGCCGGGATCAGCGGCTCGGCCCGCAGCCGCCCGTTGCCGTGACCGTGGCCGTTGCCGCCGGCGAGCGCCGGGCCGGTGGCCACGACGGTCCCACCGGCGCCGCCGATCACCGCCGCGGCGGCCGCGGAGGCGCCGAGGATCCGGCGGCGGGTGAGGTTCGAACGGCTCTGCTGCACCTCGTCCATGCTTCTTCACCTCTCGAGAACGGCAGGGGGCATCGCCCGAGCCGAGGTCGGGTTGAAACGCGCTGTCGTGAAGGGATGGGTGTGCGGGTCGAGCGCCGCCGAACGCCGACTGTGGACCCAGGGTGGTGCGGGCTCCGGCGCTGGTCCGGGGCTCCCATGTGTCATCCGTGTTACGTCCTGCCCGGAAAGTTAGCGCGCCGTCACAGGAAAAGAAAGACCCTCACTGACACAACTTTCCGTTGACTTAGCGGTATCTTTGTCTTCGCCCAAGCGAAAGTGGGGAACATGGACGGTCCGGAGAACACGCACCAGGCGCGCCTCCTCCGGCTGCTCCGCGACGACGGCGAGCGGTCCCGGGCCGAGCTCGGCGACGCGGTCGGCCTGTCCCGGTCCAAGGCCGCGGTCGAGGTGACCCGGCTCGCGGACCGCGGGCTCATCGAGGGTGGCGAACCCGCCGCGTCCCGGGGCGGGAGGCGCTCGTCCATCGTGCGGCTGGCCGCCGGCATGCGGTTCCTGAGCATCGCGCTCGGCGCGACCTCGCTGGAGGTGACGCTGACCGACGGCACCCTGCGCCCGGTCGCGCGCGTCACCGAGCAGGTCGACCTGCGGCGCGGGCCGGCCGCGGTGCTCGGCCGCGCCGTCGAGCTGACGGTCAAGGTGCGCGCGGAGGCCGGCGGCTTCCTGTGCGGCGCCGGCGTCGGCATCCCCGGCCCGGTCAGCTACGCCGAGGGCGTGCCGGTGTCGCCGCCGTTCCTGCCCGGCTGGGACCGGCACCCGGTGCGCGACCACCTCACGGCCGAGCTGGACTGCCCGGTGCTGGTCGACAACGACGTGAACCTGATGGCGCTCGGCGAGAAGCACGCCGGCATCGCCAAACCGTTCGACGACTTCCTGTTCGTCAAGATCGGCGCGGGGATCGGCGCCGGCATCGTGGTCGGCGGCACCGTCTACCGTGGCGCGAACGGCTGCGCCGGCGACATCGGGCACACCGCGGTCATGTCCGACGGACCACCACCACTGTGCGTGTGCGGGAACACCGGCTGCCTGGAGGCCCACTTCGGCGGCGCCGCACTCGCCCGCGACGCCACCGCCGCGGCCGCGGCCGGCCGCTCCGACATCCTCGCGATGCGGCTCGCGGACGCCGGCACGCTCACCGCGCGTGACGTCACCGACGCGATGGCCGCCGGCGACCCGTTCGCCACCACGCTGGTCCGCGACGGCGGCCGCCGCGTCGGCCAGGTGCTGGCGAGCCTGGTCAGCTTCTTCAACCCCGGCATGATCGTGATCGGCGGCGGGCTGTCCGGCATGGGCCACGCACTGCTCGCCGAGATCCGCGGCGTGGTCTACCGATCGTCACTGCCGCTGGCCACCGGCGACATGCCGGTCGTCCTCTCCGAACTCGGCCCGGACGCGGCCTACCTCGGCGCCACCCGCATGATCAGCGACCACGTGCTGACCGGTCACACGACGTGACGACACCCCCGCCGCACCACCCCACCCCGCACCGCGTGACGCCACGCCGGCGCGACCACCACGCCACGCGCGCAGCCGCACGGTCGCGGCGCGACACGAACGCCACCGCGCCACCGGCATGCCACCGCTGTCGCGGCACGCACGCGGCCGGCGGCGATCCCGCGGTGGCCGGCGGCCGGGTCGCGCGGGTGGCGTGGTGGTCGCGTCGGCGTGCCACCACGCTCGCGTAACGACACGGTGCTGCCGCATCCGCGACACGATGCGGCAATGCCGCAATCGCGGCACGACACAGTGCCGCCGCGGTCTCGACCTGACGCGGGGGCGCCACGATCACGGCATATCCGGCTCCGCCGTGGTCGCGGCACGACACGGTCGCGGCGGGTGCCGCGACCGCGCGGCGGAGGCCGCGCGGTGCGACGTTGACCACGGCGGAACCGGCAGGGAGGAGCCCTGGCGACGACCGGTGCCCGCGGGAGCATGCGGGCCGCGACCACGCCGGAAGCGGGAAAACGGCCTTTTGGGTTTGCCTCTTGGGTTTTGCCTTGTGCGTTGGGGCCCTGTGCGTGTTGGCCCTGCTCGCTCCGTTCCCTCGCATGCCGTTGTCCCGTCGCGCCGTGGGCGGGTGCGGTGGAGTGGCGGAGTATCGGTGGTGGGGCCGGGTTACAGCGGTACGCGGGGCCAGCCGTGGCCCGGCCGGGGTGCGTCGCCGGACGCGTGCACCGGTAGCCGGAAGTAGACGCCGATGTCCGCCGGGCCCGCGTCCCGGGTGCGGTAGCTGACGAGTTCGTGGACGCCGGACGTGGTCGCCATCGGGGCGGGCGCGACCGCGTCCGCGACCCGGCGGTAGACGTCGGCGGGCGCGGCCTCGCGCGCCATCAGCGCGGTGATCCGGTCGGCGGCCTCGGCGTCGCTGCGCACGGCGCCCGGCAGGCGGAAGTAGACGTTGGCCTCGTCGGCGCAGTGCCGGCCGGCCCGGAACGCCAGGCCGGTCATCGGCTCGTTGTCGGGCATCGCCGGCTCACCGTCCGGCGTCCGGCCGTAGAGGTCCGCCGCCGCGTCCGCGATCCGCTCCGCGTCGTAGCTGCGGGCGAACGCGCCGAGCAGGTGGATGCCGGCCAGGCCGGCCCCGCGGTGCCGGAAGTAGATCTTCGCGCGCGCGTGGGCGCCCGCGGCCAGGTCGAGTGCCACGTAGTCGAGCGCGATGCCGGCCGTGGCGAGCGCGTCGCGGGCCGCCGCGACCGGGGCCCACGCGGTGGTCAGGTCGAGGCGCTCCATCGCGCGGGTGACGGTCGTCCACTCGTGGCCGGTGCCGTTGACGTACGGGTTGAGGTAGACCTTGTAGTGCGGCGGTTGGTCCGGCCCGCAGGCCAGGGACAACCACACGCCGGAGCGGTACGCCGGCGGATCGTCCGAGGTGAACAGGTCCTCGACCGCCCGGTAGCCGTCGGTCGACACGCCGTCGCGGCCGGCCAGCGCGTGGACCATGGCCCGGCCGGCGTCCTGCACCGCCCGCGCCGCCGGGTCCGTGCCGACCGGTTCGAAGAGGACGCGCACCTCGGTGACGCCCTTGCGCCAGCTGACCGACAGTTCGGCCGGGAAACCGTCCCCGGACACGAACGACGGATATCGCGGCACCGTCTCTATCGGACGGTGCGCCCACGGGTACAGCATGTCGGCCAGGTGTGCGCGGACGTCCTCGCGCTCGCCGCCCGCCCAGGCGGCCGTGCAGACCCGGTCCCACAGGGAGGCGAGCAGGTCGGCGTGCGTGGTGTCCGGTGGGGCGCTGAACAGCTGCTGGTGCCGCACGGCGATCGCACGGCCGGACTTATCAGGCATAGCGGCACATTCTGCACCACTCAATCGAGCATGGTCACCCTCCGCGTGAGTCTTTGCACAATCAGTACCTGATCGTGTGCTCAGTGGTTACGCATGTCCACGCTGGACGATACTCTCCGAACACGGCCGCTCGGAACGGATTCGTGGAGGAGTGCAAGTGACTGACCGCTCAGTCTGCGTCGTCGGTGCCGGACTCTCCGGGCTCGCGGTCAGCCGGGCGCTGCACCGCGCGGGTGTGCCGTTCGTCTGCGTCGAACGAGAGGCCGAGGTCGGCGGCATGTGGGCCCAGGCGGGCACCGGCCGGCGCGGTCCCGGGTACGCCAGCCTGCACCTGAACACCTCGAAGCGACTGACCGGCTACTCGGACACGCCGATGCCGGACGACTACCCGACCCATCCGGGCCACGCCCGGTTCGCCCGGTACCTGCGGGACTACGCCAAGGAGCACGGCCTGCTCGACCACGTCGAGACGCAGACCACTGTGGACTCCGCGCACCGGGACGCGGACGGCGGCTGGACCGTGGTCACCGGCGACGGCCGGGCCCGCCGGTTCAGCCACCTGGTCGTCGCGTCCGGCCTGCACCAGGACCCGCGCATGCCGGACGGCCACCGGGGTTTCACCGGTGAGGTGCTGCACACGATCGACTACCACGACAGCGCGCCGTTCGCCGGCAAGCGCGTGCTGGTGGTCGGCTTCGGCTCGTCCGCGGTCGACGTGGCCGGTGACCTGAGCCGGGTCGCCGAGACCACGCTGCTGTCCGTCCGGCGCGGCATGCACGTCACCCCGAAACGGCTCTACGGCGTGCCGATCGACGAGATAGCCGACCAGCCCTGGTACGCCGAGCTCGGCCTCGCCGGTGCCCGCGCGTTCATCCAGCGCACGCTGTGGACGATGCACGGCAACCTGACCGACTACGGCCTGCCGGAACCGGACCACGAGCTGTTCTCCGCCGGGCTGACCATCTCGGACAGCATCCTCAGCCAGATCAGCCACGGCCTGGTCACGCCGAGGCCCGGCATCGCGGGCTTCGACGGCCGGCGGGTGACGTTCACGGACGGACGCACGGACGAGGTCGACACGGTCATCTGGTGCACCGGCTACGCGCCGCGGTTCCCGTTCCTCCGGGCGGGCAGCGCCCGGGACCGGTCCGGGCGCATGCGCCTGTACAAGCGGATCGTGTCGGTGAACCAGCCCGGCCTGATGTTCGCCGGCATGGTCCGGCCGGTCGGCGCGATCACCCGCATCGTCGAGCTGCAGTCCCGGTGGATCGCCGGCGTGATCACCGGCGAGGTGCGGCTGCCGTCCACGACCACGATGCGCCGCGAGATCGCCACCTACCTCGCCGGGATCGCCGGCCAGTACGGCGCGGACCCGTACAGCACGGTCCACGTCGACTTCGCCGCGTACGCCCGATCGCTGCGGGTCGGCTGAGCCACCGTCCGGTCACCCCACGACCACGACGACGAAGGCCGCCACGTAGGCGGCCGCGAACGTCGCCGGGATCCACTGCTCCAGGAACGTGAGCGGCAGGTGCCGGGATGCCGGCCGCTCGGCGGCCCACAGCGGTGAGGCCGGCAGACGCTGCTCGAGCACGCCGATGACCAGATACTTCGCCGCGTTGAGCCGACGGTACGACTGCAGGAGCGTGAACCAGGCCACGCACTGCAGCAGCAGAACAGAGAGCGGAATGAGGAGTGACACCGCCGGTGCGCCGGCGACCGTCCGGCCGAAGACTCCGGCGACCGTCACGACCAGTGTGTTGAGCGTCAGGAAGTAGGTGTTGGCGAGACCGCGCCGGGCACTGGTGCGGTCGGCCATCTCGACACACAGCTTGTACTGCTCCAGCACCGCAGCGTGGTACTTCTCCCCGGTGGTGTAGTCCCCGGTGCGGATGTCGGTCCAGACGGCGGTCCGGATCCGGACCGGCACGGCCGTCCGGCGGTCACCGCGGATCACCTCGAGGCACCGGGAAACGGCGGCCGGCGGCGCGGCCGTCGGCCGTGGATCGCCGCCGTCAGCCCGTCGACCAGCGTGCGCTCCGCGGCTTGCGGACCGAGGCCGAGCAGGTCGATGTACACGATCGGACCGAACAGCCCCTCCGGCTCGCAGTCCTTCACCCGCACCGGCACCACCCGGCGGAAGGCGCCGTTCGGGTCGGTCCGCCACGCGGCGTGCAGCTCCGCGGCGCCGAACGAGGAGGCCTTCAGGTACGCATCGGAGAACACGGCGACGAACCGATCCGCCCGCCGCAGCCCGTCCTGCACCATCGCCACCCAGTTGGTGCCGGCCACGAACTGGGTGCCCTGATACAGCGCCGTACACGGATCGCCCGCCACGTTGCGCACCTCGGGCACCAGTGCGTCGATCCAGTCCGCCCATTCCCGGTCGGAATCCGTGAAGCTGATGAAGAAATCGTACCGATCGAGACCGCCGCCGTCTGTGGTCGTGGGCATGTCGGCCAGCATATTCTCTCCGTACACGGAATACCGTCCTCCGAGCGGAGAGAGGGACACGTGACCACCTACGGAATTGATCTCGGTACCACCTACTCGTGCATAGCGCGAGTGGATGCGGAGGGCTCACCTGTCATTCTTCCCAATGCGATCGATCAGGAACTGACGCCGTCGGTGGTCTATTTCGCGTCGCGGTACCAGGTGAAGGTCGGAGAGGAGGCGAAGGACGCCGCGAAGACCGACCCCGAACGGGTGGTCAGTCTGATCAAGCGGCACATGGGCAGCGACACGGAACTGGAGTTCGACGGTGTCACGTACACCCCGGAGAGCGTGTCCGCGTTCATCATCCGGGACCTGGCCCGCCAGGCGGGCGGCGAGAGCGTACGGGACGTCGTCATCACGGTCCCCGCGTACTTCGGCGTGTCGGAGCGGCGCGCGACGCAGCTCGCCGGCGAGATCGCCAAGCTGAACGTGGTGAGCCTGGTGCCGGAGCCGGTCGCGGCGGCGCTGTACTACGGCGCGCTGCACGAGGGCGAGGACCGCACGATTCTGGTGTACGACCTGGGCGGCGGCACCTTCGACACCACCGTGATCCGCCTGGAGGGCGGTGACGTGACGGTCGTCTGCACGGACGGCGACCACCAGCTCGGCGGCGCGGACTGGGACGCCCGGATCGTGGACCACCTCAGCGAGTGCTTCATGTCCGAGTACCCGGACTCCGGCGCCGGGGACAGCGAGGAGTTCCTGCAACAGCTCGGGCTGCAGGCGGAGGCCCTGAAGAAGTCGCTGTCGACCCGGATCTCGGTGCGGGCCCCGATCCGGTTCGACGGCCGGACGCTGCCGGCCGACCTGACCCGGGAGACGTTCGAGGAGATCACCGCGGACCTGCTGGCCCGCACGATCGACATCACCCGCCGTACGTTGGCCACCGCCGACCGGACGCCCGACGCGGTGCTGCTGGTCGGCGGCTCGACGCACATGCCCGCGGTCACCCGGGCGCTGCGGTCCGCCTTCGGATTCACGCCGCAGTTGCACGATCCGCACCTGGCCGTGGCCAAGGGCGCCGCCATGTTCGCGCTCCAGGAGACGATCCGGGTGCGGCTGCCGGAGACGGACGAACAGGGCACCGACGACCCCGGCGCGATCCGCAAGGTCGCGGCGGACCTGGGGGTGGCACCGACCGCGGTCCGCGCCTGGCAGGGACGCAAGGTGACCATCGTGGTGCCGCGGGCGTTCGGCGTCGGTGTGGTGGCCCGGGACACCGACCCGAAGGACCACAAGCTGGAGGTCAGCCACGTGTTGATGCCGAACACGCCGCTGCCGTCCGACCGGGTCACCCGGCAGTACCAGACGGCGGTCACGAACCAGACCAGCATCCTGGTCCCGATCTATGAGCAGGCCGGCACCGAGGTCTCACACCTGCTGGACGCGAACCGGAAGATCGGTGAGGGCACGATCAGCCGGCTCCCGCCGCTGCCGAAGGGCTCTCCGATCGACATCACCTTCTCGATGACCGAGGGCGGGCTGCTGACCGTGACGGCCGTGGAGCTGGTCACCGGCCAGGAGGTCCACATCGAGGTGCAGATCGGCGGGCTGGACGACAAGCGGGTGCGGGAGGCGACCGAGGCGGTGGACCGGCTGTCATGACCGGACGGCGCGCCGGGCCAGCCGGTGCGGCCCGACGGCAAGCGGCACTCCGGCGGCGGGCGAGTGCCGCGAGCCGAGTTGCCGCAGGACCTGCTCGATCGGTGGGTCCGGGTCCCGCCGTGCCGTACCGGCGAAGGACTGCTCCCCGTCGACCGCGCCGGCCCGGCGCAGCCAGCGAAGGTCGCGCCAGCGGGACTCGGCGACGGTGATGTCCGCGCGACCGCCCGTCCCGTCGCGAAGTGCCAGGGCGGCGCGGGCGCTGCGTTCGTCGCCCAGCGTCTCCGCGTGGTCGGCGGAGACGGTCAGCCACCGGCGGCCCTCGTCGATGTCGCCGACGGCCAGGCAGGCACGCCCGAGGTGCCGTTCGTCGTGCATGGCGCCCAGGCGGTCGCCGGTGCGGACGGCGATGTCGTGCGCGCTCCGCAGGTGTGCGAGCGCGCCCCGGCCCACCGTGGCGTGTGCCAGCGAGCGGTGGCAGTCCGCGGTCAGCGAACGCGGTGGTGTCTCGACGGCCTCGGCGGCCGACAGCGCCTCAGCCAGCGGTCCGGCGCCGTCCACGGCCTGCTCCCCCGCGGCCAGCAGCGCGACCACCCGCAGCGGCGAGTCCGGCAGCCGGGCCGCCGTCACACCGGCCTGAGCGGCCCACTCGGCCAGCCCGTCCTCGTCCGCCGCCCGGATCGCCATGTGGCACAGATGGACCAGGCACCAGGCGGCGGTCGCCGGCTCATATCGAGCGTAGAACCGGTGTGCGGCGGACAGGTCCGCGATCGCGCCCGCCGCGTCGTCCCGGCGGGCGCGACATCGGCCTCGGCGGCGGCGCACCTCCGCGACCAGATCCGGGTCGGTCGCCGGATCGGGCAGCTCCAGGGCCCGGGCGAAGTGCGCCTCCGCCTGCTCGGGCCGGTCGGCGCTCACGGCCAGGTCGGCCAGGTGCAGACGGGCGGTCGTCGCCGTCCGGACGTGTCCGCCGGCCTGCGCCGACCGGACCGCCTCCCGCAGCGACGGCACGGCCTGTTCGGTCCGCCCGTCCCGGCGGGCCAGCATGGCCAGGGAGATCCAGGCGAGCGCCTCGACCCGGTGGTTACGCCCGTCCCGGGCCCGCCCGATCACCAGCCCGAGCCACTCCTCCGCGGCCCGCGGACGCCGGGCCCGCGCGTCGATACCGGCGAGCAGCAGCGCACCGGCGAGCCACACCGCCTCGTCACCGGCCGACTCCGCCTCGTCGAGCGCGGTGCCGAGCTCGCGGCGGGCGCGGTCCGCATGCCCCGCACGGTCGTGCAGCTCACCCCGGTAGAGATGACCGGCCGCGATCAGACCGCGGTTGCCGAGCCGCCGGGCGATCGCGTCCGCCGCACCGAGGTTGGCCTCCGCGGCGTCGGCCGGGTCCTCCGGTCCGATCTCGCCGAGGATCCGGCCGAGCTGTTGTTCCGCGACCGCCTCGAGCACCGGGTCCGACAGTTGGTTCGCCAGCTCGGCGAGATCGCGATAGAGGTCGGCGGCCTCCTCCAGGCGCCCGATCTGGAACAGCACGTCGGCGAACAGCCGATGGCACTGCGCTCGCAGGAACAGATCCCGGTCCTGGTACGCCGCGGCCATCGCCCGTTTCAGATGATCGACGGCCAGGCGTGGCGCGCCGCGCAGGAGCCGGATCGCACCGGTCTGCAACGCGGACGTCGCGATCAGCCGCTGGATCTCCGCCCGGTACGTGGCCGTCTCCGCCGCCGCGAGGTCGTGCGCATCGGCCCGCTCGGTGTCACCGGCGGCACGCGCCAGCCGGGCGAGATCGCGTTCGCCGTCGACCGGACCGGCCCGCTCATGCAGTTCCTGGGCGATGTCGAGCGCTCCCGAACTCCACCGCCACGCCTCACCGTCCTCACGCGCCAGATCCATCGCGCCGCACAACTGGTAGCAGGAGGCGAGCACGGCCAGCGCGGCGGAACTGTCCCGGACCGCCGGATCGCCGCAGCACCGGATCGCCCGCCGGTAGTACTCCTCCGCGCCGGCCACGTCGGCGCGCAGTCGAGCGACCGATCCCAGCTCGCGAAGGCTGGTCGCCTGCGCCACCGGGTCGCCGGCGGACTCCGCGTGGGCCAGGCAGGTCCGGTGGTGACGTTCCGCGTCGTCGTACCGGCCGTGCCGCATGGCTATCACGCCGAGCTGGTGCGTGAAGTGCCAGGTTTCCGGGTGATCCGGCCGCAGCAGCGCGATCGTGTCCGTGCAGACGATCTGCTCCTGGTGCAGGAGACCGTGGGAGTGCAGCACCGTGCACCACTGTGCGGCCACCGTGACCAGCTGGTCGAGATCGCCGCACAGCAGGCAGTGTTGCCACGCCTCGGCGAGGTCGACGAGGCGGTGCTCGGCGGTGTGCGCATGCAGCCCCGCCCACCAGCGGTGGTAGGCGGCGGCCCGCCGGTGGGCCCGGCGGGTGGCCACCGGGTCCCAGTCGGCCAGCGAGGCGGCGGTCCACCGGTGCACGATCCATACGGGAGCGCCGTCCGGTTCTCGCTCCTCGGTGAGCAGGCCGAGCGCGACGAGTTCCGCGCGGGCGTCGTCGAGCCAGGGCAGGTCCGGTGGTCGGCTGCCCGCGGCAAGGTCGCGGTGGATCTCCTCGATCCCGGGTAGCTCGACGTCGGCCAGCGTGGCTTCGTCGTCGGCGCGCCGCACCTCGTGCAGCGCGCGGTACCACCTGCGCAGGCGGGCCGTACGCTCCGGGGTGGGCGCCACCGGGTCGCTGACCGCCCAGCTCAGGCCGCGTCGATCGACCGGGACGCGGAACACCGCGGCGGCGAACAACAGTTCGCGGGCGCGGGGCGACGACTCGGCGAGACGGTTGACGATCCGATCCAGCAGGACCTCACCGCTGATGTCGGCGACCGTCGCGGCGAGCGCGGTGCCGAGATCGGCTCCGCGGGCCGTCAGCCATCGCTCGGGATCGTCGATCCCACGTTTCTCGAGGCTCCGGGTCATCCGCTCGACGGCATCCGGGAAGGTCCGGCCGTGCCCGGAGGCGCGGCCCAACGTGAGCAGCGCATCGAGATACTCGAACGCGCGTGGATGGCCGCCGAGATAGCCGTAGGCGCGGTCCTGCTCGGCCGGGGTCAGCGCGGCGACCGCCGGGAGCCGCCAGATCAGTTTGCCGATCTCCGCGCGCGACAGCGGTCCCAGCCGCCAGTTGCGCAGCGCCGGATGCGTCATGCCGAGCGCGTCGGCGCGCGGCGCGGTGATGATGATCCGCAGCCCGTCCCGCACCCGCAGCCACGCGCGCAGAAAACGGCGGAGTTCATCATCCGCCTCCCGGTCGGTGACGGGGTCGTCGAGCAGCAGCAGGACGGTCCGCCCATGGGCCCGCAGCTCGTCGACGAGCAGGTCCAGCCGGTCGGGCCAGTCCACGTCCGGGTCGGTCAGGCGCCGTGACAGCGAGCCGGCGCCGTCCTGGTCGGAGACGTGCGACCGCAGGCGGCGCGCGACGGCGGTCAGCAGCTCGTCCGGGGTGGCCCGGCCGGGCCAGGGCACCGGGATCACGTTCCCGGCGTCCGCCATCATCCAGGCCAGCTGGCCGGCGAGATGGCTCTTGCCGATCCCGCCGATGCCGTGCAGCAGCACGCCGCGGGCCGGGCCGTCGTTCCGCAGTTCCCGCAGCAGCCCGCGCAGGTCGGTACGGCGACCGACGAAGTCACCGCTGCTCAGGTCCGCGGATCCGGCGGCATGCCGTACCGCCGGGGTGGGCCTCGGCACCGGTGCGCGAGTGACCGGGTCGTACAGCGCGGTGGACCTGACCCGGGTGAACAGCGCCGGGACGTGCCACTCCGGTGGCCGGGTGCCGGAACGCTCGAGTTCCAGCGTCCGGCGCAGGTCGGACAGGAGCGGCAGTGGATCGCTCCCCGCCGTGCCGGCCAGTCCGCCGTACAGCCGGGAGAGCAGCTCGGTGGCGTAGTCGTCGGTCACCGGTGCCGTCATGGCCAGGACGGCCGGCACGCCGTGCCGCAGCAGCGTGGCCGCGTACCCCGGCAGGTTCTCGGCCCCGGTGACCGCGGTGGAGCAGCCGGCCAGCACGACCAGTGGCGGAGTACGGTCGGCGACCAGTGCCTCCTCGGCGAACCGCACGGCGTCCACCGGGTCCACGCCACCGTCCGCGGTCTCCAGCAGCAGCGTGCCGGGCCGTGCGTGGCAGGAGACGTGCACGACGTGGAAGCGTTCCTCGGACAGCGCCGACCGGATCGCCGCGAGCGATCCCCAGTTGAGTACGCGCACGTGGGCGTCGCCGGCGCGGGCCGCCCGGACCCGGGTCAGGACGCTGCTCAGCTCGTACTCGTAGTCGAGCGGGACGGAGGTCCCGCCGTCCGGCGCGGCGATCACCACCAGGATGCGCAGCGGTCCCGGGATGTCCGGCGCCGGGGTGACACCCAGATCGGTGATCCGGAACGGGCGCACCCGCGGGTGCAGCCCGACCGGTCGCCCGGCACCGGGCGGCAGCACGGCCTCCCACGGCAGGCCGGCGATCCAGTCCTCGCGGGTCTCGACGCCGATCGCCAGCGACTGGTTGCGCAGCCCGGTCACCGTGAGCAGCTCGGTGAGCGCCCGCCCGGCCGGCCCCGGCAGGAAGGCCCGGCCGAGCCCGACGCCGAGCCGGTGCAGCGCGCCGGCCCGGTCCCGGCCGGACGGGCCGCCGCGCGCGTTCTCCCCGACCAGTTGCCGCATGATCTGCCGGACGGATCCGGCGGGCCGGTCGATGATCTCGGCGCCGTTCGGCAGGACGAGCGCGGTCTCGGTGGCGGAGACCCGCAGGCGGACCGTGAACGGGCCCTCCACCGCCCGGTCGACGCCGGGCCGGCCGCTCGCCCACCGAGGCACCGGAGCACCGCGCAGCGCGTCCGCCACCGCGCTCACGCAGGCCTCGTAGCGTTCGTCGGTGTCGGCGCCGGTGAAGTCGACCGGCCGGAACGCGCGGAGCAGCTCGGTCATCGGGGCGCCGGGATGCAGGATGACCGGGATGAGCGGCAGGTCGCCGCGCAACGCGCGCAGGATCAGCGCCGGGTACTCGTGAATGGTGTCCGTCGCGGCCTCACCGAGCACCATGACAGCCGACCGGCACTCGGCGAGCGCGACGTCGATCTCCCGGGGCGCGACCTGGCCGGGCACCAGGTCCCACGGCCGGTGGAACACCTCGACCTCGGCCTGTTCCAACGCGGCCGCGAGCGCACCGGCCCGCTCCAGATCGGAATCGCCGCACGCGACGTACACCTTCGGCACATTTCCGATCATGTCAGCGGTGGCACGCCGGAGAATCGCATGGAGGAACCTCATTAACTGGCCGTTTTCGGTATGGATACCGGCTACCGATCCACGTTATCGTGACGAACGGCTCCGCAATTCATGATCGATATTCCGTCCATGCGCAGACGCGCAATGCCCGGAAAGGGGCCGGCACATGACCGTACCCGCGGAATCTGATTTTGATCGTGACAGCACCCTTCGGTCGATTGACGACAGTCTTCGCGCTTTCCATGATCGGTCATCCCACCGGGAATCGGTGATCGACCGGTTGCACGAGGAGAACCAAGTGCTGCGGCACGGATTGCGCCGCACGATCCTGCAGCCACTCGTCACGGATCTGGCGAGACTCCATGACCGGCTCACCGACCAGGCCGTCCGGCTCGCCGCCGAACCCGGCCGGGAGGCCGACCAGGCCCTGTTCGCCGGCTTCGCGGACGACGTGGCGATGACGTTGGAGCGATGTGGGTTCTCGATCGTCACGGCCGAGCCGGGTGAGGCGTACGAGCGCGGCCGTCACCTCGCGGCGGGCTTCGCCGACCGCCCCGGCAAACCGGACACGGTGGCGGAGATGCTCTCGGCCGGTCTGGTGGAGCAGGAGAGCGGACGGTTCCAGCGGCCCATCCGGGTGCGGTTGCATCGCGCCGCGCCCGACGGTCAGACAGACGAGGAGTGAGCGTGGCGGTCTTCGGCATCGACCTCGGCACGACGTACTCGTGCATCGCCATGGTGGACGACACCGGTCGCCCGGTCATCATCAAGAACCTGATCGGCGCGGACACCACACCGTCGGTGGTGTTCTTCGAGACCGACACCAACGTGGTGGTCGGCCAGGAGGCGAAGAACTCCGCCCGCCTCTACCCGGACCAGGTCGTCTCGTTGATCAAACGGCGGATGGGTGAGGACGTCGAGCTGGACTTCCACGGCGAGCGGCACACGCCGGTGACCGTGTCCGCCCTCATCCTGCGCGAACTGGCGCATGCCGCCGGCGAGGTCGCGCACGTGCCGGTCGAGGACGTGGTGATCACGGTCCCGGCGTACTTCGGGCTGAAGGAACGCGAGGCCACCCGCGCGGCCGGCACCGCGGCCGGGCTGACCGTGCTCAACGTGGTGCCGGAGCCGGTCGCGGCCGCACTCCACTACGAGACGATCGGCGGAGACCGGGAACGCACGATCCTCGTCTACGACCTCGGTGGCGGCACGTTCGACACCACCGTCATCCGGCTGTCCGGGCAGGAGATCAAGGTCGTCTGCACGGACGGCGACCACCATCTCGGCGGCGCGGACTGGGACGACCGGATATCCGCGCTGCTCCTCAGACGTTTCCTGGAGGAGCACCCGGGCAGCGCGGCGGAGCACGACGAGGAGTTCCTGCAGGAGCTGGCGAACGGCGCGGAGGACGTCAAACGGGCACTCAGCAGTCTGGAGAAGCGACCGTTCAACATGCGCTTCGGCAGTCAGACCTGCCGAATCGAGATCGCCCGGGACCTGTTCCAGAGCAGCACCGCCGACCTGCTGGAGCGTACCGCCGAGATCACCGGTCGCACGGTGGACGCGGCGAAGGCCGCCGGGGTGACGGGTTTCGACGCGGTGCTGTTGGTCGGTGGCTCGACCCGGATGCCCGCCGTACAGGAGATGCTGCGCTCCCGGTTCGGATTCGCACCGCTGTTGCACGATCCGGACCTCGCGGTGGCGAAGGGCGCGGCGCTGTACGCGCTGATCGAGTCGGTCCGGATCTCGGTACCGGACCGGGACGAGGCCCGGCTGGCGGACGCGGCGGCGAAGGCGGGCGTCGACACGGAGACCGTGCGCGCCGCCGCCGTCAAGAAGGTCACCGCCGTCGTCCCGCGCGCGTTCGGTGTCAAGGTCCTGGACGAGTCCAGCCCGGACGGTTACTTCGTCGATCATCTGTTGCGGGCCAACACGGCGCTGCCGGCCACACCACCGGTCCAGACGTACGGCACCTCCGTCGCGAACCAGCGGGCGATCGCCATCGAGATCTGGGAGCAGGCCGGCGCCGTCGAGTCGGCCCGGCTGCCGGACAACGAGAAGATCGGTGAGGGCGTCATCGACCGGCTCCCGCCGCTGCCGGTCAACTCGCCCATCGAGGTCACCTTCCAGATGGACGAGATGGGCACGCTGCGGGTGCACGCCGTGGAGCTGCGCACCGGTCAGGAGGTCGCGTTCGAGCTGAACATCACCGGGCTCACCCCGGAGAAGCAGCAGGAGAACATCACGACCGTCGCCAAGTACCACGTGAGCGCCTGAGGGCCATGGCATCCGACGCGTGGGACCACTACAAGACCGAGGTACTCGCCCCCGCGCGCCAGGCGGGCAACGTCCCGCCGCGCGACCTCTTCGTCCGATACGCGATGAGCGGCGCGCACCGGACCGGGGACCGGTTCGAGGAACGAATCACCGAGACCGTCCGGTACTGGCGGAAACTCGCGGTGAGCACGAAGGTCTACAAGCCACTCGCCGAGGCGCTGCTCGCCGCGCACGAGCAGCTACGCCGCGACGGTGCGCTCACCGTCGCGGCCTTCACCGCCCGGGTCGAGGAGGAGCGGAGCCGGGCCGACGCCACGCTGGAGGCCTGGGTCACCGGCATCGCGGCCGGCATCCCGTACGTGACCCGGGCCGCCGTCGCTCACCTGGTCGAACTGACCGGAGGCATCACCGGCGAAGCGGAGGTGCGGGCAAAGCTGTCCGCGGGCGGGGTCCGGGTCATCGATCCGGACTGGGACGTGCCGGGCGCCGCGCCGGTCGGCACCGCCGGCGCGCTCGGCCCCAGTCTCAAGCTGCTCGGCCACCGGCTCAGTGTGCAGGCCGTGTTCACGCCGGAGCAGCTGGCCGGCGGGTTCCGGCTCAAGGACGGGTTCCGTCTGGTCGGCGGCGACGGCAGCCGGCTGACCCGGCGGGCGGTCGAGAAGGCGAAGGCGGAGCTGGCCACGCGGAGCCGCGACTCGCGGCTGACCGCGGCGGACACGGTGCTCACCATGCTCCTCAACGCCGAGGCCGCCGGCGCACTCGACCGGCTGGTGCTGTGGGAGGTCGTGCAGTCGATCCGCTCCACGCTGGCCGGCGGTATGCCTCCGCGGGTCGCGGCGGACATGGCGGCCGCGCTGGGCCTCGACCGGGAGGAGGCACTCGAGCTCACCGTGGCGGTCGCCGGTGGGCCGGGCGCGGCGGCCGATCCGGCGGACGACGGCGCCCTGATCACCGCCGCGCTCGCCGGGCAACGGTTACGGGAAGCGGAGGCGTTACTCGCCGGGCTTGCTGACGATGCGGCCACGGCCGACGTCCGGGCCCGGGTCCGTCAGCTGGCGGAGCAGGTGGCGACGCTGGACGCGCGAGCCACCGAGGCCGAACGGGACGGCCGTCCGGAGGAGGCGGCGCGGCTGCTGGCCGACGCGGTGCGGCTGGCCGCCGACGACGAGGGACTGACCGGGCGCCTCGCCCGGATCCCGCCACCGCCACCGGGTGCGGTGCGCGCCGGCCCGGACGGCGACCGGGTGACGATCAGCTGGACACACAGTGCCGCCGAGTCCGGCGAGATCACATATCGGGTGATCCGAACCGGCGGGCGGGCGGCGATCGGGCCGGACGACGGCGACCAGGTCGCCGGCACCGTCGCGAACCACGCCGTCGACCCGGCACCACCGGTCGCCTCGAGTCTGGTCTACACCGTCTTCGCGCAGCGCGGCGCCGCGGTCTCCGCGGGGACGGCGGCACCCCCGGTCCGCGTGCTGCCGCCGGTGTCCGGGTTCGAGCTGACCGGCACCGAACGGCGGGTGACCGGCACCTGGCAGCTTCCGCCCGCCGCTGTGGACGTGGTCGTGATGCGGCGCACCGACGGCGCGGAGACCGTCGTCGCGCACCGGCCCGGCGCGGTGACCGCGTTCGCCGACGACGACGTGCGGCTCGGCGCCGCGTACGAATACCGCGTCACGCCGGTGTACCCGGACCCGGACACCGGCCGCGTCGAAGGTCCGTCCGTCATCTGCCGGGTGGTCGTCGAACCGGCCCCGGAACCGGTCACCGACCTGACCGTGGACGTCGTGACCGGTACGGGGACGCCCCGGACCCGGCTGACCTGGACCGTGCCGCCCGCCGGCCGGGTGGAGATCCGCCAGGCCGCCGCCGAGCCGCCGTGGCCACCCGGGACCGTCGTCTCCGCGCGTGACGTGGACGGCCACGGCCAGGCGTGCGGTGTGGTGCCGTCGATCACGCCGGACGGTCGCGCCGAGGCCGTACTGCCCGCGGTGCAGGGCCGGTCGGTGCTGACCGCGGTCACCCGGGGCCAGGGCCGGGCGGTGATCGGCACCTCCGTACCGGTGGAGCTCAGCGCCGTGGTCCGCGGCCTCCGGCTGCGGCGGCAGTGGGACACGGTCCTGGTCGGATGGATCTGGCCGGACGGGATACAGGAGGCGCGGCTGGAGTGGTCCACGCCCGACGGGGGCGGCGAACTGTCGTGCAGCCGCCGCGCGTTCCTGGACGACGGCGGCGTCCGGCTACCGGTCGGCCCGCGCCCGGTCACCGTCTCGGTCCGCACGGTGGTCCGGCAGCGGCACACGGAGACGGTGTCCCCGGCGGTGGCCGGCAGCGTGCCGGCACGGCCGCCACGTGTGCGGTGGGCGCTGCGGGCGGCCGGACGCTGGCCGGTTCCGCGGCGGGTCCTGCTCCGGCTCCGCAGCGATCAAGCCTGTCAACTCCCGGAGCTGGTGCTGTCGGTGGGCGCCCGGGAACTGGGTCGCGTCCGTGCCCGACCGCTTCCGGCGGAGCAGGACCTGGACGAGGACGTGACCGCGCTGGTCCCGCCCGATGCGGTGAACACGGCGACATGCACGCTCGCGGAGCCGGATGCCGTGCTCCTCGAACCGGACAGGAGACGACCCCGATCGTGACGGATCCACACTGCCCGTACTGCTACCGGCCGGTCCCGAGTTCGCCGATGACGTTCCGCTGCTCGGGCCGTCCCGGCCCCAACGGACGACGGTGCGAGACCCGCATCGACTCGCTGCTCGCCGCGCACACCGGTGACACCGAACCGCGGTACCCCGCGTTCACGGTCCGGTCGGGACGGCGCAATCCGGTCTGCCCGATCTGCGGCGAGGTGACCTTCCAGCGGCTCTGCGGCTCCTGCCACAGCCAACTGCCGGCCCAGTTCGGTGACGCGCGCACCCACCTGATCGCGCTGGTCGGGGCGAAGGAGAGCGGCAAGTCCGTCTACATGACCGTGCTGCTGCACGAGTTGCACCATCGGGTCGGCAAACAGTTCGGCCTCGCGGTGATGGGGGCGGACGAGTACACCAAGAACACCTTCCGTGCCGAGTACGAGAACTTTCTCTACGACGACGGCCGGCTGATCGGCGCGACCCGGCCAGCCACCGCTCAGGGCGTGAGCCGGCCGTTCGTCTTCAGCGTCGCGCTGGAACGACGACGGTGGTTCGGCCGGCCCCAGCTCGACCGCAGTCTCTTCTCGTTCTTCGACACGGCCGGCGAGGACCTGCGCTCCGCGGAGAGCGTGGAACGCAACGTGCGATACCTGGTCGCGGCGGACGGCATCCTGCTGATGCTCGACCCGCTGCAGATGCGCGGCGCCCGCCCGCTGGCCGAGACCGGCACGCTGTTGCCCCAGCAGCCGGCGCCGGAGGACCACCCGGACAGCGTGCTCGGCCGGATCACCGAGCTGCTCCAGAGCGCGCTGCGGACCGGCCGTCGCGGTCGGATCCGGAAACCGATCGCGCTGGTGTTCTCGAAGATGGACGCGCTGTTCGGCACGCTCCCGGAAGAGAATGTCCTGCTCCGGGACGCGCCGCACGACCGGCCGGTCTTCGACGAGGCCGACAGTCGCGCCGTCGATCACGAGGTCCGGCAACTGCTCGACCGATGGCACAGCGGCGGCATGATCGCGAATCTGGACAAGAACTTCGCGCGGTACCGCTTCTTCTCCGTGTCCGCGCTCGGCGGCAGCCCGGTCGCCGACGACGGTGCACACCGGGTGTCGGAGTACGGGGTGCAGCCCCGCCGGGTGCCGGACCCGTTCCTCTGGTTGCTCAGCGAGTTCGGCACGATCCCGAAGACCGAGCCGTAGGAGCGGGCGATGGCGTTCGGCCAGCTGTACTACACGTCGTGCCGGACCGGGCTGTCCGGCACGGCCGGGTTCCAGTTCAACGCGGCCAGCCCGGGCATCGCGCCGGAGGTGCTGCGCGACGTCGAGGCGCTGACCACGTACCGGCCGCCGCGGGATCTGACGACGATGCCGGTAGCGGAGGCGGTCCGCCGGGCGCCCCGTAACCTGTGCTGCCGGCCCGGTCCGGTCACCGTGGTCGCCAACGTGGTCTACACCGGGGCCGATTACTCCCGACGACCCGGAAACTACTTCGCGCACGCGCTGGTCACCAGCAGTCCGGACGAGGACTTCGCCGGCCGGTTGCCGATCGAGCTGTGGGACGCGCCGTTCTGGACGCACGAGCCGGTCGACCATCCCGAACTACCGGAACTCGACGGACTGACCGGGCCGCGCGCCGCGGTACGGCTGGCCGACCGGGCCGACAGCACGATCCTGCCCGTCCTGCTCACCGCCGCCGACGACGCGATCCGGCGGCAGCAGCGCAAGGTCGTCCTCGTGGCCGAGGATTCCGGCGACGTGGCATGCATGATCGCCGCGCTCAGCGTGCTCCTTCCGCCGGGGACCGCGCGGCGCATGTCGTTCGCCACCTACCTCGACGATCCCCGGTACGCGCGGGTGCACGTCGCCGGCACGGTGCCGGACGGCGCGACGGCGCTCGGACAGTCCAGCCACTACGTGTTCGACTCCGTCTCCGGCCGCACCGCGGAACTGGAACCCCACCCGCTCGCGCTGCTGCTCGGCCGGCTGCCGATGGGCCGGGCGGCGGGCGTGTGGGAGCTGAGCCGGCAGCTGGGCACCGGTGCCGAGGACTCGTTCGACGACTGGCTTCCGGTGACCGCGACCGCCGTGCTGTCCCTTCCGGATCCGCCCGCCGCCGCGGCCGGAGCGTGGGAGGCGGTGGTGCCCTGGCTGGCCGACAACGCGGCGCGGCTCGACGGCACGCTGGTGGAACGCGTCGCCGGCACCGTCCTGGACCGGTTGACGGCCGTGGACGCCTCCGACGAACGGATCATGACGGCGCTCGGCTTCCTGGCCCGGGCCGCGAGCCGGAGCAGCGCACCGCACCTGCTCGAACGGGTCGAGTGCGGCACGGTCGACGTGCTGGTGGCGCGCGTACGCGGGCCGCACCCGACGCCGATCACGACATCCGCGCCGATCCGTACCCCGCGAGGTCATCAGCACGCCGAGGCGACGTTGGGCGCGGCGCTGCCGGGCCTGCCGGCGCCCGCCGCGGTCGTACTCCTGCGCTGGGCGTCCGGCAGCGGTGTCCGGTTGCCGGCCGACCTGCTCCGCGCCACCGGGCACCGCGTCGGGCCGGCTCTGCTCAGCTCGCCCGGCGACGAGGCGACGCGGGCGTTACTCGAGACGTCCGCGCCGGTCCGGGCCGGCGTCGTCGGCTACCTGGACGAGGTCGGATTCGCCGAGCTCGACCGGATCCTGGCGGCGCTGGCCACGGAGGCAGGCGAACTGCTGGCGGCGGAGCTTCGCGACGCCGGACGTGAACTGCGGCAGCTGGCCGTCGCCGCACGGGTACGGGCCGGGCGGCTCGACCCGGCCGAGGCCATGGCGCTGCTCGGCACCGACGCGGACCCACGGGTGCTGGAGCGGGTGCTGCCCGCCGACCCGTGGCCGCCCGATCTCGCCCTGCGCATGACCGAGCGCTTCGACACCGCGCTGATCATCGACCGGCTGGCGGTCGCGGTCCTCACCCCACCCTCCGTGGCGGATCTCGGCCGGTACGCCGACCTGTGCGCGGCGCTGGCCGACGCCCCGCTGCCGCCGGAGGCGAACCGGCGCGTCACCCTGGTCCGCGAGGTACGCGCCTGGCCCCGCGCCGTCATGGCCGTCCCACCGGCTCGCCGGGCCGTGGTCCGGGACGACATCCGACGCTGGTTCGACCGGCTCGGTCCGCCGGAGCAGGATCTCGCGGAGGCGCTGCTGTACGAACTCTCCCGGGAGGAACGATCCCCTGTGCGCGCCGAGCTGATGATCGCTCGCCGGGACATCGGCCGGATGTACTACGCGGAGCTCGCCCGATCGCTCGGTCCACGCGACGGCGACCTGCACCTGGCCGCCCGCGCGCTGCGGACCCGCCGGTATCTGGCGACGCTCAAGCCGACACCGGCGATCCGGGACACGGCCGTCGCCCTCGACCGGGTGCTGCTGGACACGGCCGGCCACTGGAACCGCCGCCGTCAGAACGAACTGCACAAGATCCTGGTCGCCACCGCCGACCCGGAGGACGCGGAGTTCGCCCGGCAGTGGTTCACACAGGTCCCGCCCGGTCTGCTGGACCGGTTCCGATCCCGGTGGCCGTTCGGCACCGGGTCCTCCTCCGATGAGGCCGAGTCGCGAAGGCGGACTTTCTGATGGCAGGCCGTTCCCGCAAACCGGAGTATTTCCCGATGTACATCCCGGTGACGCCGCGTGGCCCGGACTGGCAGCGGATCGGTACGTCGTTCGCCGCGGTCCCCTTCGTCCTGATCGGGTGCACGCTGTTCGAGGCGGTGGTGGCGATCCGGGCCTACGCGATCGGCATGGCCGCCGGGCTCGGCATCGGCCGCACCGCGGAGCCACTGGCGCCCCGCCTGTCGACCGAACAGCCGGCCTACGTGCAGTACCTGTTCGGTCCGGTGTGGCGCGACGTCCTGCACACCATCAAGATCGCGACACAGCGGCAGGCCAAGGCGGCCGAGGCCGAACAGAAGCGAATCCGGCGGAAGCACTTCCCCGGCCAGGACGACGAACTGGTGGACAGTCGCAACCGCATCGTCGGCTTCACGATGCTCGTCAGCATCGTCACCGGTTTCCTGCTCGCCGCCGTGCTCCTGTCCGTCGTGCTCGCGATCCAGGCGCTGGTGATCGGCATCCTGTGGGCGGTCGGGATCGTCGTGATCTACTCACTCCGGCTCATCGACTCCGCGCTGCTGATCGTTCGCGGGATCCGGATCACCTGCACCCACTGCTACCACCGGGTGCCCTATCCGGGCTATTACTGCGACGGGTGCGGCAACCAGCACCGGGACATCCGCCCCGGCCGGTACGGCATGCTGCACCGTACCTGCAAGTGCGGGCACCGCATGCCGACGCTGCTCATGCTGGGCAGCTACCGGATGCGGGCGTTCTGCCCCCACTGCGGGCAGGACCTCCCGTCCCATGTGGGTCGGAGCGCGGAGATAGTGGTGCCGGTCCTCGGCGCGTCCGGGGCGGGCAAGACGCAGTTCCTGGCCGCGGTGTCGATCGCGCTCGACGAGAAGTTCTCCCGCACCGACGGCTCGATGAGGCCGGCGGACGCGCACAGCGAGGCCTGGTACCGGCAGGTGGGAGACATCAGAGCCCGCGGCACGACCGTCACCAAGACGCCGCCCGGGCCGCAACGTGGCGTGTCGCTGTGGTTGGAACGGGGACGCCGGTCGGCCCGGGTCGTGCTGTTCGACGCGGCCGGTGAGCTGTTCGGGCGCGGTGACGGCATCCGTGACCTGCTGTACCTGCGGGCGAAGCCGGCGTACGTGTTCATCGTCGATCCGCTGTCGGTGCCGACACTGTGGGCCTCGCTCAGCGCCGGTGACCGCGCCCGGCTGGAACCGGTCCGCGCGGCCGAGTCACCGGAGACCGTGTTCGAGCACACGATCGACGCGCTGCACGAGATGCGGGTCCGCACCAGGAACACCCGGATGGCGGTGGTGGTGAGCAAGGCGGACCTGATCGCGCCGCAGCTCACCGCCGCCCAGGTGGGCGACTCCGATTCGATCCGCACCTGGCTGGACGGCCCGCTGGAGCAGGGCAACCTGGTGCGGTCGATCGATCTCAACTCCGCGTCGGCCCGATTCTTCCTGGTCGACGCGCGCCTGGCCGGGCATCCCTCAGCGGGGGTGAACACGTTCGTCGACTGGCTCCTCGACGGTTGGGAGGTGCGTCCATGACCGGCTCCGTCTACCGGCGCTGGCGAATCGCCCTGTTCGCCACGTGGGCGGCGATCGGTGTCCTCACCTGCGCCGGCCTGTTGCTGCTGCCCGCACTGCTGCTATAGGAGGCCGCCGGTGAAGCCGTTGCGGAACACGCCGTGCGGGTCGAGCGCGTGCAGCTCGGTCGCGGCGCGCTGCCACGACGGGCCGAACGATGCCGGGATCGTCCGGTCCAGCAGCGTCTGATTCGTCCAGGGTGCGGCGGCGGTGTAGGCCCAGCCCTTGGACCACTCCACCCGGGTGAGCGCTTTCTCGCCGGTGAACGTGGCGTAGCAGAACGCCTCGAGGTCGGCGAGGAACGCGTTCGCGTGGGCGGTGCCGGGCAGCGTGAGCACGTCGAGCCAGACCGCGGTGTCGAACTCCGGGTGCGACGGTGCCGGGGTCACGGCGGACAGCAGCGGCGGTTCCGCGCCGGGCACCTCCGCGTCGGCCGGGTCGTCGAGGCCGGTGACCCGGATCTCGACCGCGCCGTTGACCGGGTACCGGCCCTCGGCCGCGTACGCGTGCAGCAGGCGCTCGTACTCGGTGGCGAACGCGTGCAGCACCCACTGCACGTCGGCGCGGCGGGTCAGCACCGCGTACCCGTTCGCGTGCACGCGCAGTGTGGTCGGCTTGATGTAGAGCAGCAGGTTCTTGGACGGGCCCCATAGGTCGAGCGCGAGCGACGCGGTCAGGCCGGCCGCGGACGTGGTGTACTGCAGCTGCCCGAGCACCGGCGCGAGGTAGTACTGCCCGCTCAGGATCGCGCCGGCGATCTCGGCCACCGGCCGCGGGATGTTGTCCGAGAACGGGTAGTTGTACGGCGTGAGCGCGGGCCGGCTGCCGAGCGGCTGCTCCGGCGCGACGCTCCACACCTTCAGCCACGGGTGGGTGGTGAACGCGAACCAGATCACCTCGATCCGCCCGGCCGCGGCCAGGAACGACTCCACGGTGTTCGGGCCGGTGCCGCCGGGGGCCGCGAAGAGGTCGTCCGCGGGGATGTCGACACGGCTCACGCAGCGCAGGTTCGTGTTCACGCCGACCCGCATCGTGACCTCGACCAGGCAGATCACGCCGAGGTCGGTGAGCAGCGCGGCCGCGTCCGGCGCGGACCGGGGCACGGTGCGCAGCGCGTAGGACGACCCGTCCCGGACGACCGAGGTGACGGAGGTGACCAGGTTGCTGAGCGAACCGTAGGTGGTGCCGGGGGCGCGGGTCTCGCCGGTGGCCGGGATCGCGGTGCCGTGGCCGCCGATGGCCAGCACGCCACCGACCGACAGGTCACCCGGTGCGGGGCAGTGCGCCAGGCCGCGGCCCTGCTGCTCCAGGTACGCCAGCAGCGCGTCCATCGACGCGCCGGCCTGCACCCGCACCTCGTCGGCCGCGGCCATCGACATGCCGGTGAGGTGCGCGGTCATGTCCAGCAGCACCACGTCGGCGTCGTCGCCGGGGGCGATCGTGAGCGGCGACCAGCCGTGCCGGAAGCCGTGCGGCCGCAGCCGCCAGCCCTGGCCGTGCGCCCAGTTCGCGAGCGCGACGACGTCCGCGGGGGTGCGCGGTGACGCGGTCCACACGTCGTCCGCGACGGTTTCCCCGGACCAGTTCAGATAGGTACGGCGCTCGTGCGGGATCGCGGCCGGGAAGCCGGGCGGCGCGGGGCCCGGATCGCCCAGCCGGCCCAGCGGGGTCCACAGCAGACCGGCGGCGGCCGACCCGGACAGCAGCGTGCGTCTCGACATGCCCATGACGCAGCACGATAGGTCCATACCATCGACGTCGCTCGCTGCGTGGGCGTTTCGTCGCGATGTTCCGCCGAGTGGCGTTGGTCCGCGGAACGGCCTTGGTCCGCCGAGTGCCGTTTGCCCGGCGGACCTCGCCCGGCCGCGCGCCCAGAAGCCGCGCGCCCAGAAGCCGCGCGCTCAGGCGCCGGGCGCGCCCGACGGCGGCGGACCACCCGGCATGCCCGACGGCGGGGTGCCGCCCGGCCCACCGGGGCCGCCCGGACCACCGGACGGGTCGCCCCCGCCCGGCGCGCCGCCCTCCGGCGCCGCTCCCCCGCCCGGCTCCGTGCGGGTGTCCACCCGCACGGTCAGCGCGACCGTGTACCCGCCGTTCACGTCGCCGGTGACGGTGGCCAGCTGGGACGCGCCGCCGTCGTCGCCGAACACGTTGTCCGAGTCCAGCGTCAGCTGCGCCAGGTTGGACACGGACGTCTCGTACCCGGTCTGTGCGAAGACCGTGTCGCACATGTCCTCGGGCAGCGCCACCTGCGACGTGGCGATCGCGTTCGTCGAGTCGGTGATCGACGCCTGGTCCGGGTAGACCTCGAAGTGGATGTGCGGCCACCGCCCGGTGTAGCAGGCCGGCACGATGCTGCGGAACGTCACCGTGCCGGCCGCGTCCGCGATCTGCACGCCGCGCAGGTAGTTCTCCCCGGTCAGGTTGTCCGAGTAGAGCGAGTAGCCGCCGCCCCGGTCGCAGTGCCACACGTACACCGCGGTGTTCGCGAACGGCGCGTCCCCGTTCGCCGTGTCCAGGATCGTCAGTTCCAGCGTCATCGGCACGCCCTCGGCCGTCGCGGTGCCGGTACCGCCGAAACTGGTCCGGATGTCGGAGCGGACCACGCCGCTCTGTTCCAGCACGTCCGGCCCGTTGGAGCCGTCGCCGGGGTACGGCCCGGCCGTCTCGTCCGGGATCTCCCCGGTGCTGGTCCCGCCGGTCGTGGCCGTCGCGGACGGCGTGTCCGAGCCGCCGTCACCGCAGGCCGCGAGCCCGAGGCCGAGCGCGCCCAGGCCGAGCGTGCGCAGCACCCGCCGCCGCCCGAGCAGCGTCTCCAGGTCGAAGCCGAGCCCCTGGTCGACGACCTCCTCGTCCTGCTTGGGCAGTACCCGGCCCTGGTAGGTGCGTCTCATCTGTTGTCCTCCGCTCGCCGACGTCGTTCTCCGGCCAGCGTGCTGTCCGCCGCCGTGCGCCGCCTGAGCGGACGCTGTGTCCCGCCTGTGGGTCGGCACCCCGCCCTCACGGTAATCCACGTCGCCGTCCGGATCCGGCGTCCCGGGCATTCCCGGCACCCGCCCCGGCCGTGCGGTGCCCCGCGGCCGGGGCGTCACGGACGGGGCCGGGCCGCCGCCTCGACGAGGTCGGCGGCGCGATCGGTGCCGTCGCCCTCCGCGGCCAGCCGCCCGGCCAGCCGGGCCGCGGACTCACGGGCGTCCGGGGCGAGCAGCCGGGCGATGCCGTCGCCCAGCCGGCGCGCGTCCAGGTCGGCGAAGCGCAGCCAGTCGCCGGCGCCGAGGGCGCGCAGCCGCTCGCCCCAGAACGGCTGGTCGCCGAGGACCGCGCAGACCAGGCTGGGCAGCCCGGCCCGGAGCGCGGCCGCGGTCGTGCCGGCACCGCCGTGGTGCACCGCCGCGCGGCACCGCGGCAGGACCGCGTCGTGGTCCAGCGCGCCGGCCACGAACAGGTTCCGGCTCGGCGGCACGTCCCATCCGGCGCCGACCAGCACCCGGCCCGGCAGGTCACGGAGCATGCCGAGCATCCGGTCCGGCTCGACGGCCGGCATGCTGCCGAATCCGAGGTAGACCGGTGGGTCGCCGTCGTCCAGCCAGCGGGCGAGGTCCGGGGCGGTGCCGTGTTCGCCGATCCGCGCCCGGGTCGCCGCGTCCAGACCCAGAAAACCCACCGTCGGCCGGTACGGGTCCCAGCCCGCGATCGCCGGCACCAGCACCCGGCTGTACGCCTGGATCTCCGTCGTCCCGGCGCGGGCCAGGCGGTGGCCGGTGGGTTCCCGCACCGGCGTCATCCCGAGGCGGGCCCGCAGCGCGTTGACGCTGCCGGCGATCGCCCGCCAGTGCACGCGGGCGGCCACGGTGTGCAGGAGCGCGGTCAGCGGGCCGGGCAGCCGGCGGACCGTCACGAAGTAGGGCGCGATCGCCCGGTTCGGCCGGGACGGCGCGTAGTGCAGGCAGACCAGCGGGATCCGGGCGTGCTCGGCGAGCACGGCCGCGTCGTCCTCGACCAGCCGGCTGGCCACGATCACGTCGGCGCCGCGGACCGCGCCGATCAGCGCGTCCTGCACGTCGCCGATCACCGCGGCGCGCTTGCGGGCCAGCGCGGTCAGGTATCGCCGGGAGTCCCCCGCGGCGAGCAGGCGCTGGCCGTCGGCGGACTGCAGGAACTCGCGCGCGTCCACCCCCGCGGACACCGCCACCAGCCCGGCGCGTTCCGCGAGACCCACCAGATCCGACGGTACGGCGAGCAGCACGTCGTGTCCGCGCCGGCGCAGCCGCACGCCGAGCGCCACCATCGGCTGCACGTCTCCCCGGCTGCCGACGCACAGCATGGCGATTCGCATGATCCTTTGTCCCGCGAACCGCCGTCCGCCGCAAGCACCGCCACCACCACGGGCGGTCCGGGTGCCGGGCGGGTCGCCGGAACGACCCGCCCGGCGCCGGATCCCGGCGGGCCGGTTACAGGCTCGGTAGGACGTGCGGGCCGGGGGCGCCGCCGGCCGGTGGGGTGGTGATCGCGTACAGCCAGGGTTCGGCCGGGCGCCAGGCCAGGCCGCGGGCCGCGAGCACGACGTCGTTGCCCAGGTCGACGCGGCGCTCCGGCTGGACGCCGCCGATCTCGTACACGTAGACGTCGTCGCCGGTGGAGCGCACGCCGGTGGCCGGGTAGCCGCCGTCCGGCGACGGTGCGACCGCGACCGGGTGGTAGCCGGTGCAGTACGAGCCGCGGCCGGACAGGTCGGCGGTGGCGTAGGCCGGTACCGCGTTGCGCGATCCGGCGCCGGTGAACAGCGTCTCGCCGTACCCGTCGAGCGCGATCTCGTTGAGGTTGCCGCCGGGCGCGGTGCCGGACGTGCGCTGGGTCAGCGTGTTCGCGCCGGTGTCGACGTCGTAGACGTAGACCGTGGAGAGGCTCAGCTGCGGCTGGCCGGCGACGACCGGCCCGGCCGCGTCGTCGCGCGCGGTGAGCGGGGCGTGCGCTGGAAGCGGACGTTGCCGGGCTGCTGCCCGGTCTCCGCCGCCGGCGTGGAGGCGCCGAGGTCGATCCGGCCGATGCCGCCGTTGAACGTGCCGGAGTCGCAGCCGTACCCGCACCAGAGCACGCCCCCGGTCCGGGCGAGGTGCGTCGGGCAGGTCTGCGCGCCGGTCCCGTACCGCGCGACCTCCTGGACGGTGTGCACGTCGATGACGGAGATGGCGTCGCCGGCCGCCTGCGCCGCGTTCGGCGGCGGCAACCCGGTCAGCCAGGTCGAGATCGACGGGCACTTCTCGCTCAGCGACATCGGCCACGCGGCACTCGACGTGGTCGGCCTGGTCCCGGGCGTCGGCGAGGTCGCGGATCTGGCGAACGCGGCCTGGTACGCGGCCGAGGGCGACTACGGCAACGCGGCGCTGTCCGCCGCGTCCGCGGTTCCGTTCGCCGGCTACGCGGCCAGCGCGGTCAAGGGCGCGAAGTACGCGGCGAAGGGTGCGGACGCGGCCCAGGGCGCGGCCAGGAGCGCGGACACCGCCCGATCCGGCGCCAAGGCGGCCAATGGCGGCGCAGGGCGGTGGCCGGGCCGCACCGGCCGCACCGAAGGCGGCCTCCGGCGGTGGCGGTGTAGGAACGCAGGACTGGGACGTGGGCGGGCACGTCGGCGGTGGATCCTGGTCACGTGCCGGGTGGGAACTCCCAGTCGGGGGCGAAGGGCACGAGCGACCGCCTGATCCGTTCGACCTCATCGGCCGGCAGCCGGCTCTCGTCGTTGTGCAGTAGCCGCTCGACCAGCCGGATGACGGACATATCCGATTCGCGCGTCTGCCGGTCCTGGCGCGGCCACGGGCCGTTGATCGCGGCGGCGGCTCTGCGGTAGGCCTCGGACAGCGCCTCCGGATCGTCCTCGAAAGCGGACGACAGCAGCAGCCGCACGAGACTGTGGCCGATCGACTCCGTGTCACCCGGGCCGTGCCTGACGAACCGCCCGACCAGCGTCGGCGCGCGATCCAGCAGCGGCGAGACCGCGTGCCGGAGCGCGTCGTCGCTCAGCGCCCCGGTCAGGTTCATCGACGCGAGGGCGCGCTGAAGCGGGAAGCGGTTCGCGGAGACGACCGCGGTCTCGGCGTCCGGTGCGGACCGGAGCGACCAGCCGATTCCGGGATCGTGGTGTGCCCCGGGCCGCCCGGCCCGCAGCATGATGTCGCGCCGCCGGTCCTCGGTCCACACCCGGGTGACCGACACGGTGTCGAACGTGTCCAGCCAGATACCGCTCGGCACCGCCGCCATCCATTGCAGACTCATGTCCCGCAGCCACGCGGCCGGGTCCCTCGCATACCGGAACAGCTCCGACGCGCGCACCGGCCCGCCGCAGGCCAGCGTGAGCAGCAGCAGGTTGAACGAGTACGTCGACATCCAGTAGTCGGCGCGCTTGTCGACCGGCGCGTACCGGCGCTCGGCGTGACGTGGCCGGGTCACCGCCGACCGCAGCCGCTCGATCAGCCACGGTCGGAGGTCCTCGGCCTCGTGCCGGCCGAGCAGCGCCGTGACGAACGGGAGCACGTTCGCCCGGGCGATCAACGCCGTGTATCCCAGCAGGGATTGCAGCAGGTCGTCGTCGTCCGCGGCGCCGAGCCGCAGCGTCCGGGCCCGGGACCGCCCCGCCGCGTCCCGCACGGCTTCGACGACCAGCCGCGCCACCAGGTATTCGCCGAACGTGGCGTGCAGGAACTCGTACGTGCGCAGGGTCTGTCCGTCCCGCTCCGCCTGCGCGCGCTGAACGAAGAAGAACCGGCCGACCATCTCCTGGCCCGCGGTCACCGGCTGCTGGAACGCCTCGGCCGGTCCGGCGACGATCGGTTCGAGGCCGAGGCCGGCGAGGTCCTCGTCGAGTTCCGCGGCCGTCACCCACAGCCGCAGCCGATGGAACATCGCGAACGCCACCACGGACAGCCGCAGCAGCTCATCGTCGACCAGACGGGAGGAGACCTCGGCCGTGTCGGTCCGGTGCAGTCGCCCGACCTCCCGCGCCGCGAACTCGCGCAGCAGCCGCTCGTAGAGCTGCCCGGTGTCGAGGCCGGCGTCGGCCCGCCGGAGATCGCCGCCGGCGGCGGTCGCGTCGTAGAGCGCCAGCATCAGCAGCAGCAGCGGCTGAGTGGCCAGGTCCGGGAAGCGCAACACCACGTCCGGCGTGAGCGGCTCGCGGAGCCGGCCGGCGTTCGCCGTGTTCCAGACGTCGAGCCACTGCGCGACCTGCGCGTCGTCGAACGGTTCCAGCCGCACCGCGAGACTGCCGGCCGGGACCCGCGCCCGGTCCGCGACCGCCAGCCGGCTGGTCACCAGCACCGCGGCCGGTCGCCCGAGCACCGCCTCACGCTGCTGGAACGCCGCCACCCGCGCCAGATAGTCGGAACGTTGCACGCCGGTGGCCTGCAACAGCTCGTCCAGGCCGTCGAGCAGGACCACCGGCATCGCGCCGTCCGCGTCGCCGGCCAGCGACGGCCAGGACACGGTCTCACCGATCGTGGACCGTACCGCCGCCTCGATCTGGTCCTGGATCTCCGCGTCCGCGGCGACCTCGCGCAGCGCGACCCGGACGACCAGGAAGTCCGCGGCCGGGAGCCGGGCGGCCAGGATCCGGGTGAGCGACGACTTGCCCGCGCCCGGCTGACCGAGCAGCAGCAACGGTGCGTCCGCGGCCTGCGGCGAGGTCAGGTGCGTGGCGAGGAACGTGGCCAGATCGTCGCGTGGCGTCACCTCCCACCACGACTCGTCGGCCGGGCGCGCGGCCGGGCCGGCGGCACGCACCCGGAAACGCGGATCGAGGTAGGCGCCGCCGAGCGACGGCAGGACCAGCTCGCCGGCGTCCCCGCCGAGGATCGGACGATCGAGTTCGGCCCGGTACGCGGTGGCGAGCCGGGCCCGCTGCCGCAGCGGATCGCGGTGCGAGGTCGCGCGGAGCAGTGCCGCCTCGAGCGCCTCCAGCCCACGCGCGGCCGCCCGGAATTCGAGACCGCGGAGCCAGAGATCGAACTCGGGTACGTCGGCCGCGAGCCGGCGCAGGCTCTCCTCGTACCGGCGGAGCGTGTCAACCGGTATTTGATCTTCAAGGAGGCGACGGACCGCGCGGCGCGTGCGATCGTCGGCCGCGTCCCAGACCGCGAGGCCCTCGAGGTGTGCGGCGACCCGCTCGGCGAACCGGGAACTCCACGCCTCCAGGTCGCGCAGCAGCCGGTCCAGGCCGCGGTCCGCGCTCGGCGCCGGGATCTCCGGGCTCAGCAGCCGCGGCAGCCACTCACCGTCCGCCGGCGTGCGCAGCGCGAGCGTGAGCTGCTCGTCGCGGTCGAAGCCGGCTCGTTCCACGCCGCCCGCCGTCAGGCAGTCGTCGACCGCCGCGAAACACGCCGACACCACGAGCACGCTGTGCGCCGCCCGCAGCCGCTGGTTGCGGTCGTACCGCCCGAGCCCGCCGACCGCCTCCGCGATCCGCCCGGAGACCAGGTGCCCGAGCCGGACCATCTCGTTCTTCGCGTCGAACAGGCTCAGCGCCACGTCGCTGCCGCCGAGCGTGGCCGCGCTCAGCAGCCCGCCGGCGAGGTTGTCCGCGATCGCCGCCGCCGGCCCGGACCCACCCAGGATCTTGACGGCGTCCGCATAGGTCAGTCCCCGTGACATGACACCACTAAATCACCGATCCGCTTGCCCGCTCCCGGCGTGGTCGCCGTCCGCATGCTCCCGCGGGCACCGATCGGCCGTGGCCGGCCTCCCTGCCGGTTCCGGCGTGGCCGGTTCCACCACCCGGGGTGGTCAGCCGGCGCGGCGGGTGTACCAGGCGGTCCCGCCGACCGGCAGGAAGCCCGCCGACTCGTAGAGCGGCAGTCCCGCGTCCGTGGCGACCAGCGTGACCGGCCGGTCCGGGTGGGCCGCGACCGCGGTGCTCAGCAGCGCGCGCCCGAGGCCGTGCCCGCGATGCTCGGCCGGCGTCGCGAGCCAGTAGAGCCCCACCGACGTACCGTCGTCGTAGGTGTATCCGGCCGCCGCCGGCACCCCGTCCCGGTAGGCCAGCCACACGCTCCACCCGGGAACTCCGAGCACCCGTGGCGGCAGCGCCCGCCCGCGCACGAGCGGCTGGTAGACCGCCATCGGGAAGCCGTCCACGATCAGCCGCTCCGCGTCCGCGAGGTCGTTCTCGTCGCTCACCCGGGCGACCCGCACGCCGTCCGGCACCGCGATCTCCCCCGCCGGCCGCACCATCACCGGGATCTGCCACACCCTCGCGTCGTCCGGCAGCCGCGCGACCCGGCCGCCCGCGAACAGGTCCTCGACCACCAGCGCCCGGCCCGGCAGCCGGCTCCGCAGCAGCTCCGCCACCCGGTCCGGCCCGGTCGTGCGCGTCATCAGGATCCGGGACACCGCCGCGGTCTCCGCCCGCTGATGATCGTCCTCGGCGCGGACCTCGTCCGCCACCGCCCGCCACATCGCCGACGCGTTGCCCAGGTACAGCTCCACCCCAAAGTTGATCACTAACGGACTGTAACTCCGGCGTGGGTGCCGGCCCGCGTCAGGCGGGGAGGTCCAGGGCACGCAGGGCCGCGTCGACCGCCTCGGTGCGGAGCGTGGTGGTGAGCGTGGGGTCGTCCGGGAAGAGCACGACCGCGTCCTGGAGGCCGCCGAGCGCGACGACGGCGCGGACCCGGCCGGCCGGGGTCGGGTCGGTGAGCGCGGCGTCGATGCGGGTGCGGACCGCGATGATCCGGTCGACGATCTTGAGTTCGTTGAGGACGGCGACGTCGCGGAGCAGGCCGACCAGCACGGCCCGGTGGCGGTGGCAGGTGTCGAAGTAGGCCTCGAGCGTGGCGCGGGGATCGGACGGGAGGTCGCCGGCCAGGGCCTCGATGTCGTCGAGCATCGGTTCCACGAGGCTGCGCAGCAGGTCGCTCTTGGAGCGGAAGTGGTAGTAGAGCGCGGCCTTGGTGATGCCGAGCCGGGTCGCGATCTCGGCGAGGCTGGTCTGTTCGTAGCCGCGGGTGGCGAAGAGTTCCGTCGCGATCCGCCGGGCCTCCTCGCGGGTGTCGGCGTTCGGACGTGGCATGCGGTGATCATAGACCCGCGCTTGACTACCTGCCGGCCGGTAAGTAAGCATCGAGAAGTATGAGACGTGTGCTGATTTCGGGGGCCAGCATCGCGGGCCCGGCGCTGGCGTACTGGCTGGACCGGTACGGGTTCGACGTCACGGTGGTGGAACGGGCGGCGGGCGTACGGCAGGGTGGTTATCCGATCGACGTCCGCGGGTCGGCGATCGAGGTCTGCGCGCGGATGGGGATCCTGCCGGCGCTGCGCGAGGCGACGATCAACACCCGGCGGCTGACCGCGCTGCATCCGGACGGGCGGGTCGCCGCGCGCGTGGAGGTGGCGAAGCTGCTCGGCGACCAGACGCAGCGGGACGTGGAACTGCCCCGCGGCGAGCTGAGCGACATGCTGTACGCGCTGACCCGGGACCGGGTGGAGTACGTCTTCGGCGACTCGGTCCGCACCCTCACCCAGCACGGCGACCGGGTCGACGTCACGTTCGAGCGGGGCGCGCCGCGTACCGTCGACGTGGTGGTGGGGTGCGACGGACTGCACTCCAGGACCCGGTCGCTGGCGTTCGGCCCGGAGCAGCAGTACCACCGCTGTCTCGGCTTCTGCTTCGCCGGGTTCTCGGTGCCGAACACGGCCGGGCTGTCCCACGAGGCGGTGCTGCAGAACGGGCCCGGCCTCGGCGCCACCATGTACGCGGTCCGCGACCGGCCGTCGCTGTTCACTCTGATGGTGTTCACCGCCCCGCAGCCGCCCCGTGGCTGGACCGCGGACGACGTACGGCAGCGGGTTCGTGAGCGGTTCGCGGGCTTCGGCGGCGAGGTGCCCCGCCTGCTGGACGCGATGGACGCCGCGGACGACCTGTACTTCGACACGGTCAGCCAGATCCGCATGCCGTCCTGGTCGGCCGGCCGGGTGGTGCTGGCCGGGGATGCCGGCTACGCTCCGTCGTTCCTGTCCGGCCAGGGCACCAGCCTGGCGCTGGCCGGCGCGTACGTGCTGGCCGGTCAGCTGCGCCGGGCGCCGGAGCACGCGTTCGCGCGGTACGAGGCCGCGATGCGCGACTACGTGCGGCGCAACCAGGACATGGCGGTCGGCGCGTCGTTCCTGATCCCGCGCACCCGGCACGGCCTGTGGCTGCGGAACCGGGGCCTGCGGGCGGCGCCGTTCCTGTCCCGGCTCTCCTCGCGGATCGACCGCAACGCGACCGCGCTCGCCATCGACGACTGACGGGCGGGTTACAGCTGCCTGATCTCGGTGATCGTGAGGTCGGCGCCGAACGTGATGCCGTACGTCTGGCTGCGGGGATATCCGGGCAGCGCGGCCACGAAGTCCGCCAGCGGCACGGTGCCGCCGTTGATGGTGCGGAACTCCGCGCCGTCGGCGGCCGCGAGCCACCACGGGCCCTGCCCGTCGGTGTCGCCGGTGTTCGCCACCGCGGCCTCCCGGATCCGGAGCCGCAGCCGGCCGCCGGAGGAGTTGGACGAGTCGATCACCATCACGATCGGTCCCCGTCCGGCGTAGTCGGTGGCGGGCAGGGAGCGGTACGCGTCGGGGACGTCCGGGTTCGCCTCGCGGACCGCCTGCACGACCAGCGGGTCCAGCGGATCGCCGGCGGAGTTGAGCAGCGGGCCGGTGGGGGTGGCCGCGGCGCCGGTCGGAGCCGACGGGCCGGCGCCCCGGGACTGATCCACCTCGCGGTCGTTGCGGTACACGGCATACCCGCCGCCCGCCGCGGCCAGCACGACGACGGCGGCCAGCGTGGCCGGCCAGCGGCGTCGCCGGGGTGCCGGGCCGGTGGGCACCGGGTCGCCGGTCACCGTGCCCTCGGGCGCACCGACCCGCGCGTACGGCCGGGTCACCCCGACGTGCGGCTCCGGCGCGCCGGCCGGCCCCGCGGATGCCGGCCGGGGCGCCGGCACCGGCCGCACGGTGGACGGCACCGCGGCGGGCGGCTCCACGGAGGACGTGCCACCCGGCCGGGCGGCCGCGTCACCGGCCCGCTTGGCGGCCGCGAGCGCGGTCAACGGCATCAGCGGCACCGGCGGTCCGTTCAGCACGGCGGCCAGGTCCGACCCGGCCTGTGCCGGCATCGCGTACGGCACCTGGTCCCGGGCGACCCGTACGGTCGCGTGGGCGTCGGTCCAGCTGACCTCGCCGGCCCGGGACGCGCCGTGCGCCACCGCGAGCTCCGGCTGCTCGATCACGGTCGGCGCCACGCCCAGCGCGCGGTGCAGCGTGGACGCGACCAGCGGCACCCGGCTGGCGCCGCCGACCAGCAGCACGCCCGCGAGCGCGGACTCGGCCACGCCGGCCTCGCGCAGCACCGCGCGGGTGTTCGCCACGGTACGGTCGATCACCGGCCGGGCCAGGGACTCGAACTCCTCCCGGCCGAGCGGCGCCTCCGTCTCCAGCAGCGGCACGTGGATGTGCGTGGCCGCGGACCGGGACAGCATCTCCTTGCCGGTCCGCACGTCTGCCCAGAACGCCCGGGACACGCGCCGGTCCGCGGCCGAGGCCGGGAGCATCAGCCGCTCCCACGCGGCCGGGTCCCTCGGCCCGTAGACGGCACCGAGGTGCGCCACGATGGCGGCGTCCAGGTCGAGACCGCCGCCGTCGGACAGGCCGGACGTGGCCAGCACCTCGAACCCGTCGCCGGTGCGGCGGATCACGGACGCGTCGAACGTGCCGGCGCCGAGGTCGTAGACGACCACGCCGCGGCCGGCCGGGATCGTGGTGCCGACCGTGGACGCGAAGTACGCCGCGGCCGCGACCGGCTCGCTGACCAGGCGGACGTCGTGCATCCCGGCCCGGGCGGCCGCGTCCAGCAGCACCTGCCGGCGCCGGCCGCCCCACGCTGCCGGATGCGTGATCGTCACCCGGCGCGGCGGCGTGGCCAGCTGGCCGGCCACCCGGCGCAGCACGGCCGCGAACAGGTCCTGCACCGCCACCTCGACGTCGCCGAGCAGCACGGTCCGTTCGTCGACGCGCTGCTTCGGGTACGGCTCGTAGCTCTCCGGGGAGGTCCGGGCCGCGTGCGCCGCGTCCGGTCCGACGAGCAACTGGCCGCTCGGGTCCGCACAGACCCCGGACGGCAGCGAGGGTGCGCCGTCGAAGAGCACCGGGCGGCCGTCCACCACCGCGACCGTGCTGGAGGTGCCGAAGTCGATGCAGAGGTGCGTCACCGGGACACGATAGCGGCTCGTGATCATCGCGGTGGTGACGGAACCGGCCGGCGCCCCGGGTGCGGGCACCGGCCGGTGATCGGCTGATCGTCAGGCCAGCAGTTCCAGCTCGGCCACGGTGGCCGGGCCGGTGAACTCCAGGCGGTAGTGGGTGTACGCGCCGGGCGCGGCGACCGTGAACGGCCGGGTCTGCTGCCGCCAGGTGAACGACTGCGACGAGCGCGTGTCCAGCGTCGTCCAGGTGGTCCCGTCGGTGGAGCCCAGCAGCTTCCAGGCGCCCGGGTCCGCCCCCGCGGTGGCCGCGGACGTGATCGTGTACTGCTTGACCGAGGCGGCCTCGGCGAGCGTCCAGTCCTGTGTGGTCACCGACGCCGACGTGGCCGAGGAGTCGTCGGCGAGCGCGGCCGTGGTCACCGTACCGGCCACGTCCCGCTGCGGCGTGGCGACGGCCGGGCCCTGGGTCAGCGACGGCGGGACCGCGTTCGCACCGGTCGCCCAGCGGGACGGCTTCGCGCCCATGGTGAAGTCGAGCGTGGCGCCGTTCGCCAGCACCGAGTGCGGCAGGTGCGTCTGGTTCCACGCCTTGCCGTTGACCCGCAGCGACTGCACGTAGACGTTGGACGCGGAGTTGCCCGGTGCCCGGATCACCACCTTCTTACCGTTCTCCAGGTTGATCGTCGCCTTGGTGAACAGCGGGGAGCCGATCACGTAGGACGCGCTGCCCATCTGGAGCGGGTAGAAGCCGAGCGCGGCGAACACGTACCACGCGGACATCTCGCCGTTGTCCTCGTCGCCCGGGTAGCCCTGGCCGATCTCGCTGCCGAGGTAGAGCCGGTCGAGGACCTCACGGGTGAGCGCCTGCGTCCTGTACGGCTGCCCGGTGAACGTGTACATCCACGGGATGTGGTGCGACGGCTGGTTGGAGTGCCCGTACTGCCCCATCCGCACGTCCCGCGCCTCGGTCATCTCGTGGATGACGCCACCGTACGAGCCGCCCTTGAGGCCCTCCTCCGGATCGGCGAAGAACGTGTCCAGCTTCTCCGCCAGCCCGGACCGGCCGCCGTAGAGGTTGGCCAGCCCCTGCCCGTCCTGTGGCACGTGGAACGCCATGTTCCACCCGTTCGTCTCGGTGTAGTCGTAGCCCCAGACCTCCGGGTCGTACTGTTCCGCGGTCCGGCGCCACTGCCCGGCCGAGTCCTTGCCCTGGAAGAAGTCGACGGACGGGTCGAACAGGTTCACGTACCCGAGCGCCCGCTCCCGGTAGTAGGTCGCCTCCTCGCGGTAGCGGGCCGCGTCCGGCCCGCCCCGGTCGGCCAGTGCCGCGGCCATGTTCGCGATGCCGAAGTCGTTGATGTAGCCGTCCATCGCCCAGGAGAACGCCTCGCCGGTCACGTCCGACGGCGTGTACCCCTTGAAGATCGACGTCCGCATGCCCTTGCGCCCGACGTTGTCGTTCGGCGGGGTGACCGACGCGTTCTTCACGGCCGCGGCGTAGGCCTCCTCGAGATCGAACCCCTTGACCCCCTTGAGGTACGCGTCCGCGAACGCCACGTCCGAGCTGGTGCCGACCATCAGGTTCGCGTAGCCCGGCGACGACCAGCGGGAGATCCAGCCGCCGTCCCGGTACTGCTGCACGAACCCGTCCGCCATCTCGCCGGCCATCGACGGGGTGAGCAGCGAGTAGGCCGGCCAGGTGGTGCGGTAGGTGTCCCAGAAGCCGTTGTTGACGTACACCTTGCCGGGTTTGACCTCGGCCCCGGTCTCGGTGGGTGTGCTCGGCGGCGTCGACACCGACGACTGCACCGCGTGCTTCCAGACCGGTGCCGCGGCCGTCCCGGTGTTCTCGTGCGCCGAGTTCGGGTAGAGGAACAGCCGGTACAGGTTGGAGTAGAGCGTGACCAGCTGGTCCCGGCGCGCGCCCTCCACCTCGACGGTGCGCAGCTTGGTGTTCCACAGCCCTTCGGCCCGGGACCGCACCGTCTCGATCGTGTCCTTCGCGGCCACCTCCAGCTCGAGGTTGTGCCGCGCCTGCGCCACGCTGATCAGCGAGGTCGCCACCCGGAGGTTGACCGTGCGCGCGCCCACCGCGACGTACCCGGTCGAGGGCCGGTTGCCGTTCGGCAGCATCCCGCTGCCGGTGACCGGCGCGTCCAGCGTCCCGTAGAGGAACATCCGCGTCGCGCCGTTCGACAGGCCGCTGCGCACGTCCGACCACCCGGTGACCGTGCCGGTCGCGGCGTCGACGGTCAGGCCGGCGCCGTTGTCCACATTGTCGAAGATGATGTTGCCGCCGTCGCCGGTGAACGTGAACCGCAGCACCGCCGCGTGGTCCGTCGGCGCGATCTCCGCCTTCAGCCCGCTGTCGAACGTGACGCCGTAGTAGTGCGGCTTCGCCACCTCGTTCTCGTGCCGGAATGTCAGCGCCCGCCCGGTCCGGTCCGCGTTCGGCACGCCGGTGCCGTCCTGCGGCATGAACTGGAACGTCTGCCGGTCCGCCATCCACGGGCTCGGCTCGTGACTGACCGACAGCGCCTGCAGCGCCGGCCGGTTCTGCGCGTCGTTGCCCTTGTGGTACTCGTACAGCCAGCTCAGCGTGCCCGCGTTCGTCACCGGCGTCCAGAAGTTGAAGCCGTGCGGCACCGCGGTCGCGGGGATGTTGTTACCGCGGGAGAACGCGCCGCTCGAGTGCGTGCCACGCCGCGTCTCCACGTACCCGGCGAGGCTCTTCGAGGGCTTCTCCACCGGCACGTCCGCGATGCTGATGTCGTCGAACCAGGCGCGCCACGGGCTGGCCGGCCCGCTCGGCTTGTCGTAGGCGACCAGGATCCGGTCGATCGTCCGGCCGCGTGCCACGTCGCCGATCCGGGTGACGCGCTTGTTCCACTGGTTCACGGAGAGCGTCTTCGCCGCGCCCTGCGCCGCCGGGCTGACCACGGTCCCGTGCTGGTCCGTCGCGCGCAGCCCGCTCAGGAACGTGCCGTCCGTGAACGCCAGGTCCACCGACGTGTAGGTCGCCGGGTAGGTCATGTCACCGCGGGTGAACTCCGGGAACACCAGGTAGGACAGCTCGGTGTCCCGGTTCACCCGCAGGTTGACGTCGTAGATCCTGTTGTACGTGTAGCCGCGTCCGTCCACCGCGTGCCGTCCGGCGAACTCCAGCGCCCTGACGCCGGTGAACCCGACGCGCGCCTTCGCGGCCGGCGCGTTGCCCGGACCGTCGCCGATCGCGCTGCGCACCGGTGCCGGCGGCAGCGGCGTCTCGTCGCCGTCGGACAGCTGCAGGTCCGCGAGCTGGATCAGGTTCACGCCGCCGTTCGCGGTGACGCTCAACCGGTAGTGACTCCACTCCCCCGGCGTCGCCACGTCGAACGTGGTCGTGTTGCCGCGCGCGCCCAGGTTCTGCCCGGTCCGGGTGTCCACCGTGGTCCACGTGCCGCCGTCGTTCGAGCCCTCGAGACGCCAGTCCTTCGGGTCCCGCTCCGGCGCGTCGTTCGCCGCGGTCAGCGCGTACCGCACCACCCGCACCGGCGCGTCCAGCCGGTAGGCGGCCCAGCCGGTCGCGGTGAAGACCAGCCACTTCGTGTCCGGGTCCGCGTCGTTCAGGTTCTCCTTGACCTCACCGCCCGCGGTGTTCTCCCCGGACGCGGTGATCGCGGTGACCCGGCCCGCGACCGAGCCCGGCAGTCCCGGGTTGAGCCGGCCGTCCACGCCGGACGCGCGCTCCGCCGTGTCCACCCAGGTCGGCGGCGGATCACCGCCCTCGAACGAGCTGGCGAAGCGGGGCGCCGGTGCCGCCGACGCCGGACCCGGAACCATCACCGACCCTCCCAGCAGGACCAATGCCATTGTGGCGGCGACGGGCAGACGACGCATGAGACCTCCATCGACGTTGATGACCCGTCCGCCATCTTCGATCGCCGGAGACAGATATGTAAAGGCTCCTTAACAAAAATCTGATCATGCGGTACGGATGCGGCCGCCCCGCGCATGCACCGAGGCGGCCGCGGCTCCACGGCCCGGGATCAGCAGCTGAACGACACGGCGGAGGTGCCGCTCAGCCCGCGCACGCTCGCGCACGCGCCCTTCTGCTTCACCGGCCCGGCGTAGTAGCGGTAGGTGCCGTCGTCCAGCGCCCAGCCCCGGCCGCCGCGCACCAGCAGGCCCGCGCCCACGTACGACGCCTTGCCGACCTTCGCGGTCTTGATCGTCACCACGCACTGCCACCGCCCGCTGACCAGCTGGTAGACGACCGCGTCCGCCACCTTGGCCTGCCGCTTCACCGTGTATCCGGCGCCGCACAGCGTCGTGGGCGAGTACTGGTTCGGCGCGGCGTGGGCGACGGTGGGCGCGAGCGCGACGGCGAGGACCGCGGCGGTCAGCACGCCCAGGATCCGGCGGATCATGATTGTTGCTCCTTTTGTCCGTTTAATACCTTCCGGGGTACAACGGTGCGCGGCCGAGCGGGATATTCGCTGTTCAAGATCGGTGCGGAGGCCGGAGAATCGGGGCCCGTGAGTACCCGACTACGCGAGATCGCCCGCCAGACCCTCGACGTCCTCGAGGCCGGCGCCTATACCTCCCCGTCCGGCGCGACCGTGCCGCTGACCGCGCTCGTCGACGCGGCGGTCGCCGGCACCGTGCTGCACCTGCCGGACGCCCCTCTGCCCACCGGCGCTGATTTTCCCGGCGGCGCTGTTTCTTCCACCGACGCTGTTTCTTCCACCGACGCTGCTTCTTCCACCGACGCTGCTTCTTCCGCCGATGCTGCTTCGTCCGGCGGCACTGTTTCTTCCGGCGGCGCCGTGCGGTCGGCCGGGGGCGCGCCGGTGGCCGTGGAGGTGACCGGTGAGAGCACGCTCTACGCCGCGCGGCGGCTCGCGCAGGACGGGCCGGTCGCCGCGCTGGTGTTCGCGTCCGCGAAGAACCCCGGCGGCGGCTTCCGCACCGGCGCGCAGGCCCAGGAGGAGAGCGTCGCCCGCGCGAGCGCGCTGTTCCCCTGCCTCACCGCCGTGCCCGAGTTCTACGACTTCCACCGCACCCAGGGCGACCTGCTGTACAGCGATCGGGTGATCTACTCGCCCGGCGTGCCGGTCTTCCGGGACGACAAGGGCCGCTTCCTCGACTCGCCGCACCGGGTGTCGATGCTGACCGCGGCCGCCCCGAACCGCGGCGCGATCACCCGCAACCAGCCCGCGTCACTCCCCCGGGTCGACGCCGTGCTGGCACACCGCGCCCGCCGCGTCCTCGAGGTCGCGGCCGCGCACGGCGAGCGGCGGCTCGTCCTCGGCGCGTGGGGCTGCGGCGTCTTCCGCAACGAACCCACCGCGGTGGCGGACGCGTTCGCGACCGCGCTCGACGCGCTCCCGGGCCGGTTCGACCGGGTGGTTCTCGCCGTGCTGGACCGCGGCGACGCACCGATCCGGGCCGCGTTCACCGCGCGATTCGCCAGCTGACACCGATTGTCGGGTGTTCAGCACTTTCCCGGCGACCGGCGCGGCTCCGGTACGCTGCCCCTCCGTCCGTCTCGTTCTGCCGGGGTCCCGCGCCCCTGCGCCGACGAAGCCTGAAGGGGAGTCGCCGTGACCGAGCAGTCCGCCGAGCGCGACCGCTTGTACGAGCTGGACGGGCTGCGCATCTTCGCCGCCGTCGCCGTCATGTTCTACCACTACGCGTGGGCGAACGCGGCGGGGCCCGAGCCGCACACCGCCACCGGTTACCCGGAGCTGGGCGGCCTGTTCCAGTACGGGTACCTCGGCGTCGACCTGTTCTTCACGATCAGCGGCTTCGTCATCCTGCTCAGCGCGATGGGCCGCCGCCCGGCCGAGTTCGTCATCTCCCGGGTGGTCCGCCTCTACCCGGCGTACTGGGTGGCGCTGACCATCACCGCGATCGTGCTGGCCACGATCGGCGCCGGGCAGTTCCCGATCAGCATCGTGCAGTACGTGGCGAACCTGACCATGTTCAACTCGCTGGTCAACATCCCGAACGTGGACGTCGTCTACTGGACGCTCTGGGCCGAGATGCGCTTCTACGTGATGATCCTGATCTTCACGATGATCGGCATCACGAAGAACCGGGTGCTGGTCTTCCTCTGGGGCTGGACCGCGATCTCGCTGCTGCTCGCCGCGAACGTGCTGCCCGGCCCGATCCAGACCGTCGCCACGCTGGTGTTCCAGCCGGAGTGGTCGCAGTACTTCATCGCCGGCATGGCGCTCAGCCTGCTCTACCGGTTCGGCAGGACCTGGCAGCCGTTCGCGCTCCTGGCGGTGTCCGCCGCGATCGCGGTCGTCCGGGCGATCGACTTCAAGAACGCGGTCGGCGAGCGGTACCAGGAGAGCTTCAGCACCGCGGTCGTGGTCGTCATCGTGCTGCTGGTCTTCGTGGTGATGACGCTGACCGCGCTCCGGATCACGCGCGGCCTGGGCCGGGCCTGGTTCGCGGTGGCCGGCAGCCTCACCTACCCGCTGTACCTGATCCACGACCGGGTCGGCGTCGTGCTCTGGAACCGCCTCGACGACTACGTCAACCGCTGGGTCCTGCTGCTGGCCGTACCGCTGCTGATGTGCGGCGTCGCCTGGCTGATCCACCGGTACGTCGAACGGCCGGGCGCGAAGGCGCTCAAGCGCGGGCTGACGGCGCTGGCCGCGCGGTTCGGGCTGGTCACGCCGCGCGGCGCGCGGTCCGCCAAGCCGGACGAGGAGCCCGCCATATCCGGCGCGGGCACGCCGGACAAGGCGCGGGCGGTCGGCGTGGTGCACGTGCCCCAGCCGACGCCGCCGGGCCGGACCGCGACCGCGGGCCAGCCGGAGCCGGAGCCCCAGCCGCGGTTCGGCGGCGGCTACGGACCGGCCGACGCGCCCTACCCGCAGCCCGCGGCAGGCACCGCGTACGGGCGCCCCACGGCGGGCACGGCACACCCGCAGACCGGCGGTACCGGCTACCCGGAGCCGACCGGTGGTGCCGGCTACCTACAGCAGACCGGCGCCACCTATCCGCAGCAGACCGGCGGTGCCGGCTACCTACAGCAGACCGGCGCCACCTATCCGCAGCAGACCGGCGGTGCCGGCTACCCGCAGCAGACCGGTGCCACCTATCCGCAGCAGACCGGCGGTGCCGGCTACTCGGAGCCGACCGGCGGCGCGTACTCGCAGCCGGCCGGCGACGTGCCGTATCAGCCGCAGGCCGGTGGCGCCGCTTACCAGCCGCCCGGCGGCGGAGACGGATACCGGCCGCCGGCGGGCGGGACCGCGCAGCAACCGGCGGACGGCTATCCGCGGCGGCCCGCCGCGGACCGGCACGACCCGTACCAGCAGCCCGGCGCGGACCCGTACCACCAGCCCGTTGCGGACCCGTACCACCAGCCCGGTTACGGCCGGCCGTACCAGCCGCCGATGGACGAGACGCCGGACGAGCGGCGCCAGTAGTAGCGAAGACCGTTCGGCGGGCGCGGCTCGAGCCGTACCCGCCGAACGGTCTTCGTGATCCTCGGGGCCGAGGAGGTCAGCGCAGGTGGGCCGCGATGCCCATGTCGGCGCCGACGATCCGGGCGGTCTCCGTCGCCACCCGGTCGAGCTCGTCCAGCGCCGCGACCTGGACGGCCGGGCCGACCACGGTCCGCCGCGCCCGGGTGCCGGCCGGCGCCTCCACCAGGCGGACCAGCGCGTCCGCGACCGGCTGCGGGTCGCCGTCCTGCTCCTGCTGGCGCGCGGTCAGGTCGGTCATGAACGCGCCGAGCGCCGGCAGGTACGGTTCCAGCCGTGCCGCGTCCGCGGGCATCGTGCCCTTCGCGCCGAGCTCCGTGTCGTGCGGCGCGGCCGACACGCTGACCGACTCGACGCCGGTGCCGGCCAGGTCGTACCGCCAGGCCTCGGTCAGGCTCGCCAGCGCCGCCTTGCTCGCGCCGTACAGCCCGGTGAACGGCACGGTCACCCGGTCGGCGGTGGAGCCGACCTGGATCAGCAGGCCGTGGCCCTGCCGCCGCAGGTGCGGGATCGCGGCCCGGTTCACCCGCAGCGCGCCGAGCACGTTCACGTCCAGCTGGCGCATCGCCTCCTCCGCCGTGTACGCCTCGACCGGCCCGGCGAAGACCTGCCCCGCGTTGTTGATCACGACGTCGAGCCGGCCGGCCTCCCCGATGACCGTCTCCACCGCGCGCGTCGCCGAGTCCTGGTCGGTCACGTCCAGCTCGATCACGCGCGCGCCGGTGAGCGCCGCCGCGGCCGCCCGGTTCCGGCCGGCCGGCTCCCGCATCCCGGCGAAGACCGTGTGCCCGCGCCGGACCAGCGCCTCCACGGTCAGCCGTCCGAAGCCGCTGCCGGCACCGGTCACCAGCACCACACCTGTGTCGCTCATGTTCCTGTTTCTCGCTCTCCTGGGATCCCTGCTGTGCGGGCAAGGCTAGGCGCCGCCGTGGGCCCGCGACTTGAACCGGGCGGCCAGCGAATGGAACGTCCGGGCCAGCGTGCTTCGATGGGCGGATGAGCTCACCGCGCGGCACGGTCCTGGTCGACACCGCACGTCCCGGCTCGGGCGGGCACGACGACCGGTTCACCCGGATCAGCGGCTGCGCGCCGCTGCCCGCGGTCACCCGTTCCGGCGTGCACGGCCGCGACTCCCGCGCCGGCGACGTGACCGTCACCGACTTCCACACGACCGCCGGCGTACGGACCGCGGTCGACCCGCACCAGCCCGCCGAGCTGCGGCTCTACCTGGTGCGGCGGGGCGTCTGGACGCTGGACTACGACCGGGGCGCGTTCCCGGTCCGGTCCGGCGGCTTCCTGGCGTACCGTTCGACGGGTCTGACCGGTTTCGCCACCGCGCCGCGGACCACCGGCCACTCCGTCGGGATCCCGCTCCGCGAGCTGCACGGCCTGACCGTCGACGCACCGCTGACCGGCTCCGCCGCCGCCCCCGAGGTCCGGCTGCTGCTCGCCCACGCCGGCCTGCTCCACGACACGATCGACGACCTCAGCGACGCCGGGGTCGACGCCGCCCGCAACGCGCTCGTCGAACTGACCCGCGGCGTCCTGCGCCGCGCCGCCGACACCACCGAGCCGGCGCTGGCCCCCGCGCTGGCCCGCGCCGCCCGCGAACTGGCCGACCGCCTGCTCACCCGGGCCGACCTGACGCCCGCGCTGCTCGCCCGCGACCTGCACGTCTCGGTCCGCACGCTGAGCCGCGCGTTCGCCACCACGGGCGAGCCGGCCGCCGCCTACATCCGCCGCCGCCGGCTCGAGGAGGCCCGCCACGCCCTGGCCGCCGGCCACACCGTGTCCGAGGCCGCGGCCCGCTTCCGGTTCGCCGACAGCAGCCACTTCATCCGCGCCTTCCGCGGCCGCTACGCCGAGACGCCGGCCCAGTACGCCAAGCGCACTCGTCCATGACCGCCCGGCGGGCGGCGATCTGCCAGGATGGTCGGGTGTTCGTCCCGATCCGCACCGTCACCGGAGGCACACGATGACCACCGCACCCGATCCGTCCGGCATCGTGCGGATGCTGTCCGACGTCACATCCGCGCTCGGCTCGGTCCGCGCCGCCGACGCGGACCCGGAGGCGTCACCCGTCGAGGGTACGGGTGAGGCGCTCGACGGTCTGATCGTCGCGACCGCCGCGGCACCCGGGCGGGTGACGTCGCTGACCTTCGGCCCGACCGCGATGCGGCTGGACTCGGCCACGCTCGCCGGTGAGACGATGGCGGCCGTCAACGCCGCGCTGGCCGACCTGCAGTCCAGGGCCACCGCGGCCGCCGGTGCCGGCACCACCGACTTCACCGCGCTGTCCGAGCAGCTCAAGGACATCCAGGACAGTGCCTCCCGCCGGCTCACCGCGTTCACCGACGCGCTGGTCGAGGCGCAGGGCCGGATCGCCGACCGGGGCGGCAGGTGAGCTCCGGCGGCGTGCACGTCACGCCGGAGAGCCTGGAGCACGCCGGGCAGCGGCTCGGCACGGTCGCGGAACGGTTCGCGTCCGCGCTGAGCGAGTTCCAGGCCGAGATCGCCGGCTTCGGCCGGCCGTGGGGCGAGGACGACATCGGGCAGCTGATCGGCATCGCCCACGACGAGGTCTCCGCGGTCGCGTTCGAATGCTACCGGGACGCGCTGGACGAGATCGCCGCCGCGGGCGTGGACCTGGCCGGCATGGCGCAGCTCTATACCGTCGCCGAGGAGGCGATCCTCCGGCGCATGTCCACGCTGCGGGAAGCGCTGTGAGCCTGCAGCTGCCCGGCGAGCTGATCTCGCTGCTCGGCGTCCTCGGGTACACCTGGCCGGAGGCCGACGAGGACCGGCTCTTCGAGATGGGCCAGACCTGGATCTCGTTCTCCACCACGATCAACGAGATCGTCGGCGACGCGAACACGGGCGCCGGCACCGTCTGGGCGGAGAACAGCGGTCAGGACATCGCGGCCTTCCAGGCCTGGTGGACGAAGGACGGCAGCCCCGCCGACGCGCTCACCGACGGCGCCACCGCCGCGGTCCTCACCGGCACCGGCCTGATCGTCTGCGGCACGATCGTGCTCGCGCTGAAGATCGCGGTGATCGTGCAGCTCACCATCCTGGCCATCCAGATCGCCCAGGCCGTCGCCACGGCCGCGGTCACCTTCGGGGCGTCGCTGCTGGAGATCCCGGTCTTCCAGGCGCTGGCCCGCACCGTCATCGGCAACCTCATCCAAGAGGTCGTGCTCACGCTGCTGGAGGGCTGAGCGATGGCTCAACGTGCCAGCGCGAAACGCAACGCCGGCACCGGAAAGCTGCTCCGTGCCGCGCTGCGCTACCTGCGCAAGCAGGACGGGCGCGCCGCGAAGCGGGCCCGCGGCGGCGACATGGCGCCGGACCGGCTGCGGCACATGATGGAGGGCGAGAGCCGCAAGGGTTACCACTACCGCCCCGGCGGCGAGGACTTCCCCGACCGCCGGATCGGCCCGGTCCTGCGCCGGAACCCGGCCACCGGCGCGTACGAGGCGAAGGTCGAGTTCAAGAACGCGAACCCGCCGCCGGAGTGGGTGCCGAAGCAGGGCAACGAGGGCAAGAGCACGTTCTGGCCCGACGACTGGACGCCGGCGCAGGTCGACAACGCGGTGACCGCGGCATTCAATCACCCGAACATATCGAAGACGGCCAGCGGCACCTGGTACAGCGAACACAACGGCGTCAAGGTCATGGGTTACTTCGATACGGCAACCGGTGCGCTGAAGCACGGGTTCCCTTTCCTGTAGGGATGAGTAGGTAGTGGGTCTCACCTTTTTCACGGAGAACGGCTTTCCACGCTGGCGGGAGTCGGAGCCACGACTCGAGGTTCTCGGCATGTTCCTGACCATGGACGTGCAGAACAGCCCCACGCTCGGTTACGACCTGCTCGACCTGGTCGAGCGGGCCTACACCGGCCAGGAGGACACCACGGAGTGGGACGGGGAGGGTTTCTACGTCACGTTCAGCCGGGCCGACGGGGTGACGATGCAGAACAACTTCCTGGCGGACAAGCGCGGCAGTTACAGCCTCGAGGAGGTGCGGGACGTCGCGCAGGACTACTGGCACCACATCGCGCGCGAAGCGGGGCCGAAGCAGTGTGCGTTCGAGCTGAAGCTGTGGGAGGAGACGTGGGGGCGGCCGCATCCGTACCGTGGGCGGCTCTTCTGAGGGATCGATCGGCTGACGATCGGCGCTGGTAGCCTTCGGCTGGTGGCGGGCGGGGGCTTCGAGTACCGGGTTCTCGGGCCGCTCGAGGTGTGGTGGGACGGTGCGCCGGTGCGGCTGGGCGGGCCGCGGCACCGGGCGTTGCTGGCCGCGTTGCTGGCGCGGGCCGGCACGGTGGTCTCCGCGGCGCGGCTCGCCGAGATGCTGTGGGAGTCGCCGCCGCCGCGCGCCACGGAACTGCTCTGGGTGCGGGTCGCCGAGGTGCGACGGGCGATGCGTGAGGTCAGCGGCCGGCCGGCGACCGAGCTGGAGACGCACGACCAGGGTTATCTGCTCCGGGTGCCGGACGACGCGGTGGACCGGTGGCGGTTCGAGCGGATGGTCGCGGACGGGCTGGGCGCGGGCCGGCGGGGCGACCATCGGGCGGCGGCCGCGCGGCAGCGGGCGGCGCTCGCGCTGTGGCGGGGGCCGGCGTTCGCGGACGTGGCGGATCGGTCGTGGGTGGAGGCGGAGGCGGCGCGCCTGGCGGAGCTGCGGATCCGGGCGATCGAGGCGCGCGGGGACGCGGATCTGGCCGTGGGACGGCACGAGGAGATGATCGCCGAGCTGGTCGCGCTGGTCGCGGAGCATCCGCTGAACGAGCGGTTCTGGGGGCAGCTCATGCGCGCCCGGTTCCGGGCCGGCCGGACCGGCGAGGCGGTGGCCACGTTCGGTGCGGCCCGCCGGGAACTGGCCGAGCGGCTCGGCGTCGAACCCGGCCCGGACCTGCAACGACTGCACACCACGATCCTGCGCGCGGACGCCACCGAAGCTGACGCCACCGGAGCACGTGACGCCGCCGGAGCACCTGACGCCGCCGGAGCGGGAGAGGCCGCCGGGACGCGAGGCACGTCCGCGGCCCGGGACGCCGCGGACGCGGGGAACGGCGCGCCGGCCCGGTCGGTGGCGCGGCCGCTGACCAGCTTCGTCGGCCGGGAGCGGGAACTGGCCGCGGCCGGCCGGCTGCTGGGCGCGCACCGCCTGGTCACCGTCACCGGCGTCGGCGGGGTCGGCAAGACCCGGCTCGCCGCCGAGGTCGCCGGGCGGGCACGCACCGCCTGGCTGGTCGAGCTGGCCGCGCTGGAACAGCCGGACCTGCTCGCCGACGCGGTCGGTGACGCCCTGGGCCTGCCGTCGCACCCGGCCCGGCCCCGCACCGGCCTGGTCCTCGACCACCTGCGCGCGGTCGACGGGCTGCTCGTCCTGGACAACTGCGAGCACCTGACGGACGCGGCCGCCGGATTCGCCGCCGCGCTGCTGGCCGCATGCCCGGGCATGCGTGTCCTCGCGACCAGCCGGGAGCGGCTCGGCATCACCGGCGAGGCGCTGCTGCCCCTGCACGGCCTCGCGCTGCCCGGCACCGGGGAGGACGACGCGGAGTCCGCCGGCCGCGCGCCGGCGGTGCGGCTCTTCGCCGAGCGGGCCCGCGCCGCCGACCCCGGGTTCGCCCTGGCCGACGGGACGGCGGCCGCGGTCGCCGCGATCTGCCGGAAGCTGGACGGTGTCCCGCTGGCGATCGAGTTGGCCGCCGCGCGGATGAACGCGTTCTCGCCCGGTGAGCTCGCGGCCCGGCTCGACGACCGGTTCGGGTTGCTGAGCCGCGGTGACCGGACGGCCGCGCCGCGGCACCGGACGCTGCACGCGGTCGTCGACTGGAGCTACCGGCTGCTCGACGCGGACGAACGCCGGCTGTTCACCGTGCTGAGCGCGTTCGCCGGCCGCTTCGGCCTGGACTGGGCGGAGCAGCTCGCCGCGGACCACTTCCCGCCGGCCGAGGTGGCCCGGCTGGTCGCGGCGCTGGTCGACAAGTCGCTGCTGCTGCGCGAGGCGGACCGGTACCGGATGCTGGAGACGCTGCGCGCGTACGGGCTGGAGCGCCTCGACGCGCGGGGCGAGCTGACGACGGTCCGGGACCGGCACGCCGCGCTGGTGGCCGGGCTCGCGGACACGCTGTGGAACGAGCGGGTCGGCAGCGCCCGGGAGCGGTGGATGCACCTGCTCGACACCACGATGGAGCAGTTCCGGGCCGCGATGGAGTGGGCGGTCGCCCGGGACGACGCCGCCACCGCGCTGCGGGTCGCCGCCGCGCTCTGCACGTACTGGCACAGCCGCGGCCAGTACGTGGTCGGCCGGCGCTGGACGACGCTCGCGCTCGAGGCGCGCGGCCCGGTGCCGCCGGCCGTGCGGGCCCGGGCGCTGAGCGGCCTGACGCTGCTCACCTCGATGCAGGGCGACCTGGCCGCGTCCCGGGCCGCCGGCCGGGAGGCCGCCACGATCTTCACCCGGACGGGCGACCGGCGTGGGTACGGTCTGGCGCTGCGCCGCCTCGCCACGGCGGAGGGTTTCGGCGGTTCGCACGACCGGGCCGACGAGCTGATGGCCGAGTCGCACGCCGTGGCCGTGGCCGCGGACTGGCCGTGGCTGCTCGGCTGGACGCTCACCCAGCAGGGCCTGTCCGCCAGCGCACGCGGCGACTGGGGGTTGACGGCCGCGTTGAGTGCCGAGGCGGAGTCGGTGCTGCGCGACGTGGGTGATCCGGAGGTGCTGGCCTACGCCTGGCTGCTGCGCGCGGAGGCGGCCCGCAACCTCTCCGGTCCGCTGGCCGGCGCCGCCGGGCTGTGCCGCGCGCTGCGCGCATTCGCCGAGCACCGCCTGCTGTGGGGCACGTCGCTGGCGTTGTTCTACGCGTCGCTGGTCTACGGCGACCTGGGCCGGCCGCGGCACGAGGTGATGCTGCTGTCCGCCGGTCACGAGGTGCGCCGGGCCGCCGGCGGCAGCTTCTTCTCCTGGCTCGCCGAGCAGCAGGAGCGGGAGCTGGCCGGGCTGCGGCGGGAGCTGGGTGACGAGGACTTCGAGGTGCAGTGGCGGACCGGCCGCATCCGCCCGCTCGCGGCCCTGGTCGACGAGGTCTGCGCGGATCTGAAGGTCGCGTGAAGGCGGTGCGCCGACGATCGCGGGATGTTCCTCGCACTCACTGACGCGTACCGCCTGGTCAGGTCTCGTTTCCGGTCCCGCGTCGACCCGTTCGCCACGCTGGCGTCGCCGATGCGGGTGTGGCCGCACCACCTGGACGCGCTGATCCACATGAACAACGGCACGTACCTGACGCTGGCCACGTTCGCCCGCTGGGAGTTCGTGATCCGCAGCGGGTACGGCGACATCTTCCGCAGGCTCGGCTGGTACGGCGTGATCGCCGGCCAGGTGGTCCGCTACCGGCGTGGCCTGCGGTTGTGGCAGCGTTTCGCGGTCGAGACGCGCTTCCTCGGCCTGGACGGCCCGAACATCGTCTTCGAGCACCGTTTCGTGCGTGGCGGCGAGGTCGTCGCGCGGGTGATCGCCTGTATCCGCATGCTCGACCGCCGCGGTGGCACCGTGCGGCGCGAGGACCTGCTCGCCGCCGTGCCGGACCCGCGGATCACCGACGTCCCGGAGTGGGCCGCCCGGTGGACCGCGGTCGCCCGCATGCCGATGACGGAGGCCGACGTGCTGGTGGACTGACCGGGGGCACGGCGCACGCCGTACCCCCGGGTGGGTGTCAGATCGTGCCCGCGCTGATCTTCAGCATCAGCTGGATCTGGGCGGTGCGGGAGTCGTCGATGCTCTTGGCGAGCGCCTTCGCGTCCGGGTTCTCGCCCTCGGTGGTCTCGGTCTTCGCCATCTCGACCGCGTTGTGCTGGTGGCCGGTGAACAGCGCGAGGAACGTGCCGTCGAAGTCGGCCGTGGGCGTGTCGCGCAGCGACTCGATCTCCTCGGGCGTGGTGGCCGGCAGACCGCCGTGGTCGGCGTGCAGGTTGACGTCGGTGTCGGCGCGGTCGGCCTCACCCCAGGCGGTCAGCCACGACTTCATGGTCGCGATCTCGTCCTTCTGGGTGGCGACGACCGCGGAGGCGAGCGTCTTCAGCTCGTCGCTGGTGGCCTTCTCGGTGGCGATCTCCGCCATCTGGACGCCCTGCTCGTGGTGGTTGACCATCATCTGCAGGAACATCACGTCGTGGTCGTTGCGCCCGCCGGTGTTCGCGGCGGCCGTGGCACCGCCCGCGGGCGTCGGGTCGGCGGACGGCGTGGCGGGGGCGGTGCCGCAGGCGGTCAGGAGCGCGGTCAGGGCGGTGACGGCGAGCAGGGCGGCGGCGGGGCGGCGTGTCATGGTGGGCTTCCTAGCGATCTTCAACGGTGGGCGAGGGGGACCGTGCGGGACCCGCCGGTCGGAACGGGTCCCGCACGGAGAATCACTTGACCGGCAGCCAGAGCGCGAGGACGATCGGCGGCTCCCAGCCGGGCAGCGTGGTGTGGCCCTGGCGGCACTCGTAGGTGACGCCCTCGAACGTGACCCTGTCGCCGGTCCGGTACGCGGTCCAGCTCTTCCAGTCGGTCGCGGCACCGCTGCCGGTGTTGCCGCCACCCGTGTTGCCGCCGGTGTTGCCGCCGGTGGCCGGTGCGGACGTGCCGGCCGACGCGGACGGCGACGCGGGCGCCGGGTTCGCGGGCTGCTGCGGGGCGGGCTGCTGGGGTGCGGGCTGCTCCGGGGCCGGTGCCGGCTTGGCCGGCGTGTTGCCGCCGGTGCCGCCCACGTTCAGGTCGACGCAGTTGTAGAACGCCATCGGCGTGTCCGCGATGTTCCACACGGCCAGCACCTTGATCCTGCCGGAGTAGCCGCTCAGGTTCACCTGGTGCCGCACGGTGGCGGACGGCTGCGCGCCCTTGTCGTCGAACTCCGCGATCTTCTTGGTGCCGACGAAGTACTGCCACGTCGACGTCTTGTGCCGGGCGGTCAGCACCCAGCTGAACGTGGTGGACGTGCCGACGTTCGTCACCGGCCAGGCCCGCGAGTCGTCCTTCAGCACCGAGAACTGCGAGAGGCCACCGTCGCAGCTGGTCAGGCCCTTCGGGCCCTCGACCGACTGCGGCTCGAACTGGATGTTGCCGCAGTCCTTGGCCGCGCCGCTCGCGCAGTTCGCCTGCCGGCTCGGCGGCGACGATATGTAACCGTGCGCGCTGGCCGGCGACGCGACCACCAGGGAACCGGCGACGGTGCCCAGCGCGAGCAGGGAGGTGGTGAGGGTTCTACGCATGACGAACGGTGCTCCTTCGTAGGACGGACGCGCCTCTGTGATCACCCGGCCCCTGGTGTCACTCAGCGTGGAACTCACGCTAGAAGAGGGGCACCTAAAGTAAGATCATGCGTTCCCTAAATCTTCTTTATGATCTTCTCCCGGCCCGGTGCGCGGGCGGTCCGAGGCCGGATCGGAGCTGCGGTGTCGCGTCCTCCGCGGCCATCGTGGACGGTCCCGGCCACAGCGCGCCGCCGGCCGTCAACGGATAGATCCAGATCACATTCCCGCCGGGTACGGCCGGCCGTGCGCCCCGGCGCCGGGCGCTCACCGGCGTCCCATCGTCCGGGCATGCGCGCCCCGGGCCCGCCACGTGAGCGGATCGACGGCCCGTCCGCCGGCGGAGCCGGCTCCGAGCGGATGCGCGCCGCCCGGCGTACCCGGGAAGGGGTTCTGATCGGTTGCCGGTCCGGGCACCGCACCGCGGCGATGCCCGGACCGGCGGATCAGACGCGGTCCCAGAGGGCGGGCACGTGCGGCGGCTCCCAGCCCGCGATCGCGGTGTGCGACTGCGTGCAGCGGTAACTCGCGCCGCCGTAGGTCACGATCGCACCGACGGTGTAGCCGGTGCCGGCCGCCCAGGTGCCACCGGCCGGCGGCGTGACCGGCGGCTGCGTCGGCGTGGCGGGCGGCCGGGGCGTGGCCGGCGGCTGCGTCGGCGGTGTGGTGGTGCCGCCGCCGAACTGCAGGTCCACGCAGGCGTAGAACGCGTTCGGCGTGTCCGCGACGTTCCACACCGCGAGCACCCGCTGCCGGCCGCCGTAGCCGCCGAAGTTGACGGTGTGCCGCACGGTCGCGCCCGGCTGCGCACCGCCGTCGTTGAACTCCGCGACCTTGGCCGACCCGATGAAGTACTGCCAGGTGCTGGTCGCGTGCCGGGCGGTCAGCACCCAGTTGAACGTGACGCTGGACCCGACCGAGGTGGCCGGCCAGCCCTTCGACTCGTCGTCCAGCTGCGCGAACCGGCCGACGCCGCCGCTGCACCGGGTGCGGCCCTTCGGCGCCTCGACGGACTGCGGCTCCCACTGGATGTCGCCGCAGTTGGCAACCGTGCCGCTGGCGCAGAGCGCCTGCCGGCTCGGCGGCGAGGAGATGTACCCGTGCGCGCCGGCCGGCGACACGGCGACGAACGTGGTGGCGAGGACGGACAGCGGCGTGAGCAGGGCCAGGGTGACGAGGGGTCTCCGCATGACGGGCTCCTTCGAGTGGGGGGATCCACGGGCCGCGGCCGATGCCTGCGCGCTGCTGCTCGTTTCCCGCACAGCGCTGCGGCCCAACCGCCGGAACGCCCTCCACCAGGCGCCTGACGTGCCAGCCAGTCTACTGAAAACCTAATTAACAGTAAACGCCGAATCCATCGAAGACGGTACGCAGTTCGCTCCTCCGCCGTTCCAGGTGTTCCGGGGTGAACCGCCGCGGGCCGCCCTCGATCCACATGATCAGGTAGAGGTAGGCCCGGTAGGCGCGCAGCCGTCGCGCCTCCGCCGCCCCGAAGGTGCCGCCCGCCTCCCGGTAACCGGCCAGGAAGTCCTCGTCGATCTCGCCGAACAGCGACAGCGACGGGAGGTCCGCGACCGGGTCACCCCAGAACGCGCGCTCCGCGTCGATCAGCCCGGTGACCCGCCCCCGCGACATCAGGATGTTGCCGTCCCACAGGTCGAAGTGGACCAGCACCGGCGTGGTCACCTCGTCCAGGCCCGCCCGGTCGATCAGGCGCCGGATCCGCTCGGCCGGCATCGGCAGCGCGACGCCGTACTCCGCCGCGTCCGCGAGGAGCGCGCCGACCATGCCGTCGAACGCCTCCGGCCAGCCGGCCCGCAGCGGATCCGCCGGATATCCGAACCCGCCCGCACCGGTGATCGTGTGCAGCCGCGCGAGATGCCCACCGAGCTCGTGACGCAGGCGCGCCCGCGCCGCCGGCGAGTAGTGCCGCAGGTGCTCCGCCACGGTCCCGCCCGGCAACTCCGTCATCACCAGCAGGTCCGGCTCCGCGTGCACCACCTCCGGCACCGGCGCCCGCCCGGCCGCGCGCTCGTAGTAGAGCGCCTCCGCCGCCAGCAGCCCGTGCTCGTAGCGCATCACCGGCGCCTCCGCCGGCGGCGCCACCTTGAGAACCAGTCGCGCACCGTCCGTCAGCCGCAGCCGGAAGACCGTGTTGAACGTCCCCCCGGCGAGCTCCCGCACGTCCGCGAGCCCGGCCGTCACCCCGGCCCGGCCGAGCACGTCCTCGATCCGCTCCCGCGGGAACTCCCGCCGATAACCATGCTCGATCACCATCCGCCGAGGCTAACCCCGGGCCGGCTGGGCCGCCGCGACCGCGTTCTCCAGGCCCTTGGCGGCGAGGCGGTCGGCGCGCTCGTTCTCGACGTGGCCGGCGTGGCCCTTGACCCAGTGCCACTCGACGGTGTGCCGCTTGCAGGCCTCGTCCAGCCGCTGCCAGAGGTCCGCGTTCTTGACCGGCTTCCGGTCCTTGGTCTGCCAGCCGTTGCGCTTCCACCCCTTGATCCAGGTGGTGATGCCGTTGCGCACGTACGTGCTGTCCGTGTGGATGTGCACCTCGGACGGGCGGGTCAGTGTCTCCAGCGCCTCGATCGGGGCCATCAGCTCCATCCGGTTGTTGGTGGTCTCCCCCGCCTCGCCGCCGCACATCTCGCGCTCGTGCTCGCCGTAGCGCAGCAGCGCGCCCCAGCCGCCCGGACCGGGGTTCCGGCGGCACGCGCCGTCGGTGAAGATCTCCACGACCGTCATGGCGAGCACCCTACGGCAGGGGTGCGACGGGCCGGACGGAGGCGAACTCGCCGAACTCGTAGCGGGTGGACGGCAGCAGCATCAGCCACTCGTCGACGCCCTGCCACGGGTAGAGGTCGGCGGCGCCGCCGCGGACCACGCGGTCGGCGTCCTCGGCGTGCCGCGGCCGGGCGTCGGCGGGCGCGTCCGCGTACCCGTCGAGGTAGGTGTCCGCGCACAGGTCCGCGGTGGCGCCCATCGCGGCCAGGCCGAACGGGTTCTCCGAGGCGGCGGTCGCGCGTTCGTCGCCGAACGTGTCGAGCACGGCGTCCTCGCCGGGCGGGGTGTCGCCGCGGTGCCACAGCGTAGTGGTGCCGGCGCGGGCCGCGTACTCCCACTCGGCCTCGCTGGGCAGCCGGAACGGCAGTTTCTCCAGCAGTTCGTCCGGCCACTCCAGCCGCGCCACCCGGTGGTCGTCGCCGTCTGCGTAGTCGTCGGAGTAGTCCGGGAGCCAGTGCCGCACCTGTGCGACGGTCAGCGGGTGCCGGGCCATCAGGAAGCCGTCGACGCGTACGTCGCGGACCGGGCGCATCTGCGCGAGGTCCGCGGGCGTCAGGCCGCCGTCCTCGAACTCGACGCCGGCCAGCGTCGCCTCCTCGGCCTCGGACAGGCCCATCCGGAACGTGCCGGCGGGCACCGCACGGAACAGCACCCCGGACGCGGTGTGCCGCCAGGCCGGTCGGCCGCCGGCGGACGTCGTCTCCCACATGACCGGAGATCATGCCAGAGCGCCAGGTCACCGGTTTTTGTCGCACCGCTCCGATACAACTACGGGCACTTGTTCGTGAGGAGGACTGGTTGTGACAAGCGATGGCGTCGCCTACGAGCGGCGCAGCGCAGCGCCCGTCGTCGCGCCGGCACGGCCGCGAAAGCTGGCCAAGGTGCCGTTCGTGGAGCTGACGGAGGGACGGCTGCAGGGGGTGGTGTCCAGCGGCTCGGACATCGAGCGCGTCTACGTGTCGTCGGTGACCGCGGGCGACCACGGGTTGAGCTGCAACACCAACAACAACCGCCCGTGCGGCGGGCTCAGCCAGTCGTCGCATGCCTGCAAACACATTGAGGCGATGATCACCGAGGCCGAGTTGCAGTACGGGACGGAGCGGGTGGCCCGCTACCTGAAGGTCGAGGTGGCCGACGGCGCGAGCGTGATGTCCGCGCTGCACCCGACGTCCGCGCCGAACCGGGCGGCCGAGGTGTTCGCCGGCTTCCTGCGCCACCTGGCCTACCTGGAGCTGCCGGCCGGCACCGATCCGCTGCCGGAGTTGCAGTGGTTCCCGGCCGCCGGGGCGGTGCGCTGATGCTGGCGGATGCGCTGCGTGCCGCGCCGGCGGGGGTCGACGAGTCCCTCGCGCTGGTCGACGGCCTGGACGACGCGCTCACCCACGGCCTCGCCCGGCTCGACGAGGAGCGCACGGCCGCGCTGGAGGATCTCGCGGCCGCGTTCGCCGGGTCGCCGCTCGCCGACCGGGTCACCGACTCCGTCGGAAAGATCATCGCGGGTACGGTGACGGACGAGCACCTGCTCGCGCTCGCCGGTGCCCGCACCGCGCTGCTCGGCGCCGTCCACGACGCGCTGCTGGGCTCGGTCGACACCGCGCTCGGCCGCACCCGCGCGGCGTGGGAGCCGGGTGCGGCCGCGGAGGCCGCGCCCGGCCTGCTCGCCGGCGGCCGGTCCTGGCTGCGCGAGCTGGCCATCGCGGGCTGGCACGGCGTGGACCACGAGCTGGCCGCGGCCGGTGCGCAGGCGGTGTCGGCGCTGCTGGCCGACCCGGCGCAGCGGCGGCTCGCGGTGCTGCTCGACGGGTTCGCCGGTGAGCTGCGCGCGGCCGCGCCGGTCGCCACGCTCGACCGGGTGCCGGTGCGCCGCTGGGCCGACCTGTGGACCCGGGGGCTGCTGCTCAGCCAGGACGACTTCCCCGCGTTCGAGGCCACCCCGGTCAGCGGCCGGCTGCTCTACCTCGGCGTGGACCTGCACGAGCACCCGACCGTGTTCCAGGCGCAGGTCCACGCGCTGCTGGAGACCGGTGACGAGGTGCGGGTGGTCCGGACCGGTGTCGCGGCCGCGAAGGTCGACACGATCACCGGGCCGTCCGCGTGGCGCATGCTGGCCGGCTTCCCGGTCTTCCGCGCCATGGTCACCGGGGGCACCACGGCCGAGATCGACGGCATGGCGCTGACCCCGGCCGGCGATCTGATCTGGGACGAGGCGAAGGCCACGCCCGGCGACGCCGCGGACCCGATCACCACCGCGCGGGTCCGGCTGGGGGCGGCCACGCTGCCCGCGATCCCGCCGCTCGACCGGCACCCGACGACGCTCGCCACGCCGGTGCTGCTGGACGGTTTCGACGTCGGCGGCGTCACGCTCCCGGTCGACTACGACCGGCTGCCCGCGGCCGGGCCGCTCACCCCGGCACTGGCCGACGCGTCCACCGCCTGCCTCGGCCTGCTCCGGTGGGACGGCCGCTGGTCGGTGCAGCCGCTCGCGGTGCAGGCGACGGTGAAGAAGAAGCAGGTGACCGTGCACTCGGGCGAGTGGGCGTTCGGCCCGACGGAGGCGAAGGCCGCGAAGGCGGAGGCGGCGGCCGGCACCGCGGTCGACGTGCTGCGTGAGCGCGCGGGAAGGCTGCTGCGACAGTGACCACCGCGCATGAGAACCGTCGGCAGGTGCTCTACTGGCGGCTGCTGGCCCGCCTGTTCGACCCGGAGGAGCAGGCCACGCTGGAGTCCGCGAGCGTCGCGATCGTCGACGACCTCGGTCTGCCGGCGCTGCTGCTCGACCCGTCCGTCTCGGTCGACAGCGTCGTCCAGCGGTACCCGGACCTCGAGGCCGAGATCGACGGTCTGATGGCCCCGGCCGACGACGGCCGGGACCGGGAGGTCCGCCGCGCCGCGCTGGTGTCGAAGCTGCTGCTCAACGTGTTCGCGACCGGCGGCGGCAACGTGACCGCGGAGCAGCTGGCCCGCTGGCAGTCCGACGCGGGCTGGTTCGAGCGGGCGCTGGGCTGCGAGCCGGGTGCGTTGCGCGGACGGGCCGCGGCCACCGGCGCCGGCGGTGCCGAGGGCGGCACCGGCACCGGGGGCAGCGCCGCCGGTAACGCGCCCGGCAGCGGTTTCACCGTGAACCTCGGGCCGGCGCTGGCCGCGATCGAGGCGGACCTGATCAAGCGCATGCGGTTGCGGGAGGTGCTGGCCGATCCGCGGCTGGCGAAGAAGCTCACGCCGAGCATGTCGCTGATCGAGCAGCTGCTGCGCGACAAGGACAACCTGGACGGCGTGGCGCTGGCGAACGCGAAGGCGCTGATCCGCCGGTTCGTCGACGAGGTCGCGCAGGTGCTGCGGACGCAGGTGGCGCAGGCCAGCACGGGCACGATCGACCGGTCGATCCCGCCGAAGCGGGTGTTCCGCAACCTGGACGTCGACCGGACGATCTGGAAGAACCTGCCGAACTGGAGCCCGGAGGACGAGCGCCTCTACGTCGACCGGCTGTACTACAAGCAGACCGCGAAGCGCGTCGAGCCGGCCCGGCTGGTCGTGGTGGTGGACCAGTCCGGCTCGATGGTCGACGCGATGGTCAACTGCACCATCCTGGCGTCGATCTTCGCGGGCCTGCCCAAGGTCGACGTGCACCTGATCGCGTACGACACGCGCGCGCTGGACCTGACCACGTGGGTGCACGACCCGTTCGAGGTGCTGCTGCGCACCCAGCTCGGCGGCGGCACGGACGGCACGGCCGCGCTGGAGCTGGCCCGCCCGAAGATCGTCGACCCGCGCAACACCGTGGTCGTCTGGATCTCCGACTTCTACGAGTGGCGCGAGCAGGAGTGCTGGGACGGGTTCGCCGCGATCCACCGGTCCGGCGCCCGCTTCATCCCGGTCGGTTCGGTGAGCAGCGGCGGCCAGCAGTCCGTCAACCCGTGGTTCCGGCAGCGGTTCAAGGATCAGGGCACCCCGGTGCTCTCCGGCCGGATCAAGAAGCTCGTCCACGAGCTCAAGAACTTCCTCGTCTGAGACCTCAAGGAGTAACACGAACATGAGCAACGAGCTGCTGCGCGCCCCGGCCGAGGCGAAGTACGCCGACGAGCTGGACTGGCTGGAGTCGATCGACGACAACCCGAAGCCGTTCTCCTGGCGGCTGAGCCCGAAGATGGTGCGCCTGTTCATCCTCGGCTCCGAGCGCGCCGACGGCCTGGACCGGGAGATCCCGCAGAAGTGGTTCGGCGACCGCAGCTTCGTGGAGCGCGCGATCGTCACGCTCGCCTCCGACCGGGGCCTGCTGCTGATCGGCGACCCGGGCACCGGCAAGAGCTGGCTGGCCGAGCTGCTGTCCGCCGCGATCAGCCGGAACTCGACGCTGGTCGTGCAGGGCACCGCGGGCACGACCGAGGACCACATCAAGTACTCGTGGAACGTCTCGATGGTGATCGCGAAGGGCCAGTCCCGGCAGTCGATGATCCCGTCACCGATCATGACCGCGATGGAGAACGGTGTGATCGGCCGGTTCGAGGAGCTGACCCGGTCGACCAGCGACGTGCAGGACGCGCTGATCTCGATCCTGTCCGAGAAGTACGTGTCCATCCCGGAGCTGGACGAGGACAACATCGTCTTCGCCAAGCCGGGCTTCTCGATCATCGCGACCGCCAACAGCCGGGACCGGGGCGTCAACGACCTGTCCTCCGCGCTCAAGCGGCGCTTCAACTTCGTCCGCATCCCGGTGGTGACGAACAAGAAGAGCGAGGCGGAGATCGTCCGGTTCCGCACCGAGGAGCTGCTGCGCCGGCACAACATCGAGCTCGAGGTGCCGCCGACACTGCTCGACGTGCTGCTCCAGTCGTTCGCCGACCTGCGGGCCGCATCCGCGTCCGCGACCAGCGACGACGAGCGCCTGGAGTCCGCGCTGTCCACGGCCGAGCAGATCGGCGTGCTGGAGGACGCGATCCTGCACAGCAACTTCTTCGGCGCGGCGTCGCTGACGTCGGCGACGCTCGCGTCGTCGCTGGTCGGGTCGCTGGCCCGGCGCAGCCCGGAGGACCTGGCGATCCTGAACAAGTACTGGCACGGCGTGATCGAGCCGCGCAGCAAGGACGCGGGCGGCGAGTGGAACGGCTTCCTGGAGGGTGGTCGCCAGGCGATCGCCACCCTGTCGTGAGCGGGCCGTTCGATGCCCTCCGGACGCAGCTGCTCGGCGCCGCCGAGGCGCTCGCCGGCGGCCCGGCCACGCTGCCGGACATCCTCAGCGGGATCGTCGACGACGTGGATCACGCTCTCCGTGAACCGCTCGAGATCTTCCCGGTCTGTCATCACTCCCCGGCCTCCGCGCTGGCGATGGTGCGCCGCCTCCGGGAGAAACAGCCGAAGGTGATCTACCTGGAGCTGTGCGAGGACATGGGTTCGCTGCTGACCGAGCTGCGCAACTGCCGGCTGCCGGTGGCACTCCAGTCGTTCGCGTCCGAGCTGGACGGGTTCCCGAAGGAGTCGGCACCGCTGTCGGTGATCGCGCCGATCACCGAGGCGTCCGCGGAGTACCAGGCGATCTCGTACGCGCTGGAGACGCCCGGCGTGGAACTGGTCCTGGTGGACCGCTCCACCGACCACGTCTTCCAGTGGCAGCCGGACGCGTCCGAGGCGCACGAGCAGCCGGCGGACGCGGACGACGACCTGCACGGTGACGCGGTCGGCGTGGAGATCGGCGACCTGCGGCCCCGGTTCGCGGAGCTGGAGGAGCACCTGCTGCACCACGGCCGGGTCCGGCACTGGTCCGAGTGGTGGGACCAGTACGTGGAGCAGCCCCTCGCGGGCGCGGACTACGACACGTACCGGCAGGTCATGGTGTTGATCGGTTCGCTGTTCCGGCGGCTGGCGCCGCACGGCACCCGGCGGTACGCGTCCGACGAGGACCGCGAGCGTTACATGTGGACGCGGATCCGCCAGCACCTGGCGTCCTCCGGGATCGACCGGGCCGACGGGCTCTACGTCTGCGGCGCGTTCCACGCGGCGAGCCGGCTCGCGGAGGTCGGGTCGGCGCCCGGCACGCCCGACTTCGACATCACGCCGCGGACCGCGACGACGTGGCTGTACGGCCTGATCCCGTCCAGCCACTCCGCGATCGAGGCGCAGTTCGGGCTCGCACCCGGCTCGGTCTCGATCGCGGCCGCCACCTGGCAGAAGAACCTCGCCCGGACGCGCCTGAAGCCGTTCCAGCTGCAGGGGCAGAAGGGCAGCAGGCGCGCACCGGCGAAGCTGCCCGCGCAGACGCCGGACGCGCCGGTGGCGGACCAGCTCACCGGCTACCTGTCCGGACCGCCCGCGCTGCACGGGCTGGACGAGGAGGAGTTGCGCGGCTGGTGCGTCGACATCGTCCGGCTGGCCCGCCGCAACGGCTATCTGGCCAGCACCGCGGACGCGATCGCGGTGTTCGAGACGTCGATCCTGCTCGCGGGCATGCGCGGACGCGCGCGGCCGACGCCGTACGACTTCCAGGACGCGGCGGTCACCTGCATCGAGAAGGACACCGTGCCGGGCCGCCGCGACGTGCGCCGGCTCTGCGAGATCCTGCTCGGCGGGGACCGGGTCGGCCAGGTCGGGTACGACGCGCTGCCGCCGCTGGCCCGCGACGTCTACGACCGGCTCGCCCCGCTCGGCCTCAATCTTGAACAGCGCAGCATCCAGCGCGCGCTGCTCGACCTGGCCGCGAAGCCGGAACTGGCACCGTGCTCGCAGCTGCTCTGGATGCTGCGCTACCTGCTGCCCGACCAGGCGGTACGCCCGATCATGGGCTCCCGCCGGCTGGGTGAGAAGCACATCCAGGAGAGCTGGGACCTCGACCTCGGCCGGCACCAGCGGACCATCATCGAGCTGGGCTACGAGGGCGTCACCGTCGAACAGGTCCTGGAACAGCGCCTGCGCCGCGTCGCCTGGGACCCGAAGGCGACCGCCGCCACCGCGCTGAAGGCGGTCGAGGACTCGCTGCTGTTCCTGAACAGCCCGCGCCTGACCGACGAGCTCGGCCAGCGCGCGGTCGAGCTGCTGGCCGCGGAACGCACCGTGGACGAGGCCCCGGCCGTGCTGCGCCGCATCCGGCGGCTGCTCGCGCACTACCGGGCCACCACGCCGACGCTGCCCGCCTGGTCCGAGTCGTTCGTCCGGACAGGGTACGCGCACTACTGCACGCTGCTGCCGACCGCGTTCGTCGCGGACGACACCGGCGTCCGGCAGGTCGGCGCCATGCTCGGCTTCCTGTTCAGCATGGAGAGCCTGGCGCTGTCGCTCGGCTGCGACCGGGCACAGCTGGAACTGGCCGTCCGCCAGTCACACCCGGAGCACCCGGCGAAGGTGGCGCTGCTCTGGGCCGCGCTGCACCAGCTCGGCGTGCTGACGATGGCGGACCTGCGGTCCCGCATCGACGGGCTGCTCGGCAACCCGCTGGTGGTGCCCGCGGTCCCGCAGTACGTGGCCGGCTTCATCCAGTCCCTGGAGTCCGTGCCGCGGTTGGCCCCGTTCGTGGTCGAGACGCTCTCCAAGGCGTTCGCCCGGCTGCCCGACCCGGTGCTGCTCCCTTGGCTCCCCACGCTCATCATGACGCTGAAGGACCAGGCCGCGGAGCTGGTGCCGCTGCTGACCCGCGAGGCCGGCCGCACGTTCCCCGGCACGCTGCCCGCGGTGGACTCCTGGGTCGCGCCGTGGAACGCGCCACCCCGCCGGCCCCGCACCGCACCGGCCACCGGCGCGGGTCCCGCCCGCGGCCCGGCCGGCGCGCTGCTGGCCGCACAGCCGGCCACGACCGGCGCGGTCGCGTCGCTGCTCGGCTGCGCGGGCGAGTGGGCTCCGGCCGGCCCGCCGGCCGGTCCGGACGGTTCCGCCGTGGCCGCGCTCCTGGCCACGCACGCGGAGACGACCGAGGCGGTGGCGCTGCTGGTGCGTTGACCGACCGGTGCCGCGCCCGGCGACCCGGGCGCGGCACCGCTCACCGCGGTTCACACGGCTCCGCGGGCCGCACGACTTCCGCGGGCCGCACGGCTTCCGCGGGCCGCACGGCTCCGCGGGCCGCACGGCTCCGCGGGCCGCACGGCTCCGCGGGCCAATCGGGCTTCGCACGCGACGTGCGGCGGACCCGGTCTGCCCTTCCGCTCCCGGCGTGCTCGTATTCCGGTATTCCTCGCCGCTCGCGGGGTGGGTGATCACCGAAGCCGGCGCGTGCGCGGCCGTACCCCGTTCGCGGGTCCTGTGTGGTCGCCGGCCGGCCGGATAGCGTGGCGGGCATGGAGAGCGTCGTGGTCCCGCGGCCGGCGCGGGTGGCGCGGCCGGGCCTGCCGAGCGGCACCATCGTGGCGCCGGTGCCGCCGGTCGACGTGGGGACGGACGCCGACACGGCTACCGACCTGCCGGCCGACACGGGTGCTGACCTGCCGGCGGATACGGCCGCCCACCTGCCGGCCGACACGACCGCCCACCTACCGGCCGACACGGTCGCCGACCTGCCGGCCGGTGTGGTCGCCTATCTGCGGGAACTGGCGGCCGTGGACGCACGCGCGCGGCAGGCGGCGGCCGCGCAGCGGGCCGTGCTGGAGGAACGGCATCCGGCGCCCGGGCGGCTGCACGAGGTGCCGGACGGGG